>NZ_JAUSUQ010000003.1 GCF_030814135.1 Caldalkalibacillus uzonensis | reverse complement strand
GTGGGCTTAGTTTCCTATTGCCTTTTTTCGCTACACCTCCGTTAAAGCAGCGATTTTGTTCAAATTAGTCTCTTGACATCATACCGCTGCTCTTTATTGGTGTCAGTTTTGGTTCAGGAAACCATACTTGAAAATGAATATCATTTACAATTCAGTATCTTACTCCTGGACTAGGGAATTGTCAATGGTTTTTTGAAAAAAGTTCTCATTATCATTGACAATGATTATCACTTCTCCTAGACTAAAGCTAAGGAGTTGTGACAGCATGCCGGGGATCTTGCAGAGTCAATATAGCAAATGTTTGGGGTTATTCATAGCAGCTGTTCTTGTTGTGATATTGATCGGCTGCAGCATCGTCTATGGATTAACGGAGATCAGCTGGGGGATGGCTTATGAAGCATTTACGCAATATAACGGTTCCAATGAACATATTATTGTCCAGCAAAACCGTTTGCCCCGGGCTTTGATTGCAGCAGCGGTCGGGGCCAGCCTGGCTGTAGCGGGAGCCCTTTTACAGGGGATTACCCGCAATCCGCTGGCTGACCCCAGTATCTTCGGCATCAATGCCGGTGCCGGATTTGCCATTGTTGTGGCTGTGTCCGTTTTTTCCACCACTTCGTTAACAGCCTTTACCTGGATTGCCTTTGCTGGCGCCGCATTCTCAGCAGTCGTGGTATACATACTAGGTTCAGCGGGCCGTGACGGACTGACACCCATTAAATTAACGCTGGCCGGCGCTGCCATGGCCGCTTTATTTTCCTCTTTGACCCAGGGTTTGCTGGTCTTAAATGAAAGGGCCTTGGAGGAAGTGCTATTTTGGCTGGCCGGCTCTGTGGAAGGGCGCAAGCTGGAAGCATTGATCACAGTTCTGCCTTACATGTTGGGCGGATGGACCGGCGCCCTGCTGCTGGCACCTAAGATGAATGCTTTACATCTCGGGGATGATGTGGCCCGGGGGTTGGGGCAAAAGGTGTGGCTGGTGAAGGGAATGGCTGTGCTCCTTGTGGTATTACTGGCCGGAGGATCTGTGGCTGTGGCCGGCCCCATCCTCTTTGTCGGGCTGGTTATACCCCATATTGCCAGGGGACTGGTCGGGGTGGATTATCGTTGGCTGCTGCCCTATTGTGCCTTCCTGGGAGCCATGTTGCTCCTGGCTGCCGATATTGCCGCCCGCTACGTGATCATGCCTGGCGAAGTTCCGGTAGGGGTGATGACTGCGTTGATCGGCACGCCCTTTCTTATCTATCTGGCACGCAAGGGGATACGTTAGACATGAGCAAATATGTCATTCTGCGCAAACGTCACCTATCTTATCTCTTTGATAAAAAAGCCTTATGGGTCATCACCATTCTGTTTGTCGTGCTGATGTTTGCCGCCTTGGTCAGCATGGGCATGGGGCAAATGGCTATTCATCCTCTCGATGTGTTAAAAGCCCTGTTTGGTTACGGCACGGAAATGGAGCGGCTGGTGGTCACCTCCTTCCGGCTGCCGCGGATTATGCTGGCCATATTGGCTGGAGCCGCTCTGGCGGTGTCAGGGGCGATTTTACAAGGGATTATTCGCAACCCTTTGGCCTCCCCCGATATTATCGGCATTACCGGGGGAGCTTCGGTGGCTGTGGTCACATTTTTTACCCTATTTAGTGACAGGAGCAATGCCTTGACAGTGAGTATCAACTGGTTGCCGCTGGCCGCTTTTTTAGGTGCTTTCCTGATCGGGTTTCTGGTGTATATCTTAGCCTGGAAGGAGGGCGTTTCTCCGCTGCGGCTGGTCTTGATCGGCATTGGCCTGGCTGCCGCAATGAAGGCCTTGACAACGTTGATGATGATTTTGGGGCCGATTTACAGGGCTACAGAGGCTAATATATGGATTACAGGCAGTGTGCATGGCACCAACTGGCGGGAGGTGCTCACCTTGTTGCCTTGGGTTTTGGCCATGGGGGTGCTGGCCTTGGTCCGGACGCGCCATCTGAATGTGCAAGAATTGGGAGACGAGGTGGGCAAAGGAGTGGGAAGCGCGATCCAAAAGGAGCGGCTGATTCTGCTCACCCTGAGCACAGCCTTGGCTGGCGGTGCTGTCGCTTTTGCAGGAGGCATCGGTTTTGTCGGATTAATGGCCCCCCATATGGCCCGCCGCCTGGTCGGATCCGCTTACGGGGTGTTAATTCCTGTTTCTGCTTTAATGGGGGGATTAATCGTCCTGTTGGCTGACTTAGCCGCCCGCACGCTGTTTGCTCCGCTTGAGGTCCCGGCTGGCGTGTTCACCGCTGCCATCGGCGCACCATATTTTATCTATTTGCTTTTTCGCCAGCGTCAGCACTAAACAATGCCCAAACAGGAAAGAGCAGTACTTTTGAGAACAAAGGGGGAGAGTTTTATGCCATCGCTCAAGACCAAAAGGTTAACCCTGGGGTACGGAGAAACGACAGTGATTAATAACTTGGATCTGTCCATCCCTGAGGGCAGGATTACGGTGCTGATCGGAAGCAATGGATCAGGGAAATCCACGCTGCTCCGCTCATTGGCACGCCTGTTGAAACCGAGAGAAGGGACGGTGTTGTTAAACGGCAAGAACATTGCCTCGTTGTCTACTAAAGAAGTGGCCAAACAGATGGCCATACTGCCCCAAACACCTGTTGCACCTGAAGGATTGACTGTCCTGCAGCTTGTCAAGCAGGGACGTTATCCTTATCAAAGCTGGCTCAAACAATGGTCGGAAGAGGACGAACAGGCGGTTCAGAAAGCTTTGGCCGCCACCAATCTGACTGATTTGGCCGAGCGGCAGGTGGATTCATTATCAGGGGGGCAGCGTCAGCGGGCCTGGATTGCCATGTCCCTGGCCCAGGATACCGATATTCTTTTGCTCGATGAACCCACTACTTACCTGGATCTAGCCCATCAGATAGAAATTTTGGATTTATTGTATGACTTAAACCGGAGCGAGGGCAGAACCATTGTCATGGTTTTACATGATCTGAACCTGGCCTGCCGGTATGCCGATTATATGATTGCTGTGTATCGGCAGGGGATTTTTGCCCAGGGAGAACCTGAACAGATCATGTCGCCGGGGTTGGTGGAAAAAGTGTTCGGCTTGTCCTGCCAGGTAATCACTGATCCGCTGTATGGCACACCCCTCTGCGTACCTTATGGGAAGGGAAAAAAGCAAAGGAGACGTGGACACAATGAGATTACGGCTCACGCCTGAAGAAGAACAGGTGCTTGCCGCCCGGTTTCGCTACAATCCTTTATCCCACAACTCGGTTTCGTCAGGAATTAAAGCCAGTGATTTACTGCATCCCGGGCAGTTAGCAGCCTATTTACAAGAGGTATCCCAACTGTTGCGATCCCCTTCCCGGGTCGTGACCGCTTCACAATTTTCCAAACGCTACAGCTATTTAGTCTTGGTGCCGGCTTTGTATGCCATGAGCCGCTTTAACAAATTACTCCCCCTTTGGCCCGGGAATGTTTGGGTGGAATCAAGTGCAGAACAAGGGATGTGGCTGCCAAAGCTTAAACTGCGCCATGGCACGGTGCTGATGCTCTCAGCTGACCGCGAGGTGCAGCGTACGGCTTTTATCCGCTCCCTTTTTGCTGAACATGTGACCAAAGTGTGGACGGCTCTGAACCGCCTCACAGGCATTTCACCGGCTGTCTTGTGGGAAAATACGGCGCTGTATGTGATTTGGTTATATGAACAACACCTGTTAACGGCTGATGAGCCGGATGTCAGACAACGGGCACGGGAGGACTTTCAGTCTTTGCTCACGGCCTCAGCAGCTTTATTTGGAACGGAGTACAATCCACTGGCTCAATACTGGGAGGAGTCAGGTCAGGGAAGCGATGGAGGGCTGCGGCAACGCAAGACATGTTGTTATTATTATCGTTTGCCTGGGGCCAAGCGCTGTCAAGGATGCCCATGCCTCAACAGACGCGCTTGCAATTCATGTTAGTGGCAAAATGAACCTCCGAACTCGATATACTCAGTTGTGCCGGTTTCTTGCCCGGCAGGAGGTTGCTGGATGTCTACTGATAGCATCACGGCCACATATAAACTGGCCGCCACCAGCACAGCACTGGCAAAAGACAGAAGAACTGACTTAACTCTTACTCCCAGCAGAAGGATTGATATAAAGATAAGGGAAGCAACCAGGCCGATCAGGGTCCACCAACTGAATACGAACGACAGTTGGCTGGGCTCAATGACTTGGGGAAAAAACCATTCGAATAAGGGAGAGGCACCGGTAAACTGGAATGTCCGGGCTATCTCTTCGTGTGGGGGTGCTTGCTCGGTCAGGTAAGCTGTCACGGCAAACACCCCGAGGGCCAGCCCGCTTTCAGCCCTCATCCAGCGCTGTGGCGCAAATGAGGGGTTAGTTTTGAGGCGGTGGCGCAGGAGAAAACCATTGATCAGGCCAAACAACAACACAGGAACAATGAGGATATGCTTAATTAAGAGCGTTTGTCCATAAGGCAGGATAAGGGACTCTGCCAGGTAAGGTGTGATAAATGACATCATGGTCACACCCGTGATGATCATGATGCCCACACAGCCTGCCGCCAGTGGTGTAAACCAAAAGAGAAACGGAAGCCACTCGGTGTTCCTGGGGGTAAACCAAGCTACAATTAACAGGCCCCCTATCCACAGACTGATTGCCAGAACATGAAACGATTGGGCAATAAAGCCCAACAGTCCTTCGACTGAGGAAGGGTGGCTGGCCCATCCCTGGGCAAAAACAACGCCAAGCATCAGGAAGAAAGCAACGTAGCGGAGAGAGGTGTACTTCTCCATGAGCCTGGAAAAATAAAGCACAGCCAGACCGCTTAAGAGCAGCAGGATAATCAGCCAGGCCTTGCCCATTTCAAACGAAAACAAGATGCTTTGAAAAATGGGCCAAAACCGCTCCCCTGTTTCCTGTGCAACATAACGGGACAAGGAAACAATGGGGATCAATAATACAGCGGCCAGCAACGGGATGACCACTCCTATGATCCGGCGGGAAACGTGGATGACAGGTTTCCGTGTCGGGGGAATCAGGTTAAGAAGTGTATATCCCATTAAAATAGCGAGGCAAAGATACATTATCCCTTTGCTGATGATAACCGTCATGAGCGTTTCCTCCACAGCACATACCCCACAACAGCAATAACCACCAGTACCAGTCCCAGCCAGGGGAGAAAGGAGTTGTTTTGATCCACTTCGTTTTGCTGCACATCCTCTTCCAATGTGCCTTCTCCATCTGGTGCTACCTGTTCATCTGCCTCAGGCCCTGCAGATTCTTCAGTTGTTTCTGTTGTGTCAGGATCATCTGCAGAAGTTCCCTCTTCAGGACTCTCTGGCATGTCAGCCTCCACGGTAAAGCTAAAAGCCCCGTTGGTGATATGGCCGTCTTCGCTGACAATTTCCCAGTTAACCGTGTAGTGGCCGTTATCCAAGGTGTGAGGCAGGAAAGCTATCACTTGTCGGCCATCATACTGTAACTTATCAATATCTATTACGTTATTGGCATCCGAAATAATTTCCACTTTAATGACATCTTGAACCTGAGTATCAAAAGTTAATTCTACTGACTGTATCTCTTCCTCCACTGTTTCTCCATCAGCGGGCGTCGAGCTTTCCAAATAGGTATGGGCTTTGACAGGAGGCCCGTAAAAAAGTGAAAGCCCACACAGTGAAAGGATGAGGATTAGCACGAAGCAGCCGCTTAGCCTCCTTTGTTTGATGGGAACAGTTTTATTAAACATGATGTGCACTCCTTTGCAAGTCAATTTATACTTAAAATGTAGCAAATCCGATTAAGCTAATCAATATTATAAAATTTCTATTTACCGACTTTCATTCGGTTTAAGGAATGAAAAACGGAGTCTCTCCCCAAATCTTGAATAGAGCAATGGGGATGACTCCTTATGTCTACAAAATATATGTGGATTGCCTTATTATACAAGTTTCGTAAGTGCTCGCGCTATTAAAAGCAAGTTATTTATGATATACTTTTGGCAAACAGATTCATATTTGGGGGATACTATGCCAAAGACTAACCAGACTCAAAAGAGAAACAACATCATTGCTGTACCGTTTGACGCTGATTTCTTTTTTGAACGGGGTTTGCGCCATTTGGCGCGCCGCAATTTTCAGCGTGCCTTGAAATACTTTCAACGTTGTGTTCAATGTGATCCCCATCATCCCCAATATCTGATTCATTTAGCTGCTGTTTACACGGAGCTGGAACAGTATGACCAAAGCAACTACTGGCTGTTTAAAGTGATCAATGAAGTGGATAATACGATACATGAGTGTTACTATTATCTGGCTAACAATTTTGCCCATATGGGTGACATGGAACAGGCGGAGCATTATGTGCTGACGTACCTCAAACAGGAACCGGATGGGGCCTACAGTGAGGAAGCGGAGGAATTGCTGGATTATATTTGCTTTGAGTTGGAACGGGCACCCAAAGAATTGGACGAAGAATACCGCATGATTGAGCAGCATGAGCAAGCACGCCTGTGTCTGGAGCAGGGCAAATTTGTAGAGGCGACAAAGATACTGGAAGAGATGGTGGCAACCTACCCCTCCTTTCTTGCTGCCCGCAATAATCTGGCTCTGTCCTATTATTATTTGGGCGAATGGGAAAAAGCATTAGCCACGATTGACAGCATTTTGGAAGAAGACGCCAGCAATCTGCATGCCCTTTGCAATTTGGCTGTCTTTTTAACCCATCAGGAGGAGCATGATCGGGCCCAAGCCATTATTAATGGTTTAAAAAAGGTACTGCCCATACACCTCGATCATCATTACAAGCTGGCGACAACTCTGGGGATTCTGGGTGAAGATGAACGTTCCTTTGAACTGTTTTCTATCCTTTCCCGCCGAGGGTTGCAGGATGAGGTGATTCTTTATCATTATTTGGCAGTGGCTGCCTTTAATACAAAACGCTGGGAGACAGCTGAAGCAGCCTGGAAAAAGGTTCAAACGCTGGACCCCAAGGGAGAAGTGGCCGACTATTATCTTGAGTTGATGAAACGTCCTGAAATTAAGCACAGCGGACGCAGGCTCCCCTATCATTATCAATTGCCCTACGCTGAACAGTGGCGGAAAAACAAATGGTTTGCTAACGGTCGGCTGCCCCAATCAGTGATGAATGACCCTATGATTCGTTCATCCATTTTTTGGGCGCTGAAACATGGCGATGTGAAAACCAAAATACAGGTGATCCAATCGCTGCCCCTGTTTGCTGATCAGGAAGTGGAGGAAGCGTTAAAATCTCTGCTGCAAGATCCGCAAGAGACAGATTACCTTAAGGCATTGGCTTTGTTTGTCTTGCGTCAAATGGGGGTTGCCATTGAACATGAAGCAACAGATAACGTTCGTTGGATTGGTCACTGGCGCAAAGTGGCGGACTGTCTGGATCAGCATATGACCTGTCCCGGTGATGAGCAGTATTTACAGGAAGCCTATCTAATCTGGACCCATTTCCTGCGCCTCAGTTATCCGCGATTGCCGATCATCAAGAAGCCGGAAGCCTGGGCAGCAGCAGTGGAATATGTCGTCTTGTCCTTGAACAATCATCCCTGCTTGAAAAAAGAGATGGCTCACAAATACGGTGTCTCCGTTTCTACACTCTCCCGCAATGTGGAACTCTTACAGCAAAGCATTTCTTTAGACAGTGTAGGAAAAAAAGATTAAGCTAATAGTAAGGGTGTCAAACCGAACAATGAGTCAGATAGGAGTGTGGACGTCATGAGTGCTGATCAACTGTACGATGTGATCATCGTTGGTGCCGGACCGGCAGGGTTAACCGCTGCTGTGTATACTTCCAGAGCCAACATGAGCACCCTGCTCTTGGAACGAGGACAGCCAGGGGGGCAGATGGCCAATACGGAAGATGTAGAGAACTATCCGGGCTATGATCACATTTTGGGCCCTGATTTATCCATGAAAATGTTTGAGCACGCCCAAAAATTTGGGGCCAAATACAGCTACGGCAATGTGACAAGCATTAAAGACGGGGATCCTTATAAAAAAGTGATTGTAGGAGATAAGGTGTACGAGGCTAAAGCGGTGATTGTGGCGACCGGTACTCAATACCGTAAGCTGGGCGTGCCCGGTGAGGACCGTCTTTCCGGCCGCGGTGTCTCCTGGTGTGCGGTGTGTGATGGTGCCTTCTTTAAAGGCAAGGAACTGGTTGTCGTGGGTGGTGGTGATTCTGCCGTGGAGGAAGCGAACTTTTTGACCAAATTTGCCAGCAAAGTGACAGTGGTGCACCGGCGGGACAAACTGAGAGCCCAACCTATTCTGCAACAACGCGCCTTTGACAACGATAAAATTGATTTTATATGGAACCATACAGTGGAGGAGATTTTGGGCGAGGACAAAGTGAGCGGTGTGCGGCTGAAACATACCCAAACCGGCGAAGAGCGAGAGTTTCCCTGCGATGGTGTGTTCATTTACATCGGTATGGATCCCATTTCCGATGTGGTTAAAGATTTGGGTATCCTTAATGAAGACGGGTACATTGTCACTGATGAAGAGATGAAAACGAAAGTGGACGGTATTTTTGCCGCAGGGGATGTGCGGGAGAAAACACTGCGCCAAATCGTCACGGCCACCGGGGACGGCTCCATTGCCGCCATGAGTGCCCAGCATTATGTGGAAGAGTTAAATGAGCGCTTAAAAGCAGCCAACAAAGCCTAAATCAGTGGCCCATGGCGATAAACAAACGACATATGGCGAAGATTGTCCACAATTGTAACAGTTTTTTTACCTGTTTGTAATATAATTGTAATAAAAAGGGGATATACTATAGATACGTAATGACCCCCTTTTAATATAAATTCTCTTTTTGGCACAGGAAAATCCTGTGCCTTCTTTTTTGCCCAAACGTTACTTTTTGATAATCTGCCCCTTTGGTGATATGCTGGATATGGTAAACTATATGTAGGAGTGACAGACAGGTGCAACGCGTAACTAACTGTATCTTGATCGACCGCGAACAAGATGAAGTCCTCCTGTTGCAAAAGCCCCGCCGTGGATGGTGGGTTGCACCGGGCGGAAAAATGGAAAGCGGAGAAACCATCCGCGAAGCGGTAACGCGGGAATTTAAGGAAGAAACAGGCATTACCCTGATAGATCCTGCTTTAAAAGGCGTTTTTACCATTCTGATTGAAGAGAATGGGCAACATGTGGATGAATGGATGATGTTCACCTTTGTCTGTGACCGGTACGAAGGAGAAGTGCTGGCACACTCTCCTGAGGGTCAGTTGGCCTGGTTGCCCCGCCGGCAAGTGGCCGGATTACCCAAAGCAAAAGGGGATCAGATCTATTTTGAACATATATTGGAACAAGAGGGCGATGAACTGCTGATTCTCAAGTTTCGTTACACCCCGGACTATGACTTGATTTCCTATGAGTAGGAGGGGCAGGCATATGCAGCCAAATCGAATCGAATTAATGATTATCACGGGGATGTCTGGGGCCGGAAAAACGGTGGCCGTTCAAGCTCTGGAAGACCTGGGCTACTTTTGTGTAGATAACCTGCCACCGGTGCTGATTCCAAAGTTCTTGGAACTGATTGAACAGTCGGCTTCAACAATGAATCAAGTGGCTTTGGTGATGGATCTCAGGGGGAGAGAATTTTTTGATGCCTTATTCCAGGCGCTGGATCAATTAAAGGTGAATGACCAGTTTAACTACCAAATCTTGTTCTTGGATGCCAGTGATGAGGTACTGGTCAAACGGTACAAAGAGACGCGCCGCCGTCATCCGCTGGCGCCCGAAGGATTGCCGCTGGAAGGAATCAGGCAGGAACGGGAACTGTTGAAGGAGCTGAAAGGGCGGGCCCAGCTCATCATTGATACTTCCGCCCTAAAGCCGGCCCAATTGCGCAAAAAAATCGTACAGTGCTTTTCCAAGGGCCGGCATACCTTTACTGTCAACGTGATGTCCTTTGGCTTCAAATACGGGATTCCCATCGATGCCGACCTGGTTTTTGATGTCCGTTTTCTGCCCAATCCCCACTATATCGAGGAGATGCGTCCCAAAACCGGACTGGATCAGGATGTGTCCGACTATGTCCTCAAGTGGAACGATACGCAGGAGTTTGTGCATAAATTAAAAGAGTTACTCAGCTTTTTACTGCCCCATTACCAACGGGAGGGGAAAAGCCAGCTGGTGATTGCCATCGGCTGTACGGGAGGAAAGCACCGTTCGGTCACCCTGGCAGAACATATCCGGGACTATTTTGCCGCTGATTACTATACTCAGGTGACCCATCGGGATATTGATAAGTCTTAAACGAGGTGTGCTGATGAACCGATTGGAAACGAGGAAAAGACGGGTGGTGGCCATCGGTGGCGGAACCGGGCTGTCGACGATCCTGCGCGGTTTAAAGAAAGCGGATCTTGAGTTAACCGCCATCGTCACCGTGGCCGATGATGGCGGGAGCTCCGGAATATTACGGGAAGAAATGAAAATGCCACCACCAGGTGATATTCGCAATGTGCTACTGGCTCTTGCTGAGCGGGAGCCGCTTTTGCAGCAAATTTTTCAACACCGCTTTCAAAACGGTAACCATCTGGCCGGCCACAGCCTGGGCAACTTGATTATTGCTGCCATGCAAGAAATAACGGGCGATTTTGTCACCGCTGTTAAAACCTTAAGCCGCGTGTTTGCCGTCCGGGGAACTGTGTTACCGGCGGCCAATCAAAGCATCAGGTTAAGGGCTGAAATGGCGGATGGCACTGTGGTGATTGGGGAGTCTAATATCCCCAAAGCCAAGAAAAAGATTGCCCGTCTGTCCCTCATTCCTGAAGATATTGAAGCGTTACCCGAAGCAGTGGCAGCGGTGAAACAGGCCGACCTGATTGTCATCGGGCCCGGAAGCCTGTATACCAGCGTCTTGCCCAACCTGTTGGTCCCAGGCATCCAAGAGGGGATTAAACAGAGCCAAGCCCAGGTGATTTATATCTGTAATGTGATGACCCAGCCCGGGGAGACCGATGGGTATACCGTACGAGACCATGTCACTGCGATCTATGAGCACATCGGCCAGCCTGTCTTCCATAAAGTGGTCGTTAATTGTGGTCATATTCCGCCTGCTGTTTTAAAAAAATACGAGGAAGAAGAGGCGTATCCTGTGGTGTACCAGCCCGGGAGCCTGGACCCGTTTAACATTGAGGTGATTGAAGACCGCCTGTTTATGGTTAATGATTATTTAAGGCATGATGCCCGGAAGGTAACGGAGATTGTGCTTCGTTGTTTACACGGGTAGCTGTCCGAGGGAGGAGAACCATCATGTCTTTTGCATCGCTAACGAAAAAAGAGCTGACAAGTTTAGAATTGAAAGATTGTTGCCTGAAGGCGGAACTGGCTGCCCTCTTACGTATGAATGGCTCCCTTTCCCTCTCCGGCGGCCGGGTGCTGGTGGATGTCAGCACAGAGAATGCAGCTATTGCCCGGCGCATTTTCAGCTCTTTGAAAAAGCTGTTTCAAGTTCCGGCAGAACTTTTGGTGCGCAAAAAAATGCGCCTGAAAAAGAATAATGTGTACATAGTCCGCTTATCTGCGGGAGCCAGAGACATCTTGGAGGCGCTGGAGATTATCTCTCCCAGTTTTGAAATGAAACGGGACATATCCCCTTCCCTGGTCAAAAAAACATGTTGCAAACGATCCTACTTAAGGGGCGCTTTTATGGCTGGCGGCTCTATTAACCACCCTGAATCTTCCTCCTACCACCTAGAGATTTTTACCAGCTACGCCGAGCACGGCCAGGCTCTGGTGAAGCTGTGCCGTCATTTTAAGTTGTATCCCAAGCTAATCGAGCGCAAAAAGGGATATGTGATGTATTTAAAAGAGGGTGAGAAGATCACCGAGTTTCTGAATATTATCGGTGCCCACCAAGCATTGTTTCAGTTTGAGGACGCCCGGATCGTTAAAGATATGCGCAACTCTGTCAACAGACTGGTCAATTGTGAGACAGCCAACCTGAACAAAACGGTTGCCGCAGCCATGCGCCAGATTGAGAATATCATGCTGATCGATCAAAGAATCGGCCTGGATAACCTGCCGGACAAGCTGAAGGAAATTGCCTTGGTCCGTTTGGAACATCCGGATGTCAACCTGAAAGAGTTAGGTGAGCTTCTGCCCAGCGGTAAAGTGTCCAAATCAGGCATCAATCACCGCTTGCGCAAGCTGGAAGCAATCGCCTCAAAGTTAAGGGCGGGTTCTTAAAAGCACGGGCCTGCCTTTGGAAGGCAGATAGGGAGGAAAGGGCTCAAATCAAATTGCGGCCGCATGAAGATAACGTTATAATAAATAAAAATAAAGTGTTGCTAAGAATTGCTAATAAGGGAGGAAGGTAAATGGTTCACCAAAAAGTAGAGGTGAAATTAAAAACGGGATTACAAGCGCGCCCAGCCGCATTGTTTGTGCAGGAAGCAAACCGTTACGCCGCCGATATTTATGTTGAAAAAGACGATAAGAAAGTCAATGCCAAAAGCATTATGGGTATTATGAGCCTGGCCATTGCCAAAGGAACCAATATTACCATTTCTGCCGAAGGACATGATGCAGAGGAGGCCATCCAGGCCCTGACCGAGTTTGTCTCCAAGGAAGCGTAACAGAGGCCAAACCAGCCGGGGCGATTAGACCATGAGCGTACAAAAAGAGTGATAGCCCGAGAGCCATCACTCTTTTTGTGTCTAGGTATTCCTTAAGGTTGCCAAGTCCTTATTTTTCTGGAGTACGGGTAATCACTTCATCGATCAGGCCATATGCTTTGGCTTCTTCGGCGGACATGAAGTGATCCCGGTCTGTATCCTTTTCAATCCGCTTCAGCGATTGGCCGGTCCGCTCAGCCAAGATTTTATTCAATTTTTCCCGCATTTTTAAGATCCGTTTAGCATGGATCTCAATGTCTGCAGCCTGGCCTTGGGTGCCTCCTAAAGGCTGGTGAATCATCACTTCAGCATTGGGCAAGGCGAAGCGTTTGCCTTTTTCCCCTGCTGCCAGCAGGAAGGCGCCCATGGAAGCTGCCAGCCCGATGCAGATGGTATTCACTTTGGGTTTAATGTATTGCATCGTATCGTAGATGGCCATCCCGGCTGTGATAGAGCCTCCAGGACTGTTGATGTACAGGGAAATATCTTTTTCCGGGTCTTCAGCAGCCAGGAACAAAAGCTGGGCCACAACGGCGTTGGCCACTTGATCATCGATGGGCGTCCCCAGGAAAATGATCCGGTCTTTTAACAGACGGGAATAAATATCATAGGCGCGTTCACCGCGATTGGTCTGTTCAATTACTGTTGGGATTAACGGCATAATGATAGCCTCCTTTTCTATCTGTTAATCAGTGTTCCACTTTTATCATACTACAAAAGGTCAAAAAAGGTCAAATGAAAAATCACTCAGAAAATGGTACAATTAAAACATTAGCGGTGGACGTTAAAGCTTGAAGCACACGTCATTTCACTTCATTAAGGTGATTCATGGAAAGGAAGAGTGCCACATGAGCCTGGAAAACGAGCGTTATCAGCGTTGGTTAAATGCCCCTGATCTTGAGCCCGCGCTGTATGAGGAACTGCGCGCCATCAAGGATCAGCCGGCTGAAATCGCCGAGCGTTTTTATACCCACCTGTCTTTCGGAACAGGGGGAATGCGCGGGGAAATCGGGGCGGGAACCAACCGCATGAACATCTATACAATCCGTAAGGCAACCTTAGGATTGGCACACTATTTACATAACCGAAAATCAGGGGATTTAAACCCTGAAAGAGACAATAACTTTTCAATGGCCGGGAAACATCACGCTGACTCAAGTGTGGTTATTGCCTATGACTGCCGTCATCACTCGGACCGCTTTGCCCTGGAAGCAGCCCTGACTCTGGCCCAGCAAGGGATCAAAGCCTTTCTGTTTCCGAATTTGGCCCCCACACCCCAGTTATCGTTTGCCGTGCGACGTTTGCAGGCAGATGCAGGCATTATGATCACGGCCAGTCACAATCCTCCCGAATACAACGGCTATAAGGTGTACGGTCCGGACGGGGCCCAGTTGAATGTGCAGGATGCCGAACAACTGATGGCCATGATTGCCCAGGTGGAGGACGAACTGTCTGTCCCGGTGGCAAGTCAAGAGGAAGCGCTGGACAAAGGTTTGTTGGTCTATCTGGATGAGCAGATTGACCGGGATTATGTACGCTACGTGACTTCTCTCTCTCTAGAGCCGGAGCTGATCGGAGAGATGAGTGAGCAATTTAAGATTGTGTTCACCCCCTTGCACGGAACAGCGACTAAACTTGTGCAGGCCGTTTTAAAGGAAGCCGGTTTTAAACAGGTATACATGGTGGAGGAGCAAGTGGCTCCCGACCCTGATTTTTCCACGGTGGCTTCACCCAACCCGGAGGAGCATGAAGCTTTTGCCTTGGCCATTGAAAAGGCAAAGCTGATTGAAGCGGATATCATTATGGGTACCGACCCTGATGCTGACCGGATGGGCATTGTCGTCCGGGATGATCAAGGCACTTATCGTGTTTTGACTGGTAACCAGACTGGCGCCCTGCTTTTGAATTATATCCTGACCCGGAGGAATGCCCAAGGCACATTGGCGGCCAATCATACCATCTGTAAAACGATCGTCACCTCTGAGTTAGGGCGGGTCATTGGCCAGCACTTTGGCTTGGAGACGATTGACACCCTGACAGGTTTTAAATTTATTGGGGAAAAAATTAAGCAGTTTAAGGCAACGGGTGACCGTCAGTTTCTCTTTGGCTATGAGGAGAGTTACGGTTATTTGATCGGTGATGAAGTCCGGGACAAAGATGCCATCCAGGCTGTGCTTCTGGCTGCCGAAATGGGGGCGTACTATAAATCAAAAGGGTTGACCTTGTATGAGGCTCTGTTGGCCCTTTATAAGCAGTACGGCTACTACCGGGAAGATTTAATCTCTGTCACCTTAAAAGGACGGGAAGGCCTGGAAAAGATCAGACAAACGATGGCCACACTCCGGCAAGATCCACCCCGCACTTTGACCGGTCAGCCCGTCACAGTGATCGAGGATTATCAGTCACAACGGCGCCAAAATCTTGTTCTGGGCAGGGAGGAGCCGTTGTCCCTTCCCGCTTCCAATGTGCTCAAGTTTATCTTGCAGGATGAGAGCTGGGTATGTGTTCGTCCCTCAGGAACGGAACCCAAATTAAAGCTGTACATTGGCGTGAAGGGAGACTCCCTGCAAGAAGCGGACAGGAAACTGCAAGCGGTGAAAGAAGCAGTTAGTGATGTAACGGCCTTTTAACTGAGTGGCCTGATGGTGTTGACTGCAGTAAAACCGCCCGTTTTAGCTCGGGCGGTTTACTTCATCTTTTCGGCTGTTTTTGCTCTTCATAAGCAATGAGGACAATATTTTCTCCCGTCTGCTGCCGCATCTCTTCTTCAAACGACTTCAATTTTTCCAAAAGGTGAGGATGCAGGTCAGCAGGAGGATACTGGATGTCTTCCATTTTCAGGTCACTTCCTTTCCTAGCAGCTGAACACTTATAGTGTGGATTGGTGGGCTTGTTTTTATAACGACCCCAAAAATAGGCACTTGCCAAATGCAGAGTGATGTCGTATAATTAGTGATGCATGTCAACTGTGGCACATGAGTGTTGCAGATTACTCAATCTGCTGAACGAATATTGTGCACCCGTAGCTCAGCCGGATAGAGCGGTGGCCTCCGGAGCCACGTCTTGCGGGGGTTCGAATCCCTCCGGGTGCACCATTGTAATGATGACAGTTGGTTATGTTTTACATAGGCTACATCCTCCTGTTGCGTCAGGCTGACAGGAGGTTATTTTTTAACTATCGTTCTGCGTTCTGACAGCTTCTTAAACATCCATAGTAATAAAAATAATCTGAAAAAACAGTCATAAGACAGGAGATATTTACCTTAAATATAGATGTAAGCGTTTCACAAAAGTTTTAGTACAATAGACATAAAGAAGACAATCGTTGGGGGGGATCAGACCATGGACATGGGCTTTCGCCTGGTTCAGGAACAACAATTAAAACTGGCCATGACACCTGAATTACGGCAGGCAATTACCCTCCTTCAATATCCGGCACTGGACCTTATTCCTTATCTGCAGGAGGTGGCCCAGAAAAACCCGCTTTTAGAGATTGAGGAGCCAGAGCTGATCAAAAGCTTGGTGCAGACTGAAGCTCCCTCCTCTAAGTGGGAGGATACAGAGGAGGATTATTTCTCCGAATATGCAGTTGCTACAGATGAATATGTGAACCCCATCGATTACTATGCCGAAAAAGAGGTCACTTTGCTACAGTATATCTTGGAACAGATTCACTACCTGCAGGTGACAGAAGAGGAGAAACAGATTCTTATTTTTATGGCCGGCAATTTGGATGAAAATGGTTACCTTGAGGCGGATTATGACGCTATGGCTCCCAACCAGCCCTGTTCCCGGTCCACATGGGAGGCCTGTTTGGCCTTGTTGCAGCAGCTGGAACCGTACGGCGTCGGTGCCCGCAATCTGGAGGAGTGTTTGTTGATTCAGCTCCGCCACAGCCCTTATCAGGGAGATAAGCTGTGTGAAACCCTGATCAGAAACCACCTGACCGATATTGCTGCCAAACGATATACACTGCTGGCCAGGACATTTGGCACCACCCTTGATGAAATTCAGCGCCGTGTGGAGTGGATCAGGTCGTTTTCACCCAAGCCGGGAAGTGTGTTCTTATCCCAGAAGCCCAAATATATTGTACCGGATGTCTTTGTGGAGCGTTTGCCTGATGGTACGTTTGTTTTCCAGGCCAATGACAGCGTACTGCCACGCATCCATTTTAACCGGGAGTATGCGTTGATGTTAGCAGAAAGCAAGCAGGCCAAAAAGTTTCTGGAACAAAAAGTGAAGGAATATGAATGGCTGAAACGGAGCATCAGGCAGCGGAAAGAAACCATTTTGAATGTCACCCAGGTGATTGTCGAACAGCAAAAAGCGTTTTTTGAGGAAGGGGAGGCGGCGTTAAAACCTTTAACACTGAAGGAAGTGGCCCAAGCCCTGGGCATGCATGAGTCCACCATTTCCAGAGCCACCAATCAAAAATATATGCAAACACCCCGGGGATTATATGAGTTAAAGTACTTCTTTAACCAAGGAATTGCCAAAAAAGATGGTGAATTAACTTCTGACGTGCAAATTAAACAAATGATCAAACAATTAATTGACGCCGAAAATAAGCGCAAGCCTTTATCGGATCAAAAAATTGCCCAATACTTGCAAGACAAAGGGATTCATATTGCCAGGCGCACAGTGGCCAAATACCGGGATGAACTGGGTATTCTTTCCTCCAGCCGCCGCAAAGAAATCTAATCATGTACACATATTCAAACTAGTTTGGTTCATACTAAAACATGTTAGCTTAACCAGAGTTTCCGGACTGGAGGACTGCCCAATGAAAAGCATAAAAACCATGCTGCTCGTAACCGTATTTAGTCTTTCTTGCCTGGGTTTTGACACCCCACGCACCGCTCTGCTGCTTCCAGCATCAGTTGCGAGCCAAGCACAACAATTGCCTCAAACCAAAACGGTGCCGATCATGATTGAGGGGATGGAGGAGGAAATCACACTTCACCTCCATGAGGCGAAACAGTTGGGCTTTTACACCTATATTCCCCAAGATATGACGGCTGAAAATAAAGAAAATGCCTTGCTTGTCTACTTCAATCCAGGTAGGCAAAAGGTGTACAAAGCCAAGCTGAAAATATTGGCTCAAGATGGAATTGAATCAGTAGAGGAGATGGCGGATTTTGTTCAAAACCAGCTTGAGGAGAAGGGGTTTACGGTTAAGCCGTCACAGGCAAGGCGGTTTGGATTCTCAGCCCAAGAATTTAGCATTTCCAAAAACAATATGATCGGCAAAGTGTCCATTTTTGAACACAACGAGCGTGTGTTTGGGTTGATTTACCATTATCCGCCTGAGTATGGTGATGGGTTTGAAACCCGGATGGAGACCATTTTGGATGAAATAGTATGGTACGAATCGGATTATAAGTAACGAGTGGATGACAAGGAACAATGGAAAAATATGTGTCGGAAACAGCCTAGCAGACCTAAACTATGGCTCTGCTGGGTTTTTTTATTAAAAATTGAAGTTGTGATAAAATAGAGAATATAAATAACGAGAGGATCTTACTATATGACTGGAAAGCATACTGCATCAACGAACAATGGTATCCAACCCGTTGTTGCCGTTTCAATTATTACTGCCATTTGTTTAACCGGTGACTCAATGTTATATATAGCCTTGCCAATTTACTATAAAGAAGTAGGCCTGGTATCATTATGGGAAGTTGGTTTGATCCTGTCATTAAATCGCTTAATCAGAATTCCCATCAACCCATTCGTAGGCTGGTTTTATAGAAAAATTTCATTAAGAACCGGCTTGTGTATTGCAGTAGTTATCGCTATTGTCACCACTGTAGGGTATGGCGTTGGACAGGGTTTAGTAATCTGGATCATATTGCGTTGTCTCTGGGGCATTGCCTGGAGTTTTTTACGCCTTGGAGGAATGTTTACAGTCCTTGAATGTACGGGGGATCATAATCGTGGAAAGTTAATGGGTACATATAATGGCTTATACCGGCTTGGAAGTTTGTTCGGAATGTTGGTTGGCGGAATATTGGTAGGCGTAGTGGGAATAAAGGCTGTTGCCATTTTTTTGGGCTCATAACGGTCTTTGCTATGCCACTGGTATATTATTCAGTTCCAAAAACTAAACAAGAGGAGTTAACACAGTATAGGAATGAAAAAAATGAATGGGGAAAGTGGATCACGAGCTCTGTAGTAAAGGTCATTATCAGCGGTTTGCTTCTATCTTTGCTTTTCCAAGGAATGTTAGCCTCTACATTAAGTCTAGTCATCGGTTCCCATTATTCTGAAACCATTAGCTTATTAGGATTTACTGTCGGCGCAGCTGCATTAGCTGGTATTATTCAAGGCATTCGCTGGGCATGGGAACCATTTTTAGCTACAAAATTTGGCCAATATTCGGATGGAAAATACGGCCGCTTACTTCTGTTTGTTGCCTTTTTAACAATTGCTGGTTTTACGTTCTTACTTATTCCATTTGCTTTTGCAATTTATATTTGGTTGGCTGTTGTTCTCACCGGTCAAGTGTCTGCCACCATTTTAACAACTCTAAGTGACGCATTGGCTTCTGATGTAGCGAAACAGACCGATAGAAATAGAGTAATAACCTGCTATACTGTTTTTTTAGATATCGGTGCAGCTTTCGGACCGTTAATTAGCTATATGATTATGAGCTTACATCATGGAATAATAATGACTTACATGACGGGAGCCGTGATTATTTTTTCATTAGCGCTCCTGTGGAGTGTTGAATATTTAAGGGGGAGATGGAGGCCCAGTATAAAAAAGAAAATCTCTAATCCAGTTTAAAAGATACGAACAGCCCTCACCATTACGGTGGGGATTTTCATCATCCCTTCTCCGGCCGATACAACAGGCTTGCAATTCATACATGACTTGCTATAATGAAGTTGGAACTTATTTTTTTACCCTTATCGGGACATAATAAGTCACACAGGGACACATAACGTCCCGGTTTGCTGGTGGATCCTGGAAAGGGGTGATCAGACCCTGGAAAAATGGTTAGAATTACAGCAAAGACTGGTGCCTGATCTCTTAGATGTGCTGGAAAGGCGCCATCGCGTCCTTAAGGTGATCCATTCTGTGCAGCCGGTGGGCCGGCGCACCTTGTCTCAACTGGTCGGTTTAACTGAGCGGGTGTTACGGCGGGAAACGGATTTTCTTAAGGAACAAGGGCTCATTGCCTTTTCTCCGGCAGGGATGACCTTGACCGAAGAGGGCAGTTATGTGGTAAGAAAAATGGAAGACGTGATCCGTGAATGGTTCGGTCTTAATCACCTGGAACACCAGTTGAAAGAACAGCTTGGATTAAACAAGGTGATTGTGGTTGCTGGTAATAGTTTGACCCAGACGTGGGTCAAAAATGACTTGGGCCGGGCAGCAGTGCAGCAGTTGAAACAGTGGGCTGAGCCCCACTCAGTCGTCTCTGTGGCTGGCGGCACCACCATGGAAGCGGTGGCCCAAGTAATGACCCCCCATCCGGTGTTGCGCACGTTGCTGTATGTGCCTGCCAGAGGGGGATTGGGCGAAAAAGTGGAGTATCAGGCCAACACCATTTGCTCCCAAATGGCGGCACGCTCCGGCGGACAGTACCGTCTGTTGCATGTGCCCGACCAACTCAGTGAAGAAGCCTATGAATCGCTTTTGCATGATGAACAGATCCAGGAGATCATCAAGCTTGTCAAGTCAGCCCGCATTGTCATTCACGGCATTGGAGAAGCTAACACTATGGCCACACGGCGCAAAGCAAGCCCTGAAACATTGGCCAAGCTGAAAAACAAGCAGGCCGTGGCCGAAGCGTTTGGTTTCTATTTTGACCGGAACGGCAACATTGTACATAAAATTCAAACCGTAGGCTTAAAGCTGGAAGATATCAAACAAGCTGAACACATCATTGCCGTTGCCGGCGGTCAGGATAAAGCACCAGCGATTTTGGCGTTCCTTAAGCATGGCGTGCATGATTGCCTCATTACGGATGAGGGGGCTGCACGGGAAATGCTTCAGTATATATAAACCGTTTTTGCAAAGCAAACAGCTTTTAGCAATCTTTATCACCACATTATTTTTTAAGAGGAGGAATCACAATGGCAACAAAAGTAGGTATTAACGGTTTTGGGCGAATCGGCCGCAATGTGTTCCGCGCGGCACTGAACAATCCCAATGTGGAAGTGGTGGCAGTCAACGACCTGACTGACGCCAAAATGCTGGCTCATCTGCTGAAGTATGACAGTGTGCATGGCCGTTTGAATGTGGAAGTGGAGCATACCGACGATGCCCTCATTGTGAACGGTAAAACGATTAAAGTGATTGCCGAGCGGGATCCGGCCAAGCTCCCTTGGGGCGGACTCGGCGTAGAAGTGGTTGTGGAAAGTACAGGACGTTTCACTGCCAAAGCGGATGCGTCCAAGCACTTGCAAGCAGGTGCCAAAAAAGTGATCATCTCTGCCCCGTCCAAGGACGCTGATTTTGATGTGGTCATGGGCGTCAACGAAGAAAAGTACGACCCGGCCAGCCATCATGTGATTTCCAATGCATCTTGCACCACCAACTGTCTGGCACCGGTTGTCAAGGTCCTGCATGAAACTTACGGGGTGCGCCGCGGCATGATGACCACTGTACACTCCTACACCAATGACCAGCAGATCCTGGACCTGCCCCATAAGGATTACCGCCGGGCCCGTGCTGCTGCACAAAATATTATTCCTACGACGACCGGTGCAGCGAAAGCAGTAGCCCTGGTTCTGCCTGAAATGAAAGGCAAGTTGAACGGCTTTGCCATGCGCGTGCCTACGGCTAACGTTTCTGTTGTCGATCTGGTGGCTGAACTGGAAAAGAACGTCACAGCCGAAGAGGTAAACGCCACTTTAAAACAAGCGGCTGAGGGGCCGTTGAAAGGGATCATGGCTTATTCTGAAGAGCCTCTGGTGTCTTCCGACTATAACGGCGATCCCCATTCTTCCACGGTGGATGCCTTGTCTACCATGGTGATTGAAGACAACATGGTCAAAGTGGTTGCCTGGTATGACAATGAATGGGGTTACTCCAACCGTGTGGTAGATTTAGTTGAATATATCGCCGGTAAAGGTCTATAATTTGAATAGTGTGTTAAGCAGCAAAGAGGAGAATGACCGTTCTCCTCTTTCGCATACATAATGTTGTGCGGTGTAAGGAGGGTACATATGGCCAAAAAAAGCGTGAAAGATATTGACGTTAAGGGGAAGCGCGTGTTGTGCCGCGTCGATTTTAACGTGCCGTTGGACGGGGAGAGGATTACGGATGATACCCGCATCCGTGCCGCTTTGTCCACCATTAATTACTTGCTTGAGCAAGGAGCGATTGTTATTCTTGCTTCCCATCTGGGACGGCCTAAGGGCGAAGTGAAAGAAGAGTTGCGCCTGGATCCGGTGGCCAAACGTTTGGCCGATTTGTTAGGCAAAGAAGTGTATAAAGCGGATGAAGCCATCGGACAAGAAGTGGAGGAGCAAATCGGCAACATGCAGCCGGGCGAGGTGCTGCTTTTGGAAAATGTGCGCTTTTATCCTGGCGAGGAAAAGAACGATCCTGAGTTTGCCAAGCAGCTGGCCCAACTGGCTGACGTCTATGTCAATGACGCCTTTGGTGCGGCCCACCGCGCCCATGCTTCCACGGAAGGGGTGGCTCACCATTTGCCCGCCGTCGCCGGTTTCTTGCTGCAAAAAGAACTGGATGTGCTGGGCGGTGCCCTGGAAGAGCCGGAGCGTCCTTTTACAGCTATTATTGGCGGGGCCAAAGTGAAGGATAAAATCGGCGTGATTGAAAACCTGCTGACAAAGGTGGACAATCTCTTAATTGGCGGGGGCTTGGCCTACACGTTTATCAAAGCGCAAGGCTATTCGGTCGGGAAGTCACTGTTGGAAGAAGACAAAATTGAACTGGCCAAATCACTGCTTGAAAAAGCCAAAGCCAACAACGTTAACTTCCTGATGCCGGTCGATTGTGTCGTAGCGGACCGCTTTGCTGCAGATGCCGAAACCCAAGTGGTGGGCATTGACAGCATCCCTGACGAGTGGGAAGCATTAGATATCGGGCCCGAAACAAGGGCACGTTATCGCAACATTATTTTGGAATCCAACCTGGTGATCTGGAACGGGCCAATGGGTGTGTTTGAGATGGAACCTTTTGCCCACGGCACCAACGCCATTGCCACCGCACTGGCTGACTGCCAAGGCACGACCATCATCGGTGGCGGAGATTCGGCTGCGGCCATTGAACAGGCCGGTTTGGCTGATGCCATGAGCCATATCTCAACCGGAGGCGGTGCATCCTTAGAGTTTATGGAAGGTAAAATCTTGCCGGGTGTTGCTGCTCTGGAAGATAAGTAAGGAGGGGGAGACCATGCGCAAACCGATTATCGCTGGCAACTGGAAAATGCATAAAACAGTCAATGAGGCTGTGGACTTTGCCCGGTCCATCGAGAATAAACTGCCTGATCCAGAAAGAATCGAAACAGTGATTTGCGCACCGTTTGTGGATTTGCCTGCCCTGGTGGAGTGGGCCAAGGACAAGCAGGTAGGCATTGGCGCCCAAAACATGCACTTTGAAGAACAGGGTGCTTTTACCGGGGAAATCAGCCCGGTCATGTTAAAGGAGCTGGGCGTTCAATACGTGATTCTGGGTCATTCCGAACGCCGCCAGTACTTTAATGAAACATGCGAAAGCGTCAATCTGAAAGCCCATGCTGCCCACAAGCATGGCTTAATCCCCATTATTTGTGTGGGTGAAACATTTGAAGAACGGGAAGAAGGCCAAACTAAAGAGGTGGTCCGCAGTCAGGTGATTAAAGCCCTGACCAACTTAACCGGGGAGCAAGTAAAACAATCTGTTATTGCTTACGAACCGGTGTGGGCCATTGGCACGGGCCAAACACCGACGGCTGAAGAAGCCAATGATGTGATCGCCTATATCCGCCAGGTGGTGGCTGAACAGTTTTCCCCAGACGTTGCTGAAGCCATTCGCATCCAATATGGGGGAAGCGTCAAGCCGGACAATATTGCCCAATTTATGCAGCAAACGGACATCGACGGGGCACTGGTGGGCGGTGCCAGCTTGAAACCGGATGCCTTTATAGGTTTATTGGAGGGGTAACAGCATGACAAGACCAAAACCAGTCGCCTTAATCATCTTGGACGGCTTTGCCCTCAGGGAAGAGACCCACGGCAATGCCATTGCCCAAGCCAACACCCCCAACTTTGACCGCTACTGGCAGCACTATCCCCACACCACATTAAAAGCATCAGGAGAAGCCGTGGGGCTGCCGGAAGGACAAATGGGCAATTCAGAAGTGGGGCACTTAAACATTGGGGCAGGCCGGATTGTGTACCAGGATTTAACCCGTGTGAACAAGGCCATCCAAGAAGGGGACTTTTATGAAAATGATGTGTTTCATCAAGCGATGCGCCATGTCAAAGAAAAAGGAACAGCCCTGCATCTGTACGGTTTGCTGTCAGACGGCGGCGTGCACAGCCATATTGACCACCTCTTCGCCTTGTTGGAACTGGCCAAGAAAGAACAAGTGGACAAGGTGTATGTCCATGCCTTCCTGGACGGCCGGGACGTGGCTCCCGACAGTGCCAAAGGGTACATTGAACAGCTGCTGGCCAAAATGGACGAACTGGGCGTGGGCCAGCTGGCCACCATCCAGGGCCGCTATTATGCCATGGACCGAGACCGGCGCTGGGACCGGACGGAAAAAGCGTACCGGGCCATGGTCTACGGAGAAGGCCCCCGTTACCGTGATCCCATTCAAGCCATTGTGGAATCTTACGAAAAAAGTATTTATGATGAGTTTGTGGAACCAACGGTTATTGTGGATGAACAGGATCAGCCGGTGGGCCTGATCCGTTCCGAGGATGCGGTCATTTTCTACAATTTCAGACCGGACCGGGCCATTCAGATCTCACAAGTGTTTACCAACGAAGACTTCCGCAGTTTTGACCGGGGAGAGAAGTTTCCCAAGGACTTATTCTATGTCTGCTTAACCCATTTTAGTGAGACGGTAAACGGTTATGTGGCTTACAGACCGGTTAACCTGGATAACACGCTGGGGGAAGTACTGACCCAAAACGGCTTGAAACAGCTGCGCATCGCTGAAACGGAAAAATATCCGCACGTCACCTTCTTCTTCAGCGGCGGCCGGGAGAAGAAATTTGACGGTGAAAAGCGGGTGCTGATTGACTCACCCAAAGTGGCCACCTATGACCTGAAGCCGGAAATGAGCGCCTATGAGGTGACCGATGCGGTGCTGGATGAGATCGACTCTGATGAGCACGACGTGATCATCCTCAACTTTGCCAACCCGGATATGGTGGGCCATTCCGGTAAATTGGAGCCGACCATCAAAGCGGTGGAAGCGGTGGATGAATGTCTGGGCAAAGTGGTCGATGCCGTACTGGCCAAGGGCGGTGTGGCTGTGATCACAGCGGACCACGGCAATGCGGATATGATCCTGGATGAAAACAATCATCCCCATACGGCCCATACCACCAACCCGGTTCCGTTTATTGTCACCAAAGAAGGCTTGAACTTAAGAGATGACGGTATTTTGGCCGATATCTCCCCTACCTTGCTCGATCTGTTACAAGTGGCTCAGCCGAAGGAAATGACAGGCAAGACGTTAATCAAGAAATAGTGTACAAGGCAGACGATGAACCTCTTCATCGCAAGCCTAAGCACTGTATGTCGTGATCCCTAGTGGCTGTGATAGGATGCTTGTAAAATACTATTGTTAAAATATCCATCGTGAAGGAGATGACTTTAACATGTCCATGATCAGTGATGTTTACGCCCGTCAAGTGTTGGATTCCCGCGGCAATCCGACAGTTGAGGTGGAAGTCTATCTTGAATCCGGTGCTTTCGGACGGGCCATCGTGCCTTCCGGTGCCTCCACCGGTGCCCATGAAGCGGTCGAGCTGCGTGACAATGACAAAGGCCGTTTCCTGGGCAAAGGCGTCTTAAAAGCTGTTGAAAATGTAAATGAAGTGATTGCCCCCGAACTGATTGGCCTGGATGCCACCAACCAAGTGGCCATTGACCGCCTGATGATTGAACTGGATGGCACCCCCAATAAAGGCAAGCTGGGTGCGAATGCCATCCTGGGTGTTTCCATGGCCGTCGCCCATGCCGCTGCCAATGAGGTTGGTTTACCGTTGTACCAGTACTTGGGCGGCTTCAATTCCAAAACCTTGCCTGTGCCGATGATGAACATCTTAAACGGCGGTAAACATGCCGACAACAACGTGGACTTTCAGGAGTTCATGATCATGCCGGTCGGTGCTGACAACTTTGCTGAAGCCCTGCGCATGGGCACAGAAATTTTCCATAACCTGAAGAAAGTACTGCAGGAAAAAGGCTTAAACACTGCTGTGGGTGACGAAGGCGGCTTTGCGCCTAACCTGAAGTCCAACGAAGAAGCCATCCAAACCATTATTGCCGCCATTGAGCAAGCAGGTTACCGTCCCGGTGAAGATGTGTTCCTGGCCATTGATGTGGCTTCGACGGAAATCTACAAAGACGGCAAATATGAGCTGGCTGGCGAAGGTGTCTCCTACACCGCTGATGAGATGATCAGCTTCTATAAAGAGCTGGTCGACAAGTACCCGATTATCTCCATTGAGGACGGCCTGGCCGAAGATGATTGGGAATCCTGGGCCAAGCTGACAGCAGCTATCGGGGACAAAGTGCAGCTGGTGGGAGACGACCTGTTCGTCACGAACACTGAGCGTCTGAAGCGCGGTATTGACACCAACACTGGTAACTCCATTCTGATTAAAGTAAACCAAATCGGAACCCTCACTGAAACGTTTGACGCGATTGAAATGGCCAAGCGCGCTGGCTATACGGCTGTGATCTCCCACCGTTCCGGTGAAACGGAAGACACAACCATCGCTGACATTGCAGTCGCTACCAACGCCGGCCAAATCAAAACCGGTGCTCCATCCCGCACCGACCGCGTGGCCAAATACAACCAGCTGCTGCGCATTGCCGATGAGCTGGATATCACCGGCCAATATGCCGGTAAAGCTGCTTTCTATAACTTGAAGCGTAAGTAAAAGCATAGCAAGCTTAGTCACCCCTCACATATCACTATAAAAGGACCCTTGTGCCCGTTCTGTGTCGGGGAGAGGGTCCTTTTAATGTTTGTTGTCATTTGCTAGCCGGAATAGTATATTAATATATTTTCTGCTCCCTCCTGAAATATCTGGGAAATTACTCTATATTTTTTTACTTTATATAATCTCGAAGAGAATCAAAACTATAAACAACCCATAATTATCGTGACATTATTTATTTTTATATTTTCCTACTCAATTTTTTGTGTTTTTAATACTACTAATGATGCTTTACAATATGCCAGACTAAGAATTAAATACCTTAGAATAAAGAAAGATAGATAAGCACATTTAAGCACATGTTTTTTGTTCCGATCTTTGACACATTATTACGCTACTTTGGTCTAGATAATTAAACAGATCCTTATGACTGTGTATCAAAGTTAAGGGTCTTTTTTATTTGCCTGTTTAGGAGAAATACGAGTCCGTGATAACCATCCAGTGTTAATTTAAATTCGATCCCTTGACCTAAAAATGATAAAATTTTCGAAAACTAACTTGTTTCATTGAATAAAGTAAGTTATAATCAGACTAACATCACAGTTTGAGGTGAGAAAATTGGCAGATATTAGAACAGGGAACAAGCAGTTAATCAAAGATCTTAACCGCTCGCTCGTCATAGAGACGATCCGCAATAAAGGACCGATCAGCCGGACGGACATTTCCCATATTTTAAATTTAGGTCTGTCAACTGTGACCTACATCGTCGACGATTTGTTAAACAACGGCCTTGTGATTGAAACCGGAGAAGCCGATTCCAGTGGAGGAAGGAGGCCCGTTCTGTTTGAGTTTAACCACAAATTCGGTTATACGATTGGTATCAAAATTGAAGTGAATCACATTATTTTTGCTTTGACTGACCTCAATGCCAATATTGTGGTTAAACATATTACTTCTTTTCCGGAAGGTGAAAAAGCACCTCAAGTCATTTCGTTAATTACAGAGGGTATTAAGGATTTGATGTCCTTAGCGGACATATCCTTTGAAAAGCTATTAGGGATTGGTATTGCCGTATCAGGCCATGTTAATGGCAAGACAGGGACAGTGATCAGATCCTCACTCCTGGGTTGGACCAATGTGGATTTAAGCAAAGAGATTGAAAAACATTTTAATCTTCCTGTTTATGTGGACAATGATGTTAACGCTTACGCTTTGGCCGAGCTAGCCAAGGGATACGGCCGGACGCATGACAGTTTTATTTGCCTCTCTATTGGAGAGGGTATTGGAACTAGCATTGTGAATGAGGGGAAGCTGTATTACGGCCACCAAGGCGGAGCTGGTGAGTTCGGCCATACGATCATTCAAGTTAACGGTTATTTGTGCCACTGCGGGCAACGCGGCTGTCTGGAAATGTATGCTTCCAACAAATTTCTGCGCAAAGAAGGGAAACTGTTAATCTCACAATTCCCGGATTCTGCATTAAGGAGCAGTTCCTTCTCTTTTGATGAGGTTTATCAGGCTGCTGCCCTGTTTCGAGATCCTCTGGCGCTTGAGCTCTTGAAAAGAGCAGGTGAATATCTCGGAGTGGGACTGATCAATATGATTAACAGTTTAAACCCTGAGACTATTGTTTTGGTTGGAGAAGGGATGATTGCCCAGGAGTTTTTTTTACCTTATGCCATTGAGACGGCCAATCGAAACTTTTTTGCCAAGGGCGGTTATGAAACCACCTTTTATGTTTCCGAACTGGGCAATGACGCCTGGCTGATGGGAGCTGCATTGCTGGCGATTAAGCATCTGTTTGAACCTCCCATCTACAAGGACAGCAAGGCAAAATCGATCAGCCTTTAAACCGCCTGCAAGATAAAGGGGGAAACATAATGGTCGGCAATACGGGATGGAAAAAGTTCGCTGTCATCAGTATTTTTTTACTGCCAAACTTAGCTGGTTTTCTGTTTTTTATCGGCATTCCGATTATCTCGTCATTTGTGCTTAGTTTTACAAGCTGGGATCTTTTATCACCACCTCAATTCGTTGGAGTAGACAATTATATAAACTTGCTGCGTGACCCATCATTTTTTAATGCTCTTACAAACACTTTACTGTTTATTGCGGGTTATTTGCCGACCGTTATGGTGCTGGCTTTAATCGTGGCCCTTCTTCTTAATAGACGGTTAAGGTTTAGGGTGTTTTTCCGGGCCGCCTACTTTGTGCCTGTCATCACGTCTTGGGTGGCAGTGGCTCTCATCTGGAAATGGATGTTTAACCCATCGTACGGGTTGGTTAATTATTTTCTGTCGCTGATCGGTATCAACGGCCCAGCCTGGCTGCAAGACCCGTCCTGGGCTATGCCCAGCATCATTATCACCAGTGTGTGGAAAGATATTGGTTTTGTGATGGTGATCTTTTTAGCCGGATTACAGGGAATTCCTGAAAACTATTACGAGGCGGCTGACATTGATGGGGCTAATGGATGGCAAAAATTTAGGTATGTCACGCTGCCTTTGCTCGCACCGACCACCTTTTTCGTTTTAGTGATTTCGTTAATCAATTCTTTTCAAGTCTTTGACCAGGTGATGATAATGACCGAAGGCGGACCAGCAGGCGCAACCACGGTGATGGTTCAGGAAATATACAACCACGCTTTCCGTTATTTCCAAATGGGCTATGCTTCCGCTTTGTCCTGGGTGTTGTTTGCCCTGATCTTTGTGGTCACCTTTATCCAAATGAGATGGCAAAAAAGGTGGGTTGATTATGGAAAGTAAAACCACACTAGAGACGCATAAAAAGCCCCATACTTCCAGTATTGATATTGTCAGTATTATTAAACAAGCGGTGTTCTATCTGTTGATTGTCAGTGGCGCCATGATCATGATCGTCCCATTCTTGTGGATGATCTCCACGTCTTTAAAGTCTAAAGGGGCAACCATGGTTCTTCCTCCACAGTGGATTCCGGACGAGATAAGCCTGGACAATTACATCAGAGTGGCCGAAGTGTTTCCAGTGGAAAAGTTTTTACTGAACAGCATCATTGTTGCCGTGTTCACGACAGTCGGACAGCTGCTACTGTGTTCCATGGCAGCCTATGTGTTCGCCCGAATCCAGTTCAAAGGACGGGAGACGCTGTTTCTCCTTTACCTGGCTACCTTGATGGTTCCTACGCAGGTCACGATGATTCCGCAATTTATTCTGATGAAATATCTGGGCTGGCTGGATACGTATCAAGCCCTGATTGTTCCTGGTGTGTTCAGTGCCTTTGGCACCTTTTTGCTCAGACAATCCTTTCTGACCATTCCCAAGTCGTTGGAAGAAGCGGCCTTTATAGACGGGGCCAGCCATTTCAGAGTTTACTGGCAAATCATCCTTCCACTAGCTAAACCGGCCTTGGCCACCCTTGCAGTTTTTTCCTTTATGCAATCTTGGAACAACTTTTTGTGGCCGCTCATTATTATTAGCGACCGTAACATGATGACACTTCCGTTGGGATTGTCCATGTTGCATGGCAGGTGGGAGACAGACTGGAACCTGATGATGGCAGGGGTGGTGATCAGTGTGATACCGATTTTAAGTGTCTATCTCTTTGCCCAAAAATACTTTATTCGCGGTATTACTTTAAGCGGGCTGAAAGAATAAAAGGATGGTCACTTTGTTGAACAGGGGGTGGTGGATCAGGGACAGGAAAGAGACATGTTGGTCGGATAAGATGGGACGCGGTTCATTGTTTATTATCCAAAAGGGGGAAATCACATTGAGAAAAATAGTCTTCTGTTTGTCTATTCTCATTCTGTTGGCCGGATTAATAGCTGGATGCGGCTCACAAGAGTCAAGTACACCGTCTGATTCAGATGTACCTGCTGATGAACAAGTCACCATCACCTACTTCACCTTTTCTCCGGGTGAAGGCCATGAACAAGCTTTGCAAGCGATGATTGAAGCATTTGAGGCTAAACATCCCAACATCAAGATTAAATATGAGATGGCTTCATTCCAGGATTATTTTACCCGCTTGCAAACCCAAATTGCTGGCGGAAATGCACCGGATACCTTTGAGCTAAACTATGAAAACTTTGTCAGCTACGCGGCCAAAGGTGCCCTGTTGGAGCTGGATGAATTAATTGCCAATGATCATGAATTTGATCCTGGTTCTTTAAACCAGCGTGCCTATGAAGCGTTTCAATACAATGGAAAACAATACGGCATGGTGGAGAGTTTTTCCAACGTGGTGCTCTTTTATAACAAAGATCTGTTTGATGAAGCGGGTGTAGAGTATCCCCAACCCGATTGGACCTGGGCGGATGAATTGGAGGCTGCCCAACAACTGACCAATCATGAAGAAGGGATCTGGGGGACTTATGCTCCGGTTCAGTTTTGGGAATTTTATAAAACCATTGCCCAGAACGGGGGAGCCGTTTTCAATGAGGACAAAACGGAGGTCACCTTGCATACACCCGAGAATGTGGAAGCTTTGCAATGGATGATCGACAAAATTCACAAATATAAGGTGACGCCATCTGATGCAGACATGTCGGGCCAATCTGACGGAGACCTGTTTAAAGCCGGAAAGATTGCCATGTTGCGGACCGGTATTTGGATGTTTGATTCCTTTAAAGATGCGCCGTTTGACTGGGATATAGTATTGGAACCTGGCAACACGCAGAAAGCGCACCACTTTTTTGCCAACGGTCTGGCCATCTCCAAAGACAGCGAACATCCTGAAGCCGCTTGGGAATGGATCAAATTTATGAGTGCCAGTCAGGAAGCGGCCCAAATTCGTGTTGATGCCGCTTGGGAATTGCCGGCCGTCAGTGAACCGTCATTGGTTGAAGACTACCTGCAGCAAACACCTCCAGAAAGCAGACACATTGTATTTGAAGCCTTAGACACACTGGTGGTGCCTCCTGTGATTGAACGCTGGAGCGAAATGACAGATATGATCGATGAGGAGCTGGACCGAGTCAAATTGGGTCAAAAGACGCCTGATGAAGCGTTGGCTAATGCGGAGAAAAAATTAAAAGAGCTGCTGGATTAAGCATGGAAGACTAAAGAAGAAGGAAAAGAGGAAGTTACTCTCTTTTCTTTCTTCTCACTTTTAAAAAAAGGGTGGGAGAGGCAGCAATGAAACTGAGGATGACTGACATTTACATTCCAACCGGCAATGAGCAAGTTTCCATTCCAACACTCTATACAGATGGAAGGATTGAAAATATTAATTTTATCAGCATGAAGCACAGGGGGTTAATTGAGATTGCCGGGCATTCCGGAGACTGCCCCCTCATGCAGCCTGTGTTAAGGGTCGACGGGCAACGGATCAGTTCGTCTTTGTATTGGGAGAGAGAAGCCTACTGGATACCCAAATTTATATGTCAGCATGATTATTTAATCTGGAAAGGGGAGATCTGTGCCCCGGTAGGTGAACGGGGTTTTTACTACCTGCTGCAAGTCACAAATACGAATTGTACGGAAAAGCAAACGATAGAGTTCGGATTGGAAGGGTGTTGGTATAGAAATTTACATACCATTAACGAAAGTAAGGAAATCAACGCACGTCCCACCGTGTTTGAGAGCGGATGGAATCAGTCTATTATTTTGGAGTTAGTAGGTGAAACCCCTTTGTTTGCCCTGGCGCCAATCACTGATACAGAATTAGACATATTGCAATATCAACAAGATGAAAATCAGAGTTGGACATATGCTTTGCTAAAAAAGGCGATATTGGAGCCTGGCCAACAAATGTCTCTTTGTTTTTACTGGGGGTTAGGCCTTGAAGAGGTTGGTGCTGCCACTGCTGCTAAAGAAATGTACAGGAAAGGTTGGCAGACTGTTAAGCGAACCACCCTGGACTGGCTGCAGCAACGGATAAAGACCACGACAGACCAGCGCCTTGACGAAGTGATGAATGTGAATCTGTTTTTCAATTATTTTTTTGCCACAGGCAAAACGCTTGATACGGAAGAAGATGTGTTGGTCACCTCCCGCAGCCCAAGGTATTACGTCAGTGCGGCCTATTGGGACCGTGACAGTTTGTTGTGGAGTTTGCCTTCTATTCTGGTGACCGATGTGAAACGGGCCAGGAAGATGCTCGATTACGTGTTTACCACCCAACGCCGAAACATTGGCATTCACAGCCGCTACATTGACGGGACAGTGCTTGAACCTGGGTTTGAACTGGATGAATTGTGTGCGCCCATCATTGCCTTAGACCGTTATGTTTGCTATAGCGGAGACTGGGGCTATCTGGAAGAACCGCATGTCCGACAATCGGTGCAGCAGATTATAGCGGAATTGGAGGAACACCGTCATCCGCGCATCGACCTGTATGACACCTTTCTGCAGCCGACAGATGATCCGATAACCTATCCATATTTGACCTACAACAATGTCCTGGTGTGGAAAGTGTATATGATCTTAAGCGATATGGCTAAAAAGCATGGTGAGCACAATCGTGCCCAGATATACCTTGAGAATGCCAAACGTGTTAAACAAGCGATCCAAACTCACATGATCGTTAAACATGAAGGCCAAGACATATATGCTTGGTCAGTAGATTTAAACGGTCATTTCAATGTGTATGATGAACCTCCCGGCAGCTTGCAGCTGTTACCGTATTACGGTTTTTGTGCCTTTGATGATCCGGTGTACCTGAACACGGTGAAAGTGATTCGCTCGCCGGTCAATGATTACGCGTTTGCCGGATGTGCCTTTGCAGAGTTAGGGTGTGCCCATGCTGAACATCCCTGGGTGTTAAGCATTGCCAACAGCTTTTTGGCTGGCAGGAAGGAGCAGGCCAAAGATCTGATTTTAAGAGCACCCATGGACGGCGGCATTGCTTGTGAGAGTATTGACGAGCATACCGGTGTTTCACGGACCGGTGAGCATTTTGCCACCTGTGCCGGATTTTTAGCTTATGCTATTTATATGGCGTTTGGACAAAAGGAGGAAGAGCAATGACGACTTACGGTCAACGCTATCCTGGCATTGCCGTTGTGGGGGGAGAAAACACCTCTGCTTTATATGGTGTGGATAATGGTATCGTGGACTGGCAGGGGGTGGGTATTCAACATTTCTTTTATCAAACCTATGAGCATGATCTGATCCATTCCGCTGTCACCTTTCTTAAGCACCCTAACGGTGAGCTGGAAATTGGCAACAGAAAGATCAACGGTAAGTCTCATCCTATTCACCAGCACCCGCAGACTACTAGTACTAAGGAAGGTTATTTGTTCCAAACCCGGTTTAAGTCCCAAGTCAACAAGCGGATAGGATGGCAAGAAGAAGTGTTTGCTACTGAAAAGAATAAAATTGTTTTTGAAACAACACTGTTTAATGAAAACTCCCAAACAGTGCAGTTGGAAACGGGGGGTTATGTGATCCTGCGGAATCCAGGTGGTGGGAAGGCAATAAAGACAGAGCAGGGCGTTATCTGGACCAGTCCATATGGCAGTCTTATCATAGCCATGGAACAAGTACAAAAGATTAACATCAATGTGGAGTCTCCCACAGGATTTGTTTGGCAAACTATGCAAAACTTGCTTACTGAGACAGAAACTCCTGCCGAACTTCAAACCTCCCATTTCATCGGTGTCACATTAAGCTGTGATATAAGCATTCCCGCTCACTCACAAGTTTGCATCCGTTGGGGAATAGCAGTAGGAGGGGAGCCGGGGTCCCTGAATCAAGCTGCCTTATGGGACTGGGACCATGAGCGCAGTCAGGCATCAGCCTATTGGCGCCAGTGGTTGCATAACGGCGTAGAGCAAAGTCTCCATTTGCCTTCACATATCCGTTCATACTACCATGTCAACCTTATTGCTCTCAAAGCGTCCTTATTGGGCGGTTTTGTACCAGCAGATATTACAGGGCATTATTATTCCAAAGGCTCTCCCTGCTACTATGCGAGGGATGCGATGATGATTGCCCGATCCTTCTTGTTAAGCGGCCATTATAAAGAAGCACAAGAAATCATGGATTATCTTATCCAGCGAGCAACCAAAGACGGAACCGGTGAATTTTACCAAAGGTACGACGCCCAAGGTAAGCCGAGAGAGGGAGCCAATAACAATGTGTTCCATCAACTTGATTCACAAGGGTATTTTTTGCGTAATGTTCTGACCTACTTTCAACGGACCGGGGAGTGGCTGCTGTCGTTAGATGAAATCAAACCTTATGTGGAAGTGCTGCGAAAATACCGGGGCAAACATGGGCTGATCGGGCCGGAAGGCGGAGTGAATGAAGGGGTATTCGGACCGGCTTACATTACCTCTTCAAATATGTTTATCTATGGCGGATTGATGGCTGCCGCTGATATGGCTGAACTGCACGGGGATAATCGAAGGGCCGACTCATGGAGAAAGTTGGCTAAGGATATTCAGCAGGGAATAGAATCAACATGGCTGGAGAATGAGGGGCGATATGGCTATGGTTACGTCACCTATAGCGATGAAGTGGTGAAAAAATATGATACGCCGCAATATTTTGCTCCATTATACGGTTATCCGCTGAATGAGAGGATGCAAAAAAACAACCGCTTCTTGCTGGAGCATGCTTCATTTTTTGGGCATGGTATAGGCTATACCGAGCAAGAGTACCATCACGGGCCATGGCTGTTTAATACGGCAGCGTGTGCCCAGTTTCAAGCACTAATCGGTGATGCAGAGCAATATGAAGCTAAAATCAACTGGCTGCTGGATCACGCCAACGGTTATGGTTTGATGCCAGAAGCCATTGATGCCCAAAATGAGCAACAGGCCTTTATCAATCCCTTAACCTGGGCCTGTGCTGAATTTGTCTCCGCAATCTCTATCCTGTCTACAGAGGATGGATTTAATTATGGCCGGCTGGCGGTCTGCCGGAATCTTTGGGAGGGAGCGAAATGAGCTTGATGGGTAAATTGTTCCGAGCATACTGTTATCAGTTAGAAAAGAGATTCAACCAATCGGAACAGATTTTAAAACAAAGTGCTGAACAGACAGGAAAGGAGGATCACATTCTGCCCAAAGCGGTGTGGATATGGATGTTGGCGGAGCACCAGGCACGAAGTAACGAACACCAGCTTGTTATCCAATATCAAAGCTTGATCGAGCATGCGGTGAACTTTATATGTGACCATTGGCAGCAACCTGCTTCAAATATCTGGGGAGAATCTGATGATCTTATTCATATCTCTAATCTCGGGATATGTTATGGCGCTCTTAATGCTGCCAAACGGCTGACGGGTCAGAATATTCTTCAGAAATATTTGACTGAAATACGTGATTTTGTTTTTGAGCACGGTCTTTCCGGCGGGATGCTCATCCGGGCCAAGGATAAAAGAGAAGTCTCAACCGACCTCTTGGCGACGGTGATGCCCTTTGGCCTTTTCTCACCGGAAGATTTGGTCCTGGTGGAAGCCGTCAAAGCTATTGAGGAGCGGTTAGTCTATGACAACAAGGTTTATCACTCGCTGGCCTCCAGGAAGGAATCGCCGGCAAGCACCGCCTGGCTGGCCTGGTATTTTACAGAAAAAGGAGAACTGGATAAGGGCAACTTCTACCTTAAAACAGCCCGGCAATTACTGTCGGGTGAGGATAGCGGGGATGGTGAGTTGGCCGATGCGCTTATCGATATCGTCAACCATTACTTGAGTGAAGCCTTACCTGCAACCGGTGAGGTGCGCATGATTCACACCCCGTTTGGACATGACAATCCGTATCACCCCCTTCAGACAGATAGAGAGCCCAAGCTGCCCCAAGCAGGTCAGGACGTTAAAGTGAGAGCGCAAGTCTGGCCTGAACCTGAAAACGGACAGGTGTTTGTCCATGTTAGGACAGAGTCGAAAGAATATGAGGTCAAATGTGTCAAAAAGCATCAGGAGGATAACGTCCTGTGGGAGGCTTCACTCGGTTCCTTCTCCCTTGGTGAGACTGTGCGTTATGCTTTTTACCTTCAATTGCCAGATCGGACGGTCAGGGGGAAGGAGGAATACTCGTTTTCACCGTTGGCCCTGAATGAGCTGGCCTCCGTGTCATGCTTGGGTGTGGATGAGAATACCTTGTGGCTGAAGGGAGAAGATACGCTACAGCTTCATAATGTCTATATTGGGATGGGAAACACGGCTGAAGGGTGGAGGTGTGAGGTGAGGTTAGCCGACCGTGGAAAATCCGCTTCACCCGGTATTGATCTCCCCCCTCAACAGAAACAAAGTCTTTTACACTGGCAAGAGGATGAAGAGCAGATTCAACTGTTTGGCCCTAACGGGACATGTGTGTTCCGCAAAAAGCCGTTTCACATTCAAGTGTTGGATGGTAAGGAAAATATACTGCTGTCCGGCTATGAGCACCTTTTACCCGTCCTGCAGTGGTCAGTCGACAGCGAGGGGCAGGTTTATCAAATGCGGTGGAATTTTCATTCCCCGCTGGATGAACGGTTTTACGGAATGGGAGAAAGGTATCACCGTCTGCAATATCGGGGAGAACGTATCGATTGCTATGTATACAATCAGTACCGGGACCAGGGCAGCCGCACTTATCTGCCAGCGCCCTTTTACTTGAGCTCAAAGGGGTATGGATTCTTTTTGGATCATCCCTGCTATTCCGTATTTGATTTTGCCCATCAATTTGAAGATCTGCTTTCCATTAACATTGATTTGAACCCCGCCCGGCCCTTCTGTTCCTTTCATCTTTTCAGTGGAGAGCCCAAAGAGGTGCTCCAGCACTATACGGCGGTGACCGGCAAGCCGGTGCTTCCTCCGGTGTGGGCTTTCGGTCCCTGGATGTCCAGCAACAATTGGGACCGGGAATCGGTGGTCAAACAGCAGGTGGAGCTGACTAATCGCTATCAAATCCCTGCAACGGTGCTGGTTCTGGAACAGTGGAGCGATGAGTGCACCTACTATATTTTCAATGATGCCGAGTATGATCTAAAGCCAGGACATGACTTTTTCAACTATGAAGATTTTCATTTCCCGGCGTGGGGACGCTGGCCCAATCCCAAAGCATTGATTGACTATGTTCATCAACAAGGTATGAAAGTGATCTTGTGGCAGATACCCATCCAGAAGTATCTAAATAAGCAATCTCATGCCCAGAAGGATGAGGATGAACGCTACATGATTGAGGCGGGCTATGTGGTAAAAGAAAAAGACGGACGCCCGTACCGCATACCGGAAGGGTGGTTTAAAGGAAGCCTTTTGATGGATTTTTCTAATAACGAAGCCTGCGAGTGGTGGTTTAGCAAACGTAAGTATTTGCTGGAGATTGGAGTGGACGGTTTTAAGACGGACGGTGGTGAATTTGTTTTCGGACGGGATGTACAGTTTGCTGACGGACGGACAGGAGCAGAAATGCGCAACCTGTATCCTAACGATTATGTGCAGGCTTACTTTGACTTCGCCTCCAGTTACCACAACGGAGAGGCGCTCACCTTCAGCCGGGCAGGATATGCAGGGGCGCAGAATTTTCCTGCTCATTGGGCGGGGGATGAACGTTCCACATTCGATGCCTTTCGTCACTCCCTGATTGCCGGACTCAGTTCAGGCTTGTCCGGTATCCCGTTTTGGGGCTGGGATTTGGCTGGCTTTAACGGAGAAATTCCCACTTGTGAACTATTCATCCGTTCAGCTCAAATGGCCGCATTTTGCCCCATTATGCAGTATCATGCTGAAAGTAAAGCAGAGTTTAACCAGGACCGGACCCCGTGGAACATTGCCGAGAGGACTGGGGACAGGCGGGCCATTGAGGGATACCGATTTTACGCCAATCTGCGCATGAACTTATTGCCTTATATATTTGCCCAGGCTAAAACATCCAGTCTGACAGGTGTTCCGCTGATGCGGAGCTTATGGCTGGAATTTCCGGACGATCTCCGCTGCTATTCTGTGTACGACCAGTATTTGTTTGGTGACGATTTGCTTGTCGCTCCAGTTATTGAGGAAGGAGCGACCGAGCGGATGGTTTATTTCCCGCAAGGCAAGTGGATCGATCTGTGGACGAATGAGGTGGTTACAGGCCCCTGTTGGAAACGGGTCAAAGCGCCCCTCTTGAAAATTCCGGTGTATGTTCGTCAGGGAACTGTTCTTGCTTGTAATTGTGGGGAAGATTTAAAGCTGGGCACCTGGGTAGGAAACCGCGTCGATCAATATGCTGGCCAGCCTGTGTTGCGCCTATATCCTGCGGAAGGCATGACCAAAACGGTGGAGGATCATTTGCAACAAACATGGTCCATCAGTTGCAGACGAGCTGACGGACAGTGGCAGATTGATGTGAATGGTCCCAAAGGAACGGTGTGCCTGATTCCACAATCACTGCTGGAGGGTGAACAGACCATCCTTGTCAATGGCAGGGAAATACAGCCCAATAAACAGGCAACTACAGATGATTCATGCGTGGTTATCAGGCTGTAAGATACACAGTACAGCGTAAGGGAGGTGATTGGCTATCGCAAAAAACACAGGATTGTAGAGTAGTTTTACAGGCCAATAACAAAGGAAAGGGGCGTTATTTCTTGTTAAGCACAATTAGAAGGAGAAAGACAGTTGCGTTGATCATTGTGCTGCTGATCTTTTTCCTTACTTCAATGACTGTTTTGGCTATTGACGGAGTGTGGCACCATCCCTATGGCATTGATGATTTGTATGAGGTGAAAGAGACAGAGAGATTCCCTAGGGATCCTGTTGCTGGTGAGAATGTATACATTCATTTAACGACTTGGCCCGTGATGCCAGGACAAGCCACCTGGATCACTTGGACCAAAAACGGTATTGCCCAGCCTGATATCGGTGGAGAATGGAAATACAACAGCGGCAATAATTCCTACTGGGTGGTTGACATGGGCAGTTTTGAGAAGGGAGACCACATCCAATATACCGTTCATGCCAATAAAGACGGAACAAATGAAAAAACAATCGGTCCCTTTGAATTTACAGTTGTTGGCTGGGAATCCATACAAAAAATTACTGGAGTTACCGACTATGGAAACCGCATAGTTTTGGAAGCGGTTCCTGACACGGGTAACATGAAACCTAAGATCAATCTCTCTTTTACGAACGATGAGGTTTTTCGCGTGCAAATGTCTCCCACAGGTCTCGAAGATCATATGGCAAGCGGCCTGAGCAACTACACGGTCAGTGAATCCACTTCACAGGTTGTGGTAGAGACAGCCAAGTTAAAAATCATTGTCGAAAAAGATCCTTATTTGCTTAAAGTCTATGATCAAGCGGACAATTTGATTGCCCGTGGTTATGATCCTTCGTTGCAGAGCAGTATGACCTGGCTTACCGACGGTGACTCGATTATCACTAAAGTACAGGATCATTTCTATACACCTGAAAACGAGCAGTTTTTCGGTTTTGGTGAACGCTATAACAGTTTGGGACAACGTGGGCGGAATGTGGACACCTATGTCTACAACCAGTACCTCAATCAAGATGAACGCACTTACATGGCTATTCCCTTTTTTGTCAATACCAACGGATACGGGATATTCGTCAACTCAACCTTTTATTCACAGTTCAGACTGGCCACAGACCGCAGTGACATGTACAGTTTTACCGTTAATACAGCAGGGGCGGCATCTTCGATGTTAGATTACTATTTTATTCACGGAACAGACCTCAAAGATGTGATTGCCAATTATACCGATATAACAGGAAAACCCACTTTGCCGCCCAAATTTGCCTTTGGACTGTGGATGTCCGCCAATGAATGGAGCAGTCAGGACCATGTAACCAACGTGCTCAATCAAGTCCGTACACATGATATTGCGGCTGCAGTCATGGTACTAGAACAATGGAGCGATGAGCACACCTTTTACATTTGGAACGATGCACAATACCAACCTAAACATGGCAGCGAATCATTCAGATATGAGGACTTCACATTCCCTGCAGATGGACGTTGGCCTGATCCCAAAGGAATGGTCCAAGAACTACATGATGAAGGCATTAAAGTGTTACTGTGGCAGATTCCGGTACAAAAATGGACCCCCTATCCCTATGAACAAGCAGATAATGATGAGGCATATATGCTTGAACAAGGCTATGCGGTCGGAAACGGCAGCAATGGCGCTTATCGTATTCCGGATGGCACATGGTTTGGAAACAGTCTGCTGCTCGATTTTACCAACCCTGAGGCGACGGCGTGGTGGATGTCCAAACTGGATTACCTGTTTGATGATATTGGAATAGACGGTTTCAAAACAGACGGGGGAGAAATGGTTTGGGGTAGATGGAACACGTTTGCCAACGGTAAAAAAGGGGATGAGATGCGCAATCAATATCCCAACGAATATATCCGGGCCTATTATGAGCATGCAAAGTCAAAAAAAGAGGAATCCATGCTATTCAGCCGGGCCGGCACACATGGTGTGCAGCAATACCCCGGATTCTGGGCAGGAGACCAGGATTCAACGTTTAATGCCTATCAGCAGGCCATTCGGGCTGGATTAACAGCCAATATTTCCGGTGTTCCCTTTTGGAGCTGGGATTTGGCCGGGTTTACAGGACCCTATCCGTCATCAGAATTGTATAAACGCTCGACTGCAATGGCTGCTTTTTCACCTATCATGCAGTTTCACTCGGAAAAAGCCAATCCATCTCCCAGTGAGGAACGTTCTCCTTGGAACGCCGCCACAAGAACAGGGGACGAAACTATTATTGATACCTTTCGATTTTATGTTAATACACGCATGAATTTACTGCCTTACATCTATAGTGAAGCTAAAAAAACCAGTGAGACCGGCATACCTCTCATGAGAGCGATGGCCATTGAATTTCCTGAAGATACAATAACACACGATTTGACATGGCAATACATGTTTGGAGATTATTTGCTCATTGCTCCCATTGTCAATGAAGGGGAGAAGGTTAAATCAATCTATCTCCCTGAAGGGGAGTGGATTGACTTCTGGTGGGGCGCGCAAAGGCCTGGACAGCGCTGGATCACTTATTATGCCGGTGTGAATGACATTCCGGTATTTGTTCGAGCCGGCAGCATTATCCCGATGAATTTGAATGAAAATTATGAACTCGGCGGTTCCATTGGCAATGAACTGGATAGGTATCAGAACTTAATTTTTCGCATTTATCCCAAAGGCACTACTGCTTATGACTGGTATGATGATGTAAACGGGCAAGTGAAGACGATTACGGTCACCGAAGATTATCCTTCCCAAAAGGTAACCGTTTCAATGCCACCGATCGATGAGATCAGCACCTTGATGGTATTCACCTCCATGCCTAACTCAGTAGAAATTGAAAGTTCACCGCTAGACCACTATACAGATTTCAGCTCCTTTACAACTGCTACTCAAGGCTGGTATTACGACAAGCGTGGAAAATTTGCTTTTGTCAAAGTGCCGGCTGATACTGCGACCCGCACCATTCATCTTAAAGGCGTGCATAAGGCTGAATATGAAGCCGAATTTGCCACTCAACACCAAGTTGGCACCAACGATAATCACAGCGGGTACTATGGAACAGGTTTTGTGGACCAGTTTGCAGATGTGGGTAATTACATCGAGTTTGATGTTCTGGTTGAACAAGAGGGGGCCTATACGCTTGACATCCGCTACAGCTCCGCAGGAGGAGCGGCTTCAAGGGGGATCTATGTCAACGATGTAAAGTTGCAGGAACTCTCCTTGCCACAAACCAGTGACTGGGATACTTGGGATGTTGCTTCACTCACCGTTTCATTAAGAAAAGGTTACAACACGATTAAGATTCAGTATGATAACGGCAACGTTCACGGCATTAATGTTGATCACATCGCCATTCGACCATAATTGAGGAAAATTTGAAGGAAGAGGGGGCGTCCTCCTCTTCCCCATAAACGTAACAACTGATACGTTTTGGAAATTCAAATATCACAATATTGCGATAACAAAAATCTGATGGAAGGTGGTCAGGCAGACAATGCCTTTAATCAGGAAAAGGTCATGGCTCACATGTATCGGAGTCTCCTTATTCCTCCTTGTTCTATGCACATCATTTTTCTCTGCTGGAGCCGATCATGACAGCTTGGGGGACATCATAGGCGTCAGCGTATCGGGTGACATGCTGACATTGGAGGTGGAAAACGGTTCGGCAACCCATGATATTTTGCAACTGCATGTCTTGGGTGAACATATTTTTAAAGTGGATTACCGGCCTCATGGCATTGAACCTTCCCAACAGACTCCAATGATCGACCCGGACAAAACGTGGGAAGCGGTAGGAGCCAATATTGATGTCAGTGGGAACCCCATCATCATCACCACATCAAAGATGAGAGTAGAGATCGAGCGCTATCCATGTCGAATGACTATAAAAAATTCAGACGGAATCCCGCTATTATGGGAAACAGAATCCGGTGGTGTCTTTCGTGATGGTGTTCGCTTTGTACGTTCCAGTCAAGATAACCTGTACGGCATTCGGGGATATAGTGCTTTTGAAGATGCTGGGAATATTTTGCGCAATGACAGCAATCACCCCTCACATGCGGGAGAGCAAGGTGATGCAGGAGGTCCTTTTATCTGGTCCACTGCAGGCTACGGGATACTAGTGGACAGTGACGGCGGCTATCCTTTTACAGAAACATCCACAGGTAAGTTGGAGTTTTATTATGGCGGGACTCCTGAAGAAGGGCGCCGATATGTAAAAGAAAATGTGGAATTCTATGTCATGCTTGGTAAACCGAAAGAGATTATGCATGCTTATACGGAGATCACTGGTAAACCTCCCTTGCTGCCCAAATGGTCACTCGGTTTTATGAACTTTGAATGGGACATCGATCAGGCCGAACTGGAATCCATTGTTGAAACATACCGGGCCAAGAATATTCCTCTTGACGCCTTTGCTTTGGATTATGATTGGATGTCATACGGAGAAGACAATTATGGTGAATTCCTCTGGAATGTGAATAATTTTCCGGATGCGGCTGACAGTACGCTTAAAAGCAAGATGGATCAGCGTGGCCTCAAACTGATCGGGATTCGCAAGCCACGCATTGTGACTAAGGATAAAAACGGACAGCGCACGACCCAGTTTTATGATGCTGAAGCAGGTGGGTATTGGTATCCGGGACATGAGGAATACACCGATTATTTCATTCCGGTGACCGTGCGTAGCATTGATCCGTATAAACAGGAAATGCGCGACTGGTGGTGGAATCATTCCAAAGAGGCTTATGATAAAGGCATCCGTGGCTGGTGGAACGATGAGACCGACAAAGTTTCGTCAGGAGCAGCCCAGTATTGGTTTGGAAACTTCACCACCACCCATCTTTCACAAGCAATGTATGAAGGCCAGCGCGCCTATACCGACAATAAGGAGCGTATCTGGCAAACGGCAAGAAACTACTATCCTGGGGCACAACGATATGCCACCACGCTCTGGTCTGGTGACATTGCCATTCAATACTACAAAGGAGAAAAAGTAGAGTGGGCGGCAGGTATGCAGGAACAACCTTCCGTCATGCTCTCAGCTGTCAATCTCGGGCAATTCAAGTGGGGGATGGATGCCGGAGGTTTTAATATGCAAAACGGAACGATAGATAATCCAAGTCCTGAATTATATACGCGATGGCTGCAGTTTGGTGCTTTAACCCCTGTTTTCAGGGTTCACGGCAATTATCAGCAACAGAGACAACCCTGGTATTATGGTATGACGGCAGAAGAAGTGACCAAGGCTGCCATCCATTTCCGCTACCGTCTTTTGCCGTATATGTACACCTATGAACGCAGCGCCTATGAAAGCGGAGTAGGCCTGGTCCGTCCGCTCATATTTGACTATCCTGATGATGAACAAGTTAAAAATACAACCGATTCCTGGATGTTTGGTGATTGGCTCTTAGTCGCTCCGGTTTTGGAAAAAGGCCAAACCTCCAAACAAATCTATTTGCCGGAAGGAACATGGATCGATTATTTCAGAGGTCATGTATATAACGGTAATCAGTCCATTCATTATCCGTTGGACGCTGAATCATGGACAGACATCCCCATTTTTGTCAAACAGGGTGCTATCATTCCCTCTCAAGAGGTGCAGGACTACGTGGGACAGAAATCTGCAGAGATGATGACCATCGATGTCTTTGCAGGTGACTCGGAATCTCGTTTTACCTACTATGACGATGATGGCAACACATATGGTTATGAAACAGGGGATTTTTTCAAGCAGGAAATGACGGCTCAAGATCAAGGAACCAACGGTATTCGCTTCACCGTTCAGGCAAAGGAGGGCCAATACACACCCGAAACGGAATATTATCTGGTAAGACTGCACGGAAAAGCAGGAGAACGGGTCACACTGAACGGCTCGTCACTGACCTACTATGACCAGCTGTTTGATCTTAAAAATGCCTCTGGAGAAGGTTGGGCAAAAGGAAGAGAAATATATGGAGATGTGACCTATGTTAAGGTAAGAGCAAATTCATCCTCAGTTAAGGAGTTAATTGTCACAGGAGATGCTCCAGTATCAACAGACCATCTGAAATATGAAGCGGAAGAGGCCTCTCTGTCTGGAGAGACAACAAATAGTCGGGCTTCCGTAAACAACAATCATTCTGGCTATTCCGGACAGGGATTCGTGGATGGCTTTCATCACGAGGAAGCAGCTGCAACCTTTTATGTTTCAACCAAGACAGGGGGTGATTATGACATCAGTCTCCGCTATGCAAACGGTACAGGCACAGATCAGACGCTCAGCATCTATGTCAACGGGAAGCGGGTGACACAGACCGTATTGGCAGATACGGGCGACTGGAGTACATGGGGAATACAAACGGAAACATTACCACTCACAGCCGGCCAAAATATGATTACCTACCGCTATGATGCCGAAGCAGGAGATACGGGCAATGTCAATTTGGATTATATTACAGTGCCTTTTGAACCTGCCCAGGCCGAATATCTGGCTGAAAGCGCTAAGCTGGATGGTGGAGCTTCAACCAATCAAAATCACTGGTTCTATACTGGGAACGCATTTGTTGATGGAATGACGCAAACAGGAGCCAGTGTCCAATTCCTGGTTGATGTTCCGGCCACAGGTGAATATCAGGTTGCTTTGCGATATGCCAACGGAACCAACAGTACACGGACAATAAGCGTCTATGTCAACGGCAACAAGGTTGAACAAATCAAACTCACTAGTCCAGGGATGAACTGGAACCTGTGGCGTGAGCATGTACACTCTGTGACCTTGCAGAAAGGGACAAATACGATTATGTACCGTTATGATTCAAGTGACAGCGGCAATGTCAATTTGGACCGGATTATTGTCTCTGCTGAAACACCTGTTCAGCCGGTGTCTGAAAAAAATTTACTCGATAATTCCGGTTTTGAAAGGCCGACTGACTATTCCAGCAACTGGACGCAATGGCACCCTGGCGGACAACCTTCCGCTTTTGGCGTTGACAGCGGTTCTGGAATTAATCCCCCGGAATCCCCTTGGACGGGAGATCAACGGGCTTATTTCTGGTCTGCCAATGCCTACAAACAAAGCATTCATCAGACTGTTGAGGTACCCGTCAACAACGCTCATTACAAACTGGAAGCAAGAGTCCGCCTGCTTAATACCAATCCATACGTCGCCAGGGCGGAAATCATGGATTATGGTGGACAGACCATCTATTACGACCTGGAGAACAATGGCCGCTGGAGCTATTTGACCGTTGACAATATCTATGTCACCAGCGGTCAGATAAAAGTCGGTTTCTATGTCGACTCTCCTGGTGGCACCACACTGCACATTGATGATGTGCGAGTGACGATACAAGAATAATTTTTATACGTTAGTCGAAGAAGGCTTTATACGGCATATCGTATAAAGTCTTTCTTCTGTCAAGTTGTGCCCAATTTGCTGTTTAAGGGCAATTTCTTTTTCAATCACGTTTCTATACAACAATCGAAGTGGCGTTAATTTTTTTTAAAAGTCATCATATTTAACATGTCTTCAAATGGCCCAGAAAGTAATAAATGTGTCATGACACTTTCATCACGCGAAAGAGGATTAAGCAATGAAGTCTCTCCTGTATTTGGATTTTCTACTAGCGCAATTTGCATCATACTCGTCCCACCTGAATTCACATCGCCCCACTTCTACGAATACCTAAATATTGTCCACCTGAGGCAGAATTGCTGAAAGGACGGGGCAGGCTGGCCATTGAGGGGAAGTTTAAACGACGTGAACCCTTATAACGTTAGACGATAGACAATAGTGACTGACTAAGGGTTTAAATGATTTAAAAAATTGGTTTTTTATGTAATTGAGATGGTATAATAAAAATGAGGTGATTGTTATGTTGACACCGCTAGATATTTCAAGAAATCGTCATAAGATCTTAAGAATAGCAAGAGAACACGGAGCCATTGATATCAAGTTATTTGGGTCCGTTTCCAAAAATCAAGTTAAACCAGATAGTGATGTTGACTTTTTAGTTGAATTTGAAGAAGGACGAACTTTATTTGACTTAATTTCAATGAAAGACACATTAGAAAGCTTATTAGGATACAAAGTACATTTAGTGACCCAAGAGGGTCTCCTCGCCGATTCTTGATGAAAATGGAGATGATCAATTGATGGAAAAGAAAGTTAAGCTTCAAGATATTATTGAAGGGATAGAAATGCAGTTTGAGGAGATCAACACATATTTAAATTTGAAAACTAGGCAAGTGATTGCGGTCTCTACTGATAGCTTGTGGAGAGCAGAAGAGGACGAACCCTTTGATGATCTGCCAAAATGGCAGCAAGATGAAGTAAAGGTGGCCATTGATATCATAGAGAACTTTGAAAACTATGAGAAGTTGCCAAGCCAATTTGAAATTAATGAATATGGAATGATGGAAGATTTTTGTTACAGCATACAAAATAACAAACACCGCAATTTACTGTTAGGTGCAATTAGAGGCAAGGGAGCTTTTAGAAGGTTTAAGGATCTCATTATACAATTAAATCTTGAAAAAGACTGGTATTATTACCGGGATAAGCGATATAGAGAATTGGCTATAGATTGGTGTAAAACGCGGGGAATTGACTTTACAGAGTAATAAAGGCCGAAGGGGAGTGGGCGGTCTCGATAGCCCCCAGCCTCGCTGCTACTCCTAAATGTGGTATAGGGGTCCAACTCTATGACCACTTGAGCACTGATCACCTCCAGCTTGTTATGCCGTCCGTTGGAAAAAGTAGGGCGTCTGAAAGCTCTCTTCTTCCTCAGGCAAAGAGAACAGCAGAGATTGACAGGTTAAATTGTGCAGTACAAGCTTGGTGTGCTCTCCCAGTATCCTTCCTCCAATTGCTCCTCTACGCTCGTTCCGGGTTCTCCAACATTATATTGAGGTGTCATCCACCGGTTTTGGCCTGCTGTGCCGGCATCCCTGTACCACTGCATCGGTTAACGGATATGTTCATCCGGTTTTTCACCTATCATTCTAAATGTTCGTTCAAGTTCTTTGCTAAGGTAAAGGTTATGATTATAGGAGGAGTAAAGTTTGATTAGAAAATTAGTTTTATTCATAATGTTAATGACACTTATGTTAACTGCTTGTCAAACGAAATATTGAACTGGTTCACTTAGTGGAAAAACAAAATTAACAAAAGGTGGGGTACTAGAAACCAGTGGAGGAAGTTGTATGGGATGTGCTTTTTACAGAGAAGATGATGAAATAGTTTTTTCTATTGAATGGAATGGACAAACAGAAAGCTTTACATTATTAATGTCTGACTGGATATCTGTACCATCACCGGACAGCAACCATGATGACCACGATGATACGAACAGCAGTCAAGGTACAACCACCAGTACGCAAACAGCAGAAAGTAGCAGGACGACTGAAGATAGAGATCAAAGATTTGTGCAACAAAATTTTAACCGGTTCCGTCTTATATTTTAACAGGTGTATGCTGGTGGGCATACCAAGACAGTAATAAGAAGGGTGATGCAAGTGATAAGAGTCAAGTATGTGGCTGCGATAATGGGAACGGCGCTCCTGCTTTTTTTAGGCCTGGCGGATGTAGGGGTATTGGCAGCCGACGGTGACAGGGCCGTTTTGCCAGTTGATAGACATGGTGATGCCTCAATAGCTCCCATAGATCATGTCTCTGTAGGAAAGGTGCAGGAGTATGCGGATGAAAATATTGATGCAGACATCTTTGCCAGCATTCATCTTGAGTGGGAAAATGAACGTATGCTTGTTGTTTTATCGGTTACTGAACCGCTTCGTGATGAACAACAATTGGCGCTGCAACAGCTAGTGCAAGAACCGGCTGAATTGAAGATCCGGATTGTTGACTATTCGGCAGAAGAGCTATACCGAAAGCAAGCGGAAATTGATATGAGGGCGTTTGAATATCAGGGCGTAAAAATTTGGTATGTAGGTGTGAACGTCTTCGATAATCGGCTGGAGATAGGCATTGATCCGTTTAACGAAGATACGGCCCAACTCGTTTATGATCAATACGGAGAGGATATGATTACAGTGGTAGAAGGTCATGAAGTAAAGACGCTGCATCTTCCGGTGAGCAGCGGCGAAGAACCACGGATGGATCTGGCTGTTGATGGCGAATTCGAAGCAGAAAAAACCGGTGATGGAGAAAGCATGGATACAATCGCACCGAGGGGGTCATCATCTAAAGGCAAGGAACCTGTAGAGTTGTTGCTTGCCTTTTTTAATGTATTCTCTCATCTGCATCTAAAAATCTGTTTCGTATTTCGGGTGCAGGGATCACACATGCTTCATTTTTTCCAAACAGTTTGTAACGGTATTTGGCAAACCAGCGATATAATAAATCTCTAATCGGTTTTGGAATGATAACGAATAGATATAATCCCTTCCACCAGCCATCCAGCCTTTTGCAAATGCGCAGGATGGCCGTTGATTCAGTATAATAATGCCCACCTTCAATGAGAACAATGGAATGAAGTTGATCAGTAGGGATTCGGTATGAAGATAATAGAGAGTGTCCCACCTTTGATTGTAATGAAGCAAACAGAAATGCACCTTTGCGGTCGCGTTGTAGAATAAACTGCACCGATTTGTTGCAAAGATGACAAACGCCATCAAAAAGAATAATACCCTGCTTTGGGATATCAACTTCCATAAGATTCATCATCATACTCTTCTCCTTATCGCATGTCTTAAGCATTGTATTAATTGGGAAAAGATTTATAATAAAACAAGGGCGAACTAAAAATAAAAACCATATGGAGCCGCTGACGCATTAAATATTTGAATGAATATCAAATTAGATCATCTTGCAGTTAAATCATAGAATTAATGATATGCCAATACAAGGAGGTCACGATCAAGCTGTGAACGCTGTCGTCAACGAACAACTGCTGTCTTTTAATGAACGCAACCGTAACCGAGCCAGATTGCTCATTTCTTGTCCTGACCAGCCTGGCATCGTTGCTGCTGTTTCCCAATTTTTATATAATGAAGGAGCCAATATCGTTCAATCGGATCAATATTCCACAGACCCTGAAGGCGGGCGTTTTTTCATGCGTATCGCCTTTGACCTTCCCAACTTGGAGGCAAAAGAAGAAGCATTGTGCCGGGCGTTTGAACCGGTGGCCGCCCGTTTTGCTATGGACTGGCGGATTTCGTTTGCTTACCGGATCAAACGGATGGCTATTTTTGTCTCCAAACAAGAGCACTGCTTGTTGGAATTGCTTTGGCAATTAAAGTCAGGGGATTTAATCGCTGAAGTGCCTTTTGTGATCAGCAATCATCAAGATCATCAGGAGATCGTAGAATCATTTGGCATTCCCTTTTATCACATTCCGGTCAGCAAAGAGTCGAAAAGCGCTGCTGAAGCGGAACAATTGAAGCTGCTGGCCGGCAACGTGGACTTTATTGTACTTGCCCGGTACATGCAAGTATTATCACCGCAGTTTGTGTCACAATACCCTAACCGCATCATTAACATCCATCATTCGTTTTTGCCAGCTTTTGTCGGAAGCAAACCGTATGAGCGGGCTTATGAACGCGGAGTCAAACTGATCGGAGCCACATCTCATTACGTTACATATGAACTAGATGCAGGACCGATTATTGAACAAGATGTTGTTCGAGTCAATCATCGTCATAATGTTTCAGATTTAAAAAGAATCGGCCGCCAGATCGAACGGGTTGTGCTGGCTCGAGCTGTAAAATGGCACCTTGAAGACCGAATTATTTCTTATAATAACAAAACGGTCGTATTTGTATGATACCAATCAACATGAGATGAGGAAAAATTGGATCCCAGGTTTTGTTTGTTAGAGGATACGATGTTCTCCTAAAGAGCATCTATCCTTTTTTTATGGTATTGAAAAAACGGTCATGATCATTAGAGTTGACAATGATAATTATTATCATCTAACATCGAATTGAAGCAATGGTCGGGAGGCATGCAGATGGCATTACCTCGTGCTAGCTTACATTACTTGGACGCACAGGAGCTTAAAATAGAAACAGGAGATTCATTGACCATGGCTGATGAAGAGCAATATCGGTTTGGCTACGTCAAGCAGGGGGGTGTAGGCATCCACTTGTACGTCAATCAACAAGAAACATCTGCCTTGCTTGAGAGTGGGACGTTATTTTTGCTTCCGGCAGAAAGCAGATGCACCATCTATAATCGTGCAACCCAAAAAGCTCACGTTGTGCTGGTCCGCTTTCAATGGACAGGTGAAGAACCATTACGCAGCTCTCTAGCCGGTCAGTCTGGGCTAAACATTCACCATTTGCGCTTGCCCCAGGCTCATAATTGGATGGAGGCCTTCTTAAAGGGCAACAGAGCAGACCTCTCAGCACACTTTCAGCTTCAGTCGCACTTATATGCTTTGGCTGCTGCTTTGATGGAACATATTCACCACCAAGCCAATGGGCCTGATTTATTCGATTATGTTGAACAAACCAGCCAATACATGCGGGAGCATTATGAAGAGCCGCTTAACATTGAACATATTGCCCAATTATCAGGGGCAAGTCCCAGCCGCTTTTACCGAGCATTTAAACAGTATACCGGACTGAGTCCTAACAAGTATGTCACCTATATTCGCTTAAATGCATCGCTGCGGTTACTTGCCAGTTCAAATGTAACCGTTGCAGAAGTCGCCCATGAGGTTGGCTACCAGGATGAGTATTATTTCAGCCGGCTGTTCAAAAAACATATGGGTCTTTCTCCCACAGAGTATGCAGCCCGTGCCCAAAAAAGGCTTGCCAATCTTTCTCCTGTCTTCCATGATGATTTAACTGTGTTAGGGATCAATCCCCTCATCAGTTTACAACGGGGCTGGTCTAAACAGCCTGACAGATACCTGGAACAGATCCGAAATGCTCGTCCAGATCTTATTTTCACTTCGCCCGTTCCGGAAGATATCTATCAACGTTTGACAGAGATCGCACCGGTTATTTTATTGTATTGGAAGCGGTATTCCTGGAAGGAGCGGTTGCGTAAAATAAGCAATGCACTGGGTTTGAGTACTGTGGCAAAATGGTGGCTAGACCATTTTGAACTCAAGGTCAAAAACGCCCAAGCCCATATCCGCAAGTTTTTGGGGCAAGAGCCCTTTTTGCTCGTCAGTGTGGAAGAGGACTATTTTCGCGTTTTTGGCACACAACACAAGAGAATACAGCAATTATTCTACGATGAGCTTCAAATCACACCACCAGCCTTTGTGCACCATTTCAGCGCATTAAATGTTTCTTCACTGGCTGAACTGGCTGCGTTAGGTTGTGACAATGTTTTCTTCTTGGTTCCTGCTTCAGTTGCGGATACTTACTGCAGTGAATTGCACAGGAAATGGCAGGCGTTGAAAGGTCATCTGGTACGGAACACTTGCTTTATTATCCGCTATGAAGGGCGTCTGAAGTATAATGCAGGCATCATTGACCGTCTCGTCGATCATACTGTTGTCCGTTTGCAAAAGTACAGCCAGGAGTTGCAGAAAAATCCTTCCTGAAAATAGCAAAGTCCATTCACATCATCTTTCATTCAGCTACAATCTAATAGAGAATGATAATTATACTCAATGAGTGCAAAGGGAAGGTGATGTGCATTGACGGGGTAAATCACTCATTTTTTTTGGACAATGACTGAGAATGATTCTTCTTATCATAAGCGATCTTAAGACTGAACCAGAAAGAGAAAGAAGCGTGATGAGAAAACGGTATTTAATCGTTGCACTTGTGCTCTTGTCTGGGGCTTCGTTGTTTGTTGGGGTACACGATATCAGCCCTTTAGACGTATTTGACCTGACTGAGGAACAGCGCCAAATTTTATGGGTCAGCCGTTTGCCGCGTTTGGCCAGCATCATCATGGCCGGCATGGGCTTAAGTATTTGTGGCCTGATTATGCAGCAATTGAGCCGCAATAAATTTGTCTCACCGACCACAGCGGGGACCATGGATTCGGCCAGACTGGGGGTGGTGGTGGCCTTGCTCCTGTTCACTTCGGCCAGTCCGTTACAAAAGATGGCGGTTGCTTTTGGATTTGCCTTGCTAGGCACGTTCATGTTCATGAAAATCCTGGACAACATCAAGTACAAGAATGCCATCTTTATCCCTTTGGTTGGTCTGATGTTTGGCAATATCATCGGCTCGGTCACCACCTTTTTGGCATATGAAAACAATTTGATCCAGAATATCTCATCCTGGCTGCAGGGCAATTTTGCTTTGATTATTAAAGGGCGTTATGAATTGTTGTATGTCAGCATTCCAGCGCTGATCATCGCTTATCTTTATGCCAACCGGTTTACTGTGGCCGGCATGGGGGAGGACTTTGCGGTCAATCTGGGGCTCAGCTATAAGTTTGTTGTCAATTTGGGGTTAGTGATTGTGGCTCTGGTCACCTCAGTGGTCGTGCTGACCGTAGGGATCATCCCCTTCTTGGGTTTGATCATTCCCAATATTGTCTCCATCTTCAGGGGAGACCATTTGCACAAAAGTTTGCCCCTGACCGCACTCCTGGGAGCGGTTTTTGTGCTCTGTTGCGATATAGTGGGGCGGGTCATCATTTACCCGTATGAGATTCCCATTGGTTTGACCACGGGTGTGATTGGCAGCGGAATATTCTTGTATCTGCTGGTAAGGAGAAAGACACATGAGTCATACAGCTAAGATCAGTATCCTGGGGTTTTTGGCAGCCGCATTGGTTGGCATTTTCATGTTCATACAAGTGGGAAGCAATTGGGAATATGTCCTGCCCAGACGGGGATACAAGGTGCTGGCCATGGTATTAACCGGAGCAGCCATTGCTTTTTCCACCATTATTTTTCAAACGGTCACCAACAACCGGATTTTGACCCCCAGTATTATCGGCTTGGATGCTTTATATGTGCTGATTCAGACAGTGGTCATTTTTGCCTTTGGCTCCTCCAGTATCGTTGTGCTGAACAAACAGCTCAATTTTATCATCTGCCTGGCGGTGATGGTCGGCTTTGCACTCTTGTTGTACCAGTTTCTGTTTCGGGGAGAAGGGCGCAACCTTTACTTTCTGCTGTTGGTCGGCGTGGTTTGCGGCACGCTGTTTGGCAGCTTGTCAACTTTTATGCAGGTTTTGATTGATCCGAACGAGTTTTTCTTTGTGCAGGACCGGATGTTTGCCAGTTTCAACAACATTAATACCGATCTTTTGCTCCTTTCCGCCGCAGGCGTCATTGGCGTTGGCCTGTACAGCCGGAAGTGGCTCAAATATTTGGATGTGTTGGCCTTGGGCAGGGAAGAGGCCATCAACTTGGGAGTCAATTATGCTTCCGTTGTGCAACGACTTTTGGTGATCATTGCGGTGCTGGTCTCCATATCCACCGCACTGGTGGGGCCAGTCACATTTTTGGGTCTGTTGGTGGCCAATGTGACCTATGAATTCATGCAAACTTACCGGCACCATATCTTGCTGGCCAGTGCCATCTTGATCAGCATCATTGCCCTGGTCGGGGGACAGTTGTTGGTGGAAAGGGTGTTTGCCTTTTCCACACCGTTAAGTGTCATTATCAATTTTATCGGGGGCTCCTACTTTTTATATCTTTTGTTGAGGGAGAGTCGGGCATGGTCGAGGTAAGAGAGGTTGCTAAACAGTATGGCGACAAGTGGGTGGTGGACGGTATTTCGGTCAGCATACCCAAGCAAAAAATCACCTCATTGATCGGCCCCAACGGAGCTGGAAAAAGCACGTTGTTGTCCATGATGAGCCGTTTGATTGCCAAAGATCATGGCACAGTACTGCTTGATCAGAAGGAGATTTCTGAGTACAAAAGTGAGGAGTTGGCCAAGAGGCTGTCCATTCTCAAACAATCCAATCATATCGGCATCCGTTTGACGGTCAAAGATTTGGTCAGCTTCGGACGTTTTCCCCACTCTCAGGGAAGGTTGTCAGCGGAAGACAAAAGGATTGTGGATCAAGCCATCCGATATATGAAGCTGGAAGGGCTAGAGGATCAATACCTTGACCAGCTGAGCGGCGGCCAGAAACAGCGCGCCTTTATCGCTATGATACTGGCCCAGGATACGGACTATATTTTCCTGGACGAGCCCCTCAACAATCTGGATCTGAAGCATGCCGTTGAGATGATGAATATGCTGCAGAGGCTCGTTTGCGAACTGGGCAAGACGATCGTGATTGTCCTCCATGATATCAACTTTGCGTCATGTTATTCCGATTATATCGTGGCGCTGAAGAACGGCAGAGTAGTGAAAGAAGGAAACAAAGATGAGATTATCCGCCCCGATGTATTAAAGGAGATTTATGACATGGACATTGCTATTGAAACGTTTGGCCAACACAAGATATGTGTTTACTTTGCCTGATACACAGATTCACCAAAATATGATCCATAAGCGAGGTGTTCCAGTATGATGAAAAGATTAGCTTTGGTGATGATGGTCTGGATGATGGTTCTGGTGGTTACAGCTTGCGGCAGCGGGGAGGGGACAGGAGGATCGGCTGAGACGGCTTCAGGTACAACAGGAGAGTCCGTTGCAGCAGGGGATGCAGTTGAAGAAAGTGTCCAAGAAACGGAACTGACCATTGCTCATCAACTGGGTGAAACAACTGTGCCCAAAAATCCGGAAAAGGTGGTGGTGTTTGATTTTGGCATACTGGATTCATTGGATAAAATGGGTGTGCCAGTCACCGGGGTTCCACAGGCCAATATTCCGCCCTATCTGGCTAAATATGAGGGGGATGAGTATGAAAATGTGGGCAGTCTGAAGGAGCCAGATTTTGAAAAAATGAGCGAGATCGATCCCGATCTGATCATTATTTCCGGACGGCAGGCTGAGGCTTATGAAGAGTTAAGCAAGCTGGGCCCGACGATCTTTTTGGGTGTTGATACAACCAATTACATGGCTTCTTTTAAAGAGAACATGCTTACGTTAGGCAAGATTTTTGATCAGGAATCCTTTGTGGAGGAGGAACTGCACAACATCGAAGCAGCTGTAAAAGAATTGCATGAACAGGCCTCCTCCAGCGGTCAAACAGCCTTGGTCATATTGGCCAACGATGGGAACATCAGCGCCTTCGGACCTGGTTCACGGTTTGGTTTTGTCTACGATGATTTTGGGTTTGAAGCTGTGGATGAAAATATTGAGGCGTCCACGCATGGGATGAATGTCTCCTTTGAATATATTGCCGAACAAGACCCTGATTACCTATTTGTCATTGACCGGGGAGCAGTTTTGGGCGGCGAAACTTCAGCCCAGCAAATGTTGGACAATGAACTGGTGGCCAATACAAAAGCGTACCAACAAGATCAAATTGTGTATCTGGATGCTAATTACTGGTACCTGTCCGGCGGAGGACTGGTTTCAGTTGCAGAAATGATCAAACAGGTGAAGGAAGCGATTAATTAGTTTGGCAAGAACACCTAAAGGCCCGGAATCCCTTTTCTAGTGGATTTCGGGTTTCTTTTGCCAAAAGATATTGACTTTATACAGAAATGATGTACTATTTGATTTAAAAAATTTTTAGTTTTTGCATCGAGGTGTCCATGATGAAGTATGCTTTTGCTAAGCGAGTTCGTCATTTGCAATCATCTGCGGTTCGTGAGATTCTAAAAGTAGTCAGCGAGGGAAATGTGATTTCATTTGCCGGTGGTTTGCCCGATGAAGATTTATTTCCGATGGAAGGCATTAAAGAAGCATTTGAAAAAGTGTTTTCCTCAGGAAAAAAATCGTTACAGTACATTGAAACAGAAGGGTACCGTCCGCTTCGGGAAATATTGATTGAACGCATGAAGAAAAAAGGGATTTCAGGGTACTCTGCAGATGAGGTCTTGCTAACCACGGGATCACAACAAGCGATTGATTTATTTTCAAAAGTGTTCTTTAATCCGGGAGACATTGTCTTAACCGAAAACCCTACATACTTGGCTGCATTGCAAGTGTTTGAATCGTATGAAGCTCATGTCATTGGTGTTGAGTCGGATGAGTACGGTATGCTTCCCGACGACTTGGAAGCAAAAATTAAACGGTACCGTCCAAAATGTATTTATGTGGTGCCGACATTCTCCAATCCAGCGGGAAAAGTATGGTCGCTGGAAAGGCGTAGGCTGCTCTTGAAACTCGCTCAAAAATATCATGTGGTTATTTTTGAAGACGATCCGTACGGAGACATTCATTTTCACAAGGATGAACAATATTGGCCAATCGCCGCTCTTGATGAGGGTACCCATGTGTTGTACACGAGCACGTTTTCCAAAACAGCCGTTCCAGCCTTGCGAACAGGTTGGATCGTCGGCCCTCATCAGATCATCCGCATCATGTCACAAGCCAAGCAAGCCAACGACCTTCATTCGAACTCATTGGCACAGCAAGCCTTATACTACTTATGCCGGGATTTTGATTTGGACGGTCATATTGACAAGTTGATTGATGTGTATTATGCACGGATGACGATGATGCTCAATGAATTAGAGAAAGCGAACCTTCCCGGGCTGTCTTATGTTGTGCCAAAAGGAGGTATGTTTTTCTGGATTGAGCTTGAGGAAGGGATGAATACGACTGAAATGCTGCCCAAAGCGGTTAAAAAAGGGGTTGCTTATGTGCCCGGAGCACCGTTTTATGTTGGCAGAGGGAAGGAAAATGCACTCCGATTAAATTTCACGCATTCGACGCCGGAAAAAATCCAAAAAGGGATGGCATTATTAACAGCTGTGGTCAAAGAGGAAAGTAGGGATTGTAAATTATTGGAATAAATGAAGATTTGTCTAGTCTAAGGAAGGCAGTTGGCAAGAGTCATACTTGATAATCGAACAGGTCATTGCGGAGGGGATAAGGTGTCAACGGGAATGATCGTCTATATTATTATGATGAGCTGGACACTCATCATTGTCGGTGGCATAACTTTTTTAATGTATAAGTATGAAGATTATACCCTGATCAGCGGCTTTGCCAACCGGACCAAAGAAGAGCAGGAACAATTGATCAAAAACGGGTATACACAAGCGGTCAAGCGCTTTCTGTTAACTTCTACACTAATATTATTGATAACTTTTGTCTTAAGTCTGTTCAGGATCCCGTGGGTGATGGAAGCAGGATTTTCGGTTCTCACTTTACATGCCTTAGGCGGCATGGTTTATATTCAGCGCTATGAGGTGGAGCATAAGAAGAAGAGGGGTTATTGGCTGACAGGGAGCATCAGTGCTGTAATATTGATCGGGATGATTGGGTTGCTGGTCTGGTCATTTCAGCCCCATACGGTAAGTATTGACCAGGAAGAACTGCACATCTCAGGGATATACGGTGTCACAATACCTTTGGAAGAAATTGAACAGGTAGAACGCTTAGATCGTCTGCCGCCCGTTCAAATGCGGACCAATGGCGTTGCCGTGCGCGGGTTGTTGAAGGGAGATTTCCTGATTGAAGGGTATGGTGCTGTGCGTTTGTTTGTCCGTGGTGAACCGTCTCCGGTGTTATATATTGAAACGGAAAGGCGGCGGATCATGCTTAATGGAGATGAGGAACAGCTGGATGAGTGGTACAAGACCTTGCGTGCCCAACTGCAAGTTGGCTAAGAGGAGAGGATAATCAAGGCTATTGAGACACCGCATTCCTTTCAGCATGGGCCCATAAATGATGGAGGAGGATGACGGTGAACCATTTTTTTGTACATTTTGTCTCGTTCATAATCCTGGGCATGCTCTGTTTCTACGAAGCGTGGCGGTATAAAAAGCATAAGGGCATTATGTTGGACAGTTTTTTCATTCACTGGGCCCAATTTGTTGTTGCCTCCATCGTTTTTATCTTTGAAGGTTGGCGTGCATTTCCAGAAGGCGTTCACCATTTGTTCCTTTTCGTGTGTATGCTTGCCGCTTTTTTTCTTTTTCTTTTTTTCATACATGGCAAGCGGATCCATGCCAATAAGATAACCGAGGAGATGGTTATTGCTGCAGTGGAAAAGGTGCTTCAAGATAGGCATGTAGCATATCAAAAAATTACAGGTCCCGCCGAAAGCGGGTATAGCGTACAGGAATATAAACGTATAAAGCTCCAGGAATATGACCTGGAAATGAGGATAACCTGGGGAGACCAGGACCGTAAAGGACTCAGCAACTATACCGTTACGTTCAAGAAATGGTGGCGGTTCCCCTATGCACAAGAACTATTGACTGAGATGGTTGTATATTTGAGAGAGCAAAGAAAAGACCAGGCATACCATAGATATATCTATCTCAATGCCATATTTGGTATTCTGTCTGTAAGCATAGGGCTGTATTTGTTGTATATGGGCTAGTATTGCTCCGCATTTTTTGAAAAACTTTTGAGATTTTTTAGGATGAGGCAACTTGCGAAGCGATCAATGAGTTTGGCAAGAACACCTAAAGGCCCGGAATCCCTTTTCTAGTGGATTACGGGCATTTTTTAATTTCAACAGGTTTACAGGGCGACAGAAACATCATGTTGCTGCCTTACTGCATGATAGGGTATAAGGGAGAGGGGACCCTGTCCACTGGGCCTGCGAGTTAATGATTGTGCACGGGGACATAGCCGGTTTTTTCGACGAAATATTGCCCCTGCTCAGACAGTATCCAGTCGATCAACGCCTCCACATGCGGGTTGTCACTTCCGGCCGTTATGGCGTAAAACTCAGCGGCTAAGGGATACTCTCCGGAGCGGATGGTTTCTTTGTCCGGGTAAACGCCCTCAATTTCTAAAAAGCGTATGTCCCCGTTATTCACCATTTCAGTAGCGAAGTAGCGAAAAGAATATCCCAGCGCGTTGCGGTAGTTCCGGTAATCCGCTGTGTTCTCAATAATGCTGCCCATGCCGGCCACAACATTTTCTGTCGGTGGTTCCATCAGCGGGATATCTCCCATTAATTTTTCCAGCGCGGTTTGACTGCCGCTGTCTGGCGGGCGTTGGAAGGCACGAATGGGTTCATCATTCCCACCGGCTTCCTTCCAGTTCGTGATTTCCCCGGAATAGATCGGTTGAATTTCTTCGATGGTGAGCCCTTTCACCGGATTATGTTTATTGACGAAAAAAACAAATGCTTCACGGCCGATCGGTGTTAGCTTAAGCTCCACACCGCGCTCTTCGGCTTGACGCAACTGTGCCTCTGACGGACCAGCTGCAAAGATGATGTCCACCTCACCATTGATCAAATTTTTATAGGCACCAGTCGTTTGGTTACACATCACTTCACTGTCATAAATGTCGTACTCCTTTTCGGGATAAGTGGCTTGAACGAAAGCTGCGTACAATGGATACAAAGCAGTGGCCCCATCCAGGACAGGCAGCTCCCTTTTTATTTGCAGAGTGGCAGGATCATCTAGGGTAACTGCTTTTGTTCCTTCTCGGAAGGGCTGGTAATCGTATAAATCAACGTCTTGTTCAGTGAGGGTGGGGATACTGTTATGGTAGCCCTTATAGATCTCATAACTGCCGATCACTGCTATACACAGGGCAACAAAAGCAATGATCCACTTGCGCAGGGTACTTGGCTTGACCAGTTTAAACAAACCTAAAATGAGAAACACAATCATGCCCAGTGTCACGATCACAACCACAGGCATGTAAAACAATAGCCCCGCCAGCCAGGTGAAAACAAGCCCGATAAACCCAGCAAATAACAGAAAGATAATCGTGATAACGCCAATGGCCATTTTAGTCCATAAATGCTGATGCATTGACACGTCCCCTTTGTTTGGTTTTTGATTGTGTTTAATCTATCATAGAGCTATGCTTAGTTTAACAGAATTTTATCAAATTGTATTTATCATTTAAAAATTTGAATGTTTAGTGTTTGGAAGGTCTACATGAATAACGGCCAAAACTGTTACAATAAGAGCAAGTTATCCATCATGGGGGGCTGAATATGGAAAGTGCTGTTTGGGATATTGTCTGGTGGCTGGTGATCATCAGTTTATTCGTACTCAGTATGGCAGGCCTTATGTATCCGGTGATTCCATCCATTTTGCTGATTTGGGCCGGTTTTGCCATTTATCAATTAGCGGTAGCGCCAGCTTTGCCAACCTCCTTTTGGGCCGTGATGGCTGTTTTCACACTGTTTGTCTTTGTGGCCGACTATGTGTCCAATCTCTACTTTGTCCGGAAATACGGCGGATCAAAGGTTTCCCAATGGACTGCTGTTGGCGGACTCATTGTGGGGCCTTTTCTGATGGGCCCTGTAGGCTTGATCGTGGTTCCTTTCCTGGCTGTCACATTGGTTGAGCTGACGCGGCAGCAAGATCCCGGTCAGGCCGTGCGGGTGGCTGTGGGGACGCTGCTTGGTTTTGTGAGCAGCACTTTGTTCAAATTGGTGGTCCAATTGATCATGATCGGCTGGTTTTTATGGCTGGTCTTGGTTTAATGTATAAAATAGGCTTCATTTATGAGAGAGGAGGAGAGGAGCATGTTTTATCAAACACAGGAATTAAGCGGCAAGGAATGTTACCAATTGTTAAACAGCCTGGTCACGCCCCGGCCCATTGCCTGGGTCAGCAGTCTGAGTGCAGACGGGGTGGTTAATTTGGCTCCACACAGCTATTTCACGGTGGTCTGCACTTATCCGCCTATGATCGGTTTTACAGCTGGCGGGCCTAAAGATACGCCCCGCAACATTCAAGCGACCAAAGAGTTTGTGGTTAATGTGGTTACGGAAGAATTGACTGAGCGGATGAATTTGACCGCTGTGGAGTTTCCGCCTGAGGTGAGTGAGCTGGAGGAGGTCGGTTTGACAGCTGAACCTTCCCGTTTCGTCCGTGTTCCCAGGGTGAAGGAATCTCCAATGCACATGGAATGCCGTTTGGTTGATATTCATGAGTACGGTCCGCGGCCCGCTTATTTTATTATCGGGGAAGTGTTGGCTTTTCATATTGACCCCCAAGTCACACGTAACGGGAAAGCTGATCCCGCTTTATTGAAAGCGGTGGGCCGCATGGGAGGAGCTTACTACACCCGGACCACAGATCATTTTCAACTCCCAAGAGTCGGTTATGAGGAGTATCAACAGCGCTATAAGCACAAAAGACCATGAACGGGGGGGCGAAGGTGTTTGCGTACACGCTCTGCTTCATAAGAAGGGATAACCACATTCTCATGCTTAACAGGGCAAAAGCGCCTTGGCAAGGCATGTGGAACGGGATTGGCGGGAAGATAGACCCCGGTGAGTCTCCTGACACAAGCATGAAAAGAGAGATAGCTGAAGAAGCGGGGTTAAACATAGAGCCGGTTTTAAGAGGTTGTGTGACATGGAACGTCGATCATGCCCGTTACGGGGGCATGTATGTTTACACCGCTGAACTGGACAGTGACATCCCATACATAACCCCAAAGCAAAATGACGAGGGGATTTTAGATTGGAAACCTATCAATTGGGTTTTAGATCCTGAAAATTTAGGCATAGTCAGCAACATTCCTAAATTTTTACCCGCGTTATTTGAGGAGCAAGATATGTATGAACATCATTGTGTCTATCAGGGCAATCAGCTGGTCGATTATGTAAGGAAACAATGGGCTCCAAACTTAATCAAGGGGTAGTCATCCGACAAAAAAGCAGATCATTGCCATGGGGGGAGGAGGGTGCTCCATGGAGCCAGACAACCCTCCTCTTCTCGACCTGTACATCTTAAAACAAGCACAGAAAAGTACACCGATGAGGCAAAGACATATTCTGTTACAGTGATTATCCCTGCCGATAGTTCAAGGTATTCAAAATTAGCACTTTATGGAGATTATAAACGTTTCTATGTAAAAGTGGAAGAAAAAGATTGGCTAGGGCGCATCGTCAAAACAACCTATCATTATACGTATGAACCTACATCTAATCATTATTTACGAGTGATTTATCAATAAAGGTCAAATTTTCCTCCTTTCCCACTTGTACCTCCAGAATCGATATTAACCAGCATTTTGTCATAAATTCTGAATCCGTGAGGTTTCAGCCTATTAATTCTTCGTCTGCTTTGATACAATAGATTGAAACAATTGTCACATTATTTCATCTGGCAGGTGAAGAATGGTGCGTTTGATTATGCAACCGACTGATGAATGTCTAACAGCACATAGCGGTCTTTAGGATTGTTCCTGAATAAAACCAACCTTCGGACCCGATTGAATCAGATCAAGTTAAGCAAATGAAGTCCACTGCCTTCACATGCTGATATTGTAAATGCCATGCTTGGTCTTCTCGCCCAAGGTAAAAGTGATTTTGAAGATATATAGACGACATTTAAGATTTTTATAATTGAACGCAAAGTCGATCGATGGACTTTTGCGGATTTTTGTTGATCTCCTTGATAAAAGGTTTGAACCGCTTTGCGTATTTCTGAAACGGTTTATATAAGAAGACATTGTAGATCGCTTTCGTAGGTCATCCACTTAAAATGAAGTAAAATCGTCTGATAATGCTCAAACATTCGTTTATTCTTGGTATCTTCATCGTGGCCTTGACTTCTTGTATAGCCGAGTTCTCGTTGCCTACTTGGGGTATGTTTTTCATGGCTGTTCACCTCCTATTGGTAACATTGTTTTTGTTATCTATAGGAATAAACCAAACTTTCTAAAATCCTTTAGTGCCTTCTATACAGAACTCTTTTAGGTTAAACCTTTCTTTAGAGCATTAGATATTAAGCAAGTTGCCTTGGTTGCCCGTCTGCGCGGGCAGCTGGATTTACGCCCAAACCCCTGACTGGCGAGTTGCTGTTTAAAGAAATGGCTTTGTTACCTCAACGATCAGAATTGAAACCAACAGCAGCCATCAAGATAAAAGAACATCCGTTATGTGCCTGTCGATATCATTTAACAACTTTGACACCAAAAAAGAAGAGGTCAGCCCTACTTAACGAAGACTATGATGAGTATACCCCTTTATTAGCTTATATAGACCGGGAAAGTTTTGGCCTATATGCTCAGTTACGAACCGGGAGTCCCATGTGCAGAAAGATGTGAAACACGAACTGACGAAAATCACTGCTTTGTTTCAGGCCACGGATGAAGAAATTGTTGTGCGTTTGGTGGATACTGGAAGAACCCACCATGGATCAAGATGGACAACTGCGCCTTGTCCCAGACATTAAAGTGTATGTGTATGGGGCGATATAGCTAGTTGAGTATGCCTTTTTTCATCACAAATGATGAAATGAAGCCAGATACCTAAATCAGATCTTTAAGTTATCTTCTATTTGGCATTTCAGACCCTGGTGGGCCTGCATCAGCGAACAACATGATAAACAACACAACACATTTTACGATTCAGGATAAATGTTAGTAAACTTACGAATTATTTAAAGAAAAGGAGTCGTTAACGATGAAACGAGTCATGATTGTCTGAATTAGGGATAAAGCAAGCATTATGGTTAAGGGATGCCTTGATGAATGAGAAAATCGACATCATATTTTCCAGTTCCAGCCCTAGAGCTTATCAAACGGCCCAACTCATCCGCGGGAACAGACCCATCACGATCGCCAAGTGTGATGAATTTAAAGAAATTAATTTAGGCGTATGGGAAGGAAAAAGGCAAGAAGATGTGATGGCTGAAAACCCTGAGCAATTTGAGTATTTTTGGAACCAACCCAGCCAATTTCAAGTCACAGGCAGTGAAACATTTGAAGATGTCCAACAGAGGGCGCTGCTTAAATTAGATGAAATCATGCAGGACTACAAGGGAAAAAACGTTTTAATTGTTACCCATACAGTTGTGGTCAAAATTTTAATGGCCTATTTTGAAGGGAGGGAGCTTGACCTGATTTGGAACCATCCCTATATCCATCCCGCTTGTTTATGCAAGGTGGAGATCGCAGATGAACAGGCTCATATTCTCCTCCATGGGGACATCAGCCATTATCAGGAAAACATCCACCTCCAGGCTGAAGCTAAGACTGCCAACCGTGAGAAGGGAGTCATTTGGAAAGAGTAACGTTTTTGATAATGGGAGAGTTGAAAGGGTGTTTGTTGATGTTCAGGCAGGATATTGTGGTTCAAAAAGCAACCATTGATCACGTAGAAGGCATAAGCAGGGTGTGTTCAGAAGGATGGGGGGATACTTACCGAGAATTGTATCCAATTGAATATATTGAGCGAGTCATAAAAGAATTCTATAATATGGAAAAAATAGAAGATGTTAGGGGGTGTTTGGTCAATTACAGTCCACTTTAATAGGAAGGGGAACTGATCGATGGATGATGCCATTGTCGTTCAGGATTTGCATAAAAGGTATAAAGATAATTATGCAGTGAGAGGGGTTAGTTTTACAGTTAAAAAAGGAGAAATTTTTGGCATTGTCGGACCGAACGGAGCTGGTAAAACCACGACGATTGAGATCATGGAAGGGTTACGGACACGGGATCAAGGCAAGGTACAGGTGCTGGGATTAGATCCGGAAGAAAATCCTTGGAACTGCGACAACGGATTGGGGTGCAGTTTCAGTCTACTTCCATTCACGAAAGGATTAAAATATCTGAGGCCATTCAACTGTTCAGCTCTTTTTACCAACAAAGGGGACCTGTAGAGGAACTTAATGCAAAAGGGACGCTGGATGATTTGTTTATTACGTTAGCAAATGAGGAGGTCAGTGCCTGATGAACGCTTTTGCCCAATTAGCCCTGTATCTTTAGGCGCCCACATGGTTTATGGGCTTATTGTCTTTCTGTTTAGTGCATTGGTTATAGCTGGTTTTGGCTGGTTGTTTTTTGACTTAAACAGGCCGGTATATTCAGGGAGCGTTGTGTTAGCCCTGATCATACCGATCTTTGCTTTGTTTCCCTTTGGTATGTTTGTGACGTCTTTAGCCAGAAACAACCGGGCGGCAGCGGCCATTAGTTCCCTGTTGCTTAATTTGATGCTCTTTCTTTCCGGGGCAACTTTTCCCTTGGAAATGATGCCTGTATTCTTACAACATGTTGCCAAGCTACTACCCCTTTATTATGTTGTGGATCTCTTAAGGCAGACCTGGAACTCAACGCCTATCACTGACCAGATGTTATCTGTTTTTGTGTTGATTGGTATTGGCGTTGTTTCATCTGTGTTAGCTGCTAAATTCTTTCGATGGTCTAATTGATTGACTGAAACTAAACTTAAATACACAAATTGTTCAAAATTGTTGTGTGAATCAAGGCCGCGATCAAGATGACAATAAAAAGGAGACAGAACCCATGTTTGAGATCTATACCTCAATTGAAATTGAAGCGACTCCTAAGGAAGTATGGAAGGCGTTAACAGATACGGACCGGTATTCCCAGTGGAATCCCTTTATCAAGCGCATCAATGGTGAGCTTAAAGAAGGGGCCACTATAGAAGTGTTCATTCAGCCTGTAGGAGAGAAGGGCATGACTTTCAGGCCTAAAGTGATCAGTTGCATCCCAGGTCAAGAGCTTCGCTGGCTGGGTAAAGTCTTTGTTCCTGGCTTGTTTGACGGTGAACATGGCTTTGAAATAGAAGATTTAGGGGAAGGGAAAGTGAAGTTTATACATAAGGAGAGATTTCAAGGACTGCTGGTGCCATTTCTTAAATCTAAACTGAATAATGGCACGAGAAAAGGGTTTGAAGCAATGAACCAAGCCTTGAAGAGTTATGTTGAGTCGGATTCTAATAGATAAATCTTTTTTAATTTTTTCTGGCAGAACTGTGGTTAAAGGGGGGAGGGACATGATGAACGGGTTCAACCAACGCTTTGCAGACAATTTGGAGGAATACGAGAATCCTGAATGGTATGATTTGGAAAACGCTACCTTTGCGGAAGAGGTTCCTTTGCTTTCTGATTGGGCCCATCAATTGGGGAGCCCGGTCGTTGAGTTGGCTTGTGGGACGGTGATGAAGAAACCGGGACATTATTGTCCACATTGGCGGCGGCTAAACCTGGAGGACGTTTATTGGAAATCGGCACGGGAGTCGGTGTTTCAACGGCTTGGATTCTTCAAGGCATGTCAGATGATGCCGAATTGGTGTCTGTTGATTTGGATGAGAAAGCCCAGGCTGTGGCCCGCAAATATCTGGGGAATGATGAAAGGGTTACTTTTTACACCATGGATGGGGAAAAATTTATCTTGGAAAATCAGGACAAATCCTTTGATTTCATCTTTGCTGACTCATGGCCGGGGAAGTTTTATGTGTTGGATGAAACCTTGAAGCTGCTCAAGCCAGGTGGATTGTAATATCATTGATGACTTGTTGCCGGTCAGCACTTGGCCCGAGGATCATTACAGCAAAGTAAAGGCGCTTATTGCTGTTTGCCTTTATCATCGGTTTTGTTTCGCAGAGTGAACCCAATGAAGCCTATATTCATTTTGTTGGTGTTCATCCCCAATACAGGAAGCAAGGGTTAGCCCGGAAACTGTATACCACTTTTATGGATACTGTGCGTCGAAAAGGATGCCAACTTGTCCGCTGCATCACTTCCCCGGTAAACAAAACGTCCATTCTATTTCATACCCGCATGGGATTTGAGATTGAGCCGGGTGATGACACCATCGCTGGCCTCCCTGTACATAGGGATTATGATGGTGTGGGCGTCGACCGTGTTTTGTTCGTCAAACGTTTGCATTGAGTCCGCCTAAACACTGATGTAAAATTTAGACATGAACAGCAAAAACATAGAAAGGTGTTATTGATGCAAACCTGTATTGTCGTTGGCGGCGGGATTCTCGGGGCATCTACCGCATACCACCTGGCTAAAGCTGGAGCAAAGGTGACATTAGTTGACCGTCAAGATCCAGGACAGGCTACGGATGCAGCAGCAGGCATTCTTTGTCCGTGGGTGACGCAACGCCGGAATAAAGCATGGTACCGGCTGGCTAAAAACGGGGCGAGGTATTATCCTGCTTTAATTAAAGAACTGGAGGAAGAGGGGATAACAGATACAGGGTATGCCCGGGTGGGGACCCTTTGCCTGCACACGGATGAAGAAAAGCTGGATAAAATAGAGGAAAGGGCGTATAAACGGCGCCAGGATGCTCCGGAAATAGGAGAAATTACGCGCTTATCCCCTAAGGAAACGCAAGATTTATTTCCACCGTTGAGAGAGCATTATAGCGCCGTACATATCAGTGGGGGCGCCCGTGTGAACGGCAGAGCCTTACGCGAAGCGCTTGTATATGTGGCCAAGCGCTACGGGGCTTCTTGCCTTTATGGTGATGCGGCACTGGTTGCCGAAGATAACCATGTGATTGGCATCCAGGTAAACGGAGAGAAACTATATGCTGATCAAATGATTGTCACAACGGGCGCCTGGGCAAAGGGGCTTTTACAACCACTAGGCGTTCACTTCTTAGTGGCTCCGCAAAGAGCCCAAATCGTTCACCTGGAACTCCCAGACACAGATACAAGTAAATGGCCGGTAGTCATGCCCCCCGCTAACAAGTATATTCTCTCCTTTGCAGGCGGCCGGGTTGTCATAGGAGCAACACACGAAGACCATGTTGGCTTTGATCCCAGAGTGACAGCCGGTGGCCTGCATGAAATCCTTAATAAAGCACTGGAGATTGCCCCTGGTTTAGCCAACGGTACGCTACTTGAAACAAGAGTGGGCTTTCGGCCACTGACTCCAGGCTTTCTTCCTGTGATAGGCCCTGTACCGGGTTATAAAGGGCTGTTAATAGCCAATGGACTCGGCGCCTCCGGATTAACGGTTGGGCCATATCTGGGGGCTGAACTGGCCAAGCTTGCTTTGGGAAGGGAGATGGAGATTGACATCACGGACTACGCTGTGTGTAGTGCCATCGAAAACGATTAAACCGCTGACAGCAGACTGTAAAGTTCATCCACAATCAGCTTTTGATAATCCGTCCCTTTTCCGTAGCGTTTTAAGATTTCTTCATAGGCTGCTGTTTTTTTCTCGTCGTAATCCGGGGCCTTGGGATCCGGATTGTCCTGCTTGAAGCGCACCATAGGTTCTTGCACATAAGCGGGCCGCGGCCCCCACTCAGCCAGCACATTGCCGTCCTGATCGGTAAACAGGACTTTGGGGATGGCCCGGCCCCCCATGGTTAAAAATTGATCGATCAGGTCCAGGTCTTTTTCCATGATAAAAATTTCCGTGGGAATCCCCGCCTCTTCCACCACCCTAAGGACAACAGGCAGATTGCGCACCACATCTCCGCACCAGTCAGAGGCAATGATGGCACAGCGCAGATCCCGGCGGTTCCTTAACTGTTGAAAGGCCGCCTTTTTGTCTTCATCCCAGACAAACCGGTCATACCAGTTAGTCAGTTTGTCGCGGTTTACAGTCATTCCGTCAATAAAATCTTGGGGTGCAATCCCCTGTCCTAGTTTGTGAGCAATATTTTTACTCATCATGTCTGCCTCCTTAAACATTTGTCTCTATGATAACACTGGTTGTTCTTGTCCAGCCATAATAATGCTTGGCGTGGGCAAGACTTTTCAAAACGTGTGGAGGGATAGGCAGATGTGGTATGATGATTTTAGCAATTTGGAAAAAGACGGGTCCGGGGTAAAAGTAAAAGGATCCTCCTTTCAGTTAAGAGGATCCTCTCCGTATATAGGCGGAATTATTTTAAAACATCATGGTCAACATACCGTTCACCATTGATTTCGCTGAGGAGATTAATGGCGACCTTGGCGCCGTCACCAGCAGTAATAATGGTATGCACGCTGACACCGGCGACTGTGCCTGCGGCCCATACATTATCTACATTTGTTTTACCCTGCTGGTCTGTTTCAACAATGGTTTTAATTCTCGGCTCGGTTCCAGGTTTTGTTTTCAGGCCAATTTTCTCAGCCAGGTCGGTTAAAAGACCCGTGGCCAAAATAATGTGCTGAGCTTCATAGGATTGGCTTTCGGTGCGTATCACAAAAGTGTCGCCTTGTCTTTCAATATCAGTGACAGCGGCATCGACTAACTCAGTGCCAAATTTTTGGGCTTGTTTCTTGCCGGTTTCCACCAGGTCAGGCCCTGCTATTTCCATAATTCCGTAGTGGTTTTCGATCCAGGCCCGCTTGGTGATGCTTTTGTCATGGTCAAAGAGAATGGTTTTCTTTCCCGCTTTTGATGTAAACAGAGCCGCGCTGGCGCCTGCAGGACCTGCACCGATAATGGCAATTTCGTACATATATAACGCCTCCTTTCGTATTTATCATATAGCCTCTTCATAGGTGTTGCAAACCTTTTGCTCATTATACACATCAATAATAAAAATTACCACGGAAATGGGAAGTATGTATATTCGCGCTTGGGACTACAGAATCAAAAACACTAGAGGGGGGACTGTCAATGTTTCAAATACGGTGGTGTGGCCTGTTGTTATGTTTTGCATTTATTGTAAGGGGCATTGGGGATGGGGATTGAGGAAGAGTTTGGTGGAGGATTTTATGGTGAATTTTCAGTGGCTTTAAGGGAGTCTGACGAGGATCAAAGCCAGTATTTCGTCTCCGTTGCTTTTACTGATGAATCAGGATACGCTAGCGCAAGATTTGACATTCCGGTCTTTGAAGGCCCCATTGGCATTCGACCTCACACTTTGCAGGAGAAGCGCGAGGTGAAGGCCGGAGAAAGCATGGCTGTCTGGGTTTTAGTGGCTGGAGAGGGTTCAGATTATTATCGAATTGGCGAAACGATCGAGGAGCTGGTCCAAAGGGTGGAGTGGGCTTTAGTGATCAAAGTGACGGTGGAGGATGATTTTGTTGACCATGAACAGTAAAAATGCGTGATGTATAATCATTTGAAACCTTGTCCAATCTGTGCTATAGTACTATAGTGATATAGTGGAGGTGGAACAGATGACTGGCTTGCTGAAAGTCTTGTTAGTGATTATCTCGCTCGCTCTTATTGCAGTTGTATTATTGCAATCCGGACGCAGTGCTGGTCTGTCAGGGGCCATCAGCGGGGCTTCTGAGCAGCTGATGGGCAAGACAAAAGCCCGCGGTATTGATGCCTTATTGGGCAAACTGACCGTTGTCTTCGGCACCCTTTTCATTCTTTTAACACTGGCCGTGGCGTATATTGTGCAATAAGACGAGGAGCAGTTGCATAAGGTAGCAGCAGGAGGGTTCCTGCTGTTTTTTATTTTGAAACAGGAAAAAAACGGGTATGATAAAACCATGGGATTCTTAGCTTACGAGAGGTGACATCAGGTGCAAGGCTGCATGTTGATCCATGGTTTTACCGGCAGCCCACATGAAGTGAGGCCGTTGGCTGAACACTTCAAACAGCATACGGAGTGGTTGATTCATACACCTACCCTGCCTGGACATGGTGAGGGAGAAAGCCTTAGAGGAGTGGAATGGCGGGACTGGATTGCTTACGCTGAGCAAGAGTGTGAACAGTTTGCCAGGCAATGTTCAGAGCTGTATCTGGTGGGTTTCTCCATGGGCAGTTTGATCGCAGCTTATTTGGCCAACCGTTTCCCTGCCAGGAAACTGGTACTGCTGAGTCCAGCCGTTTATGCACCCAATCCGCAACAAATGCTGAAAGACGTTGCAGATATATTGCGTGAGGGCTGGGAAGACAACGAGGCCATTCTGGCCAATCTGGAACGGTATAAGGCCAAAATCACCCAAACACCGCTTAGGGCGGTGATTCAGTTTCGCAAGCTGGTGCGCACATTAACACCGGAAATTGATCAACTTGATCTGCCTGTTTTAATCATACATGGCCAAAAAGATGATCTGGCCGATCCGAGAAGTGCCGACTATGTGTACCAGCGAGTGAAATCGCCCTGTAAGGAAATTGTGTGGCTGGAAAAATCCAAACATGTTATTTGCCATGATTGTGAACAGGAGCTGGTCATTAATAAAGTGAGCCAATTTTTTGATATACCCACCACAGATGGGACAGGAAGTAAGGTGGGCATGGGGAGGAGTCGATGAGGCAGATGCCAGCACAACCTGCACCGTTGATGCTTACAGCAGATCAAAGCCCTGTTGGCGTGCTCTTATTGCATGGTTTTACAGGGACCACACTGGAGCTCGAGCCCCTTGGCCGTCACCTGCACGCTGAGGGCTGGACGGTGCATGCCCCTCTGTTAAAGGGACATGGCCTGACGCCGGAAGAGATGGGCTGTACCACCTGGGTGGATTGGTTTGTCAGTGCCAAAGAGGGTTACCGGAGGTTGCTGGAGGAGGGGTGTGCACATATTGTGGTGGTTGGCTTGTCCATGGGCGGCCTGTTGGCGATCAAAGTGGCCCAGCATGAGCCGGTGGTTGGGATTGTCACTTTGTGTGCACCGATGAGAGTGAGAGATCCCCGCCTTAGTTTGGCCAAATATGCCCAGTATGTTCTGCCTTATGCCAAGCGGAGAGGGCGGAAGGCAGACCATATTGAGCCACATCTCTATGTCTATGAGCGGACACCCTTATCCTGTGTGGTCAGTTTGGAAGAGTTGATGCACAATGTCCGGCATGTGCTTCCCTGCATTAAACAACCTGCCCTCATTATTCAGGCGGAGCAGGATGAAACAGTTCATCCTTGTAGCGGCCAGATGCTTTATGAGCAACTGGGCAGTACGGATAAAGAACTGGTCATGTTTAAACAGTCAGGTCACATTATTACCCTGGATCATGAGCAGGAACGATTGCATGAGAAGGTCACACAGTTTATTCGATGCATCGAAAACAAGATGCAGTCCTTTTACAATACTTGATGCTAAACGAGAAAGGAGTGACAGCCATGATCGACAAAGCGACATTGCTTGAGTTTTTTGAAGAACAAGCGACTAAACCGTTAAGTGTAGAAGAATTACAAGAGATGTTGGAAGTTGATTCTGCGGCTGAGTTTAAAAAACTGATGAAACTTTTAAATAAGTTAGAGGAAGAAGGAGAGATTGTCCGTACCCGGACCAACCGCTACGGTGTGCCGGAACGGATGAATCTGATCAAGGGACGCATCCAAGGGCATGGGCGCGGATTTGCCTTTCTGATTCCGGAGCGTCCGGAAGATCCTGATGTGTATATTGCTGAAAAGGATTTAAATGGAGCGATGAACCGGGACATCGTCCTGGTCCGTTTGAACAGGACAAGCACGGGACCGGGCTTGGAAGGGGAAGTGGTGCGCATTTTGGAACGTGGCTTAACCGAAGTGGTCGGTACGTTCCAGGATCAGGAGTATTACGGCTTTGTCGTGCCTGACGATAAGCATATTGCCCAGGATATTTTTATTCCTAAAGCGAAGATTAACGGGGCGGCTGACGGGCACAAAGTGGTGGTCAAAATGACCAAGTACCCGCAAGGACGGCGCAGTCCGGAAGGGGAAGTGATTGAAATTCTGGGTCATAAAAATGACCCCGGCGTGGATATACTCTCAATCGTACGCAAATATCAGCTGCCAGAAGCTTTTCCTGAAGAAGTGATGAAAGAGGCGGAAGCCATTCCCGACGAGATTGATCCGGCAGAAATTGAGCGCCGTCGGGATTTGCGCAACGAAACCATCGTTACAATTGACGGAGAAGATGCCAAAGACTTGGATGATGCCATCTCCCTGACCAAAACCGAAGAGGGCAACTATTTGCTGGGGGTACATATTGCCGATGTCAGCTACTATGTGCAAGAAGGCTCCGCTTTGGATGAGGAAGCATTCAGAAGGGGGAACAGTGTCTACCTGGTTGACCGGGTCATTCCCATGCTGCCCCACCGTTTGTCCAACGGCATTTGCAGTTTAAATCCTAAAGTGGACCGCCTCACCTTGTCGTGTCAAATGGAGATTACACCGGATGGAGAAGTGGTTCACCATGAATTTTTTCCCAGTGTAATCCGTACCACGGAGCGTATGACCTATACCAATGTGCGCAAAATTGTGGAGCGGGAAGACGAAGAGGTATTAAAGCGTTATGAACAGCTCATCCCGTTCTTTGATCTGATGAAAGAGTTGGCACTGATTTTGCGTGCCAAGCGCATGCGGCGGGGCGCGATTGACTTTGACTTTAAAGAAGCGAAGGTCCTGGTAGACGAGGAAGGAAAGCCGACGGATGTGGTCTTGAGGGAACGCTCCATTGCAGAAAAGATTATTGAGGAATTTATGTTGGCGGCAAACGAAACGGTGGCTGCACATTTTCACTGGCTGAATGTGCCCTTTATCTACCGTATTCATGAGGATCCTAAACCGGAGAAGCTGCAGGCGTTTTTAGAGTTTATCACCAACTTCGGTTATGTGGTGCGCGGGTCGGCTAACCGGGTGCATCCCCGTTCATTACAGCAGCTTTTGGAGCAGATCAAAGATACACCGGAAGAAACGGTCATTAGCACGGTGATGTTACGCTCCATGCAACAGGCTCGCTATTCCCCGGAAAGCGTGGGGCACTTTGGTTTGGCTGCTGAATTTTACACCCATTTTACTTCCCCCATTCGCCGTTACCCGGACTTGATCGTCCACCGCCTGATGCGCACCTATCTGTTTGAGCAGAACATGAGTGAAGAGACACAGGCTTACTGGGCAGACAAATTGCCTCTCATAGCTGAACAATCCTCTGGGCGGGAGCGTCTGGCCGTTGATGCTGAGCGGGAAACAGACGACTTGAAAAAAGCGGAGTTTATGCAGGATAAGATTGGCGAAGAATTTGAAGGCGTGATCAGTGGTGTCACCTCATTTGGCCTGTTTGTTGAATTGCCCAATACGATAGAAGGACTGATTCATGTCAGCTATTTAACCGATGATTATTATCACTTCCACGATAAACACTACGCCATGATTGGGGAGCGCACAGGGCGGATCTTTCGCATCGGTGACAGTGTCAAGGTGCGGGTGATAGGGGTTAATCTGGATGAACGGTCAGTAGACTTTGAATTGGTTGAAGCACAAGCGAGACGGGAGCGGCCCAAGAAAAAGCGTGACCGGCAAGCAGAGCGCTTATTGGCTTTGACTAATCAAAAGGCGAAAGGCAAAAAGAAACGCAACAAGAAGAGATAAGCAAGTGCAGCTAATGATAGCTGTTAGCCCAGATGAACAGACTAACCCGACAGTTTGGTATCCTGGCCAGGTGTTAAAAGAAAAAACCGCCGCAGTGAAGGACTAGCCTTCTGCGGCGGGTTTCTGTTTTTATTGCTGGCTTAATAAGTACTCGGCAATTGCTTCTTCTTGACCTGGGGCTAAGTTGGGTGGCATTGAACCCTGACCGTTTTTAATCACTTCAACAATTTCATCTTTGCTTAAAGTGAGGTTGGCCAGAGCAGGTCCTGCTCCGCCTTCCAGATTACCACCATGGCAGCTGATACACGATTTTTGATATGCTTCTTCACCTTGGGCTACGAGTGTGGCTTCTCCAGTATCAGCGCCAGTTTCTTCTGTTTCATTAGCATCGTCAGCAGGTGCTTCAGCATCTCCGCCCCCGCAGGCTGTCAATACGAGCATCAAGCCGAAGGCGAGCAGCAAGAACCCCATTTTTTTGGTCTTCATCATGGTCCCTCCTTGATATTTACTAGTTCAAATGGCAAACAATGTCATCTCTATCTTAGCAGAATGGGCATGAAAAGGGGAGTGATTTATATCACTCCGGCCTTGTTGTCACAAAATTGTTCCTCTTTTAAAGAACGGACATATGTGCTCTTTTCCTCCTTGGAAATGCCCATCATTCCCTGTTATAATAGAAATGCTCGTTTTTCTATTCCTCCACTTGAGAGAGGTGGTCATGATGGCCGAAGAGATCAAAGTTGTAGCTCAAAATAAAAAAGCAAGCCACGATTACTATATCGAAGACACATATGAAGCGGGCATTGTGTTAACAGGGACAGAAATCAAGTCGATTCGTGCCGGCAAAGTTAATTTGAAAGATAGCTTCGCCCGGATAAAAAATGGTGAAGTATTCCTCATGAATATGCATATAAGTCCCTATGAACAGGGCAATCGCTTCAACCATGATCCGCTGCGGACACGCAAGCTCCTATTGCATAAACGGGAGATTAACAAGCTGATTGGATTGACGAAGGAAAAAGGCTATGCCCTTATTCCGCTTAAGATCTATCTTAAGCGGGGATTAGCTAAAATTGATCTGGCTGTGGCTAAAGGTAAGAAGTTGTATGACAAGCGGGAAACCATGAAAAAGCGGGATGCCCAGCGTGAAATTGAACGGGCCTTCCGTGAAAGACAAAGAATGTAAAGCTCATCTTGGGCTTGCATTGTAACCAAAAATATGTTATTATTAAACGTCCCATGGGGGCGTAATGGATTCGACGGGGATAGATCGAGCATTAGCTGCGAGCCGAGGGGTCGGCCTCGTAAAAACGACACCTAATAATAACTGGCAACAATAACGAAAACTACGCTCTGGCTGCTTAATTCCGGAGCGGCTCTGTCTGTCAATCGCCCACGTTGACAGATAGGGCTCACTCACAGTGGGCTGCAGCATGTTCCTCCACCTGCGGAACATGCTTAAGCTAAGCAGGTTAGCCTGAAGGGTGAGCCGGTCGCTGGGCGTTCCTTCGGGTGAAGCTGAAATACGGCGGCTACGCTCGTAGATGCTAATGTGGCGATATCTTCGGACGTGGGTTCGATTCCCACCGCCTCCACCATACAAAACCGCATCCTCTGGGCATTAACAGATTCATATACACTGGACAGATGTTTCTGCATAAATGCTTAACAAGTAACAAGGGTTTTGATTGTCAAAGCCCTTGTTATTTTGTTTTTGTTTACAATTAACAGCTGTTTATCAAATCAGACTCGAGACGGATATAAACTCCATCCTGGAACAGACGTATTTTGTTTAAATATCAAGTAGGATAAAACACAGATGAATAATCCAGAAAAGAGCCAGCCTATTTTGCTGAAAATGTTTGGTATTTTATGTATGCTAAATATTAATGGGTGATTGATTCAGGCTTGAGGTGTGGTTTGAGATGGAGGAGGAAGATGAAAATTAAACGTAAAAAACGGTTAGCCGTTATTATTGTAATATGCTTGTTTATTTTGGCTATCAAAAGCCCTTGGTTTGCGGCTATCCTAGATCAGGATATCTCTTCTGTTAGTGAACTGAGAGACGAGATGGGTTACCGGATACTGATGTTAACCGTGCCGCTGGGGATTATACAGGGAACAGTAACGATATTTCCGTTTATGACCATTGTTGCTGTGCATGTCTTCAGTTTTGGTCTAGTTCAAGGGTTGTTTTTCAGTTGGTTATGCGCCTTTCTTGGTGCGATGATTTGCTTCATTTTGGGGCGGTATTTTTTTCATGATTGGTCTGAACAATTGTGGGAAAATAAAAAAGAAAAATATGAGCGGTTTATAGTTTACTTCCATAAATATGGAATGTGGGGCCTCATTTTGCTCCGAACTATTCCTTTTATGCCCAGTAATTTGATTTCCATCATGGCTGCTCTGTCACCGATCAACTTTAGAGCTTATTTGTGGTCTTCAGTTATTGGAAATATCACTATGGTTATGCTGCTAGCACTGTTGAGTACTCCTTTTGCGTTAGATGATGCACATTATATCCCTTTATTAACTAGCTTCATCATCTTACTGATAACATTATTTTTGGTTTTTCTGTTTCAGCATTTAGTGAAACAAAAACAAAGAAGATATGAGGGGGAAGAATTATAATCCATGTTTAACTCCAACTTTCCCAACCGGGACTCGAAGATTTGACTAAAATGATTTCAGGATAAGGTCTGAGTCACAGGTTCAAATACCGCTCTTCCCGCTACAATGAAAACCAGATCAAGAGAGTGATGCCAAAGGTGAGAGCATGGACAAACTGGTTAAAGACCGGCGTTTATATGCCATATTGTTATCAAACATTACTTCTTCCATTGGAACAGGTATCACCATGATTGCCGTTCCGTGGCTATTAGTCAACGCTTTACTGGGTTTACTGGGATACCCTCACAGCCCCCAAATACGTTTGGCGCCAATAACTGGAGGCTGCGGCGTTAACAATATGGACGCCGCGATTGGGGGTAGTATGGATCATCCGGCCATTTCCCATATAAATGCCCACATGACCCACGATCCGATTGCTGCTATAGCGGCCCGGCCAGTAGAAGAAGACGAGGTCCCCTTTTCTTAACTGGGAAACAGGGATATAGCGGGCCCGGTTTGTGTGGCGCAGGGCAGCTTGCTGGCGGGAAGTGCGCGGCAGGCTGATGCCGTTGACCCCGAATACATATTGGGTAAACGATGAACAATCAAAGGTTCTGGTACTTCCGCTTGGGGCGCCAAATTCATAGGGTGTTCCAATGTAGCGTCGTGCGGTGCGTATAATAGCATCAGCTTTGGTACTGGACAGAGCAGGGACTTCTTCTTGATCTTCGTCATCTGCTTCGCTTAAGTCTTCGTCTTTTGGCAAATCAGCATCCTTTTGTTCCATATTAACCATGAGGACTTGATCGTTCAAACGGACTTCAGAACCTAGCAGTTCTTGTAAGGCCACTGTGGTGATGTAGGCTTGTCCGTCATAAGTGGCCACTTCATGGGACAGGTTAATGCTTTCACCTTCTGATATGGCTTCGGCAGATCCTTTTTTAACCTCGTAAATAATGTCAGTGTAACCGGCTCTAATGTGCTCATCATCTTCAGCAATATTAAAGTCCATCAGTTCCAGGATGCGGGTCAAGGGGATATAGATTTGACCTTTTTCCAGATAAACAGTCACTTCATCTAAGGGGTGGCCGTTAATATGGAGAAGGACATCTGCAGAGTCTTCAGGGAACTTTTTACCCAGCTGGTTTAAATAAGCCTCCCCTTCACTTTGAAAATTTTGGAGATTATCATTCTGAAATGGTTGTTGGCAACCGCAGAGACCGATCATGATGAGTAAAATGATCAACCATTTATTAGGCATAGGAGAGCTCCTTTCGCATATGCTTGAGGATGTATAGGCATCAATATTTACTTATAGCTTCTGTCATGTTTGTTTTTTTATTCCGGGGAAAGCCTATTGACAAAAAGTATGACTCTTTGCACAATGAAAAGAAAAAATTCTTAGGAGTGGAGTTAGGTGAGACAAACTCAACAGGAGAGTCAAACAGAAATGCGTGTGGCTTATTTAGGGCCAGCAGGGACGTATACAGAAGAGGCCTTGCTGGGCCTGTGCAAATTGATGCCTGCCTTGGGGCAAGCGACCTTTGTGGCCAGGCCTACCATTGCCGATTGTTTGCTGGACTGCGACAGGGGAAATGTGGATTATGCCATGGTCCCAATGGAAAATTCCATAGAGGGCTCAGTCAATATGACCTTGGATTGGCTGATTCATCATGTGGAGATCCCCATTCGCAGTGAGATCGCCCTGTTAATCTCCCATCATGCTCTGGTTCATCCGGACAGAAAAGACAGCCCTTTTTCTAACGTGGAAAAGGTGTTATCCCACCCCCAAGCTATTGCCCAGTGTCATCAGTTTATCCGCCAACACTGCCCCCATGCTCTGATTGAATATACTAAGAGTACAGCTGAAGCAGCGGAATATGTGGCTCACCACCCAGAGCAAAAGCTTGTGGCTATCGGTCCGCGTGTGGCAGGGGAGACATACGGATTGTATGAGGCTTTAGCAAATATAGAAGATCACCCCAATAACTACACCCGTTTTGTGCTTGTAGGTCACGAATCAGTTAATGGGCAGTCGATCGAAGCGCCGAAAATGCAACGCACAGATAAAACCTCTATTCTGGTGACCTTACCTGAAGATTTCCCTGGTGCTTTGCATCAGGTGTTAAGTGCCTTTGCCTGGCGCAAATTGAACCTGACCCGTATTGAATCCCGCCCGACCAAAAAGAAGCTGGGCAGTTATTTCTTCATTATTGATATTGGCCAGGGCATGGACGACACCCTTGTTCCGGGGGCCATCGCTGAGATAGAGGCATTAGGTTGCCAGGTGAGGTTGTTGGGCAGTTATCCTTGTTATATGCCACAGGACACAACTACACGTTCAACCATGTCGATGAAAGGGTAAACCAGAAAAAGCAGTTGTAAGGGAAGGACTAAGGAGGACCACTCATGCTGGAGCAATATTTGGCGTTTATCGATACAAACCAATGGTGGTGGGAATGGAGCATTGCCCTGTTGATTTTTTTGTTTTTTTTGCTGTTCCGAAATTTTTTCTCCCGGCACATTTTTAACCTCATTGTACGCTACACCAAAGAGACTAAAGTGGAGATTATACACAGTATCTTGCAATCTTTTGAACGACCGCTAAAAACCTTTTTCATTTTGGTGGGACTGTATTTTTCCTTGCGCTACTTGTCCCTTATGGCACCCTATATCCCCACCTTACATGATGCTTTCCGCTCGGCCGTGTTTATCTTGATCGCCTGGGGCTTTTATAATTTGAGCGGCACGTCTTCAGCCTTGTTGAACAAAATAGGGGAAAAGCTGAATTTTGAATTGGATCAGATATTGATTCCATTTTTATCAAAAGTGTTGCGCGTTTTGGTTGTTGCGCTGACTGTTGTTGTTATCCTAGACCAATGGGGCTACCAGGTGGGTGGGTTTATAGCAGGGCTTGGTCTGGGCGGTTTGGCTTTCTCCTTGGCAGCCAAAGATACCTTGAGCAATATTTTTGGCGGGATTGTGATCATCACGGAAAAGCCATTCTCTCTGGGGGACTGGATCCAAACGCCCAGTGTGGAAGGAGTCGTTGAAGATATTTCCTTCCGCAGCACCCGCATTCGCACTTTTGCTCAGGGTTTGGTCACAGTGCCTAATTCCACATTAGCTGACGAGCCGATTACCAACTGGACAAGAATGGGACGGAGACGCATTACCTTCCATCTGGGTGTAACCTACACCACACCCAGGGAAAAGTTGGAACGGTGTGTCAACCGGATTCGGGAGATGCTGCAAAAACATCCTGAAATCAGCAAAGAAACGCTGTTCGTCCATTTTGATCGTTTTAATGACAGCAGTTTAGACATTTTTCTGTATTTCTTTACCAAAACCACCGAATGGGGCCAATGGCTGCAGATTAAAGAAGAGATTAATTTTAAGATTATGGAGATCCTCGAGGAAGAAGGGGTATCTATTGCTTTTCCCAGCCGCAGCATTTATTTTGAAAACCAGTTGCACACAGGAGGGAACCTGCCTGAAGGGGCAGAACATCACCGGCACGAAAGCGGCGATTGATCTTGGTTTAGATCTTATAAGCAAAAGCCAACAACAAAGGGATGCCACTCACAGGCATCCCTTCTGGTTTCAAGCTGAAGACATTAAGCATGAACTTTAGGCGCGTTCTGGTTCTTCCTCCCGGTTGGGAAAAACCCTTGTTTCCATGTACTGATGGAAGAACCATTCCCCAACACCAATAATGACACTGGCTAATAAAGCTGTGGTAAAAGGTACAAAAGCACCGAGGAAAAAGGGGCCAATGATCCACATAGCAAATGTATTTAAGCCAATGTCAGCTAAGGTGGCTACAATGTTATTGGTCATTGGCAGGATGGCTAAATCACCAATCAGGTAAGACAGCCCCACAATGAGTAAAGCCAGGGCAAAGGTTGGACCAAAACGGTAATCATTCATCCAGTTTAAAACAATAGACAGAATGGCAAGCACCATAATGGTCTTAATGACTAAGGCCCAGACATGTTTCATGACAAAATACTCCTTTCATCCGTGTTTATAATTAGTAATCACCGGAGATTGGCAACTTTAATCATTTAATATGGCTGAAAGGAGTACCAATATTTTCCTTAATCCCTTCTTTCAACGTTATGGTATTCAAATAAAAGGGAGCCGGCCAAGGCTCCCTAAGGGTTTTTAAGCTTTAGAGTATGCTTTTGTTTTTTGCGGAAAGTCAGGCAGTTCGTTAACCGATACGACCTTATCCGTCTTCTTTTTCGGCTTTCTCCAATATTTTTCGTTGCCGGGCAGTTCGTCAAACCAAGTGGCATCTTTGGGACAGTCAAGGACCATAAACTTGCCGTACTCTCCGTCGCGGTTTTGATGGTACTTCAGATACGCTTTGCCATTTTCGATGGCCAGTATTTCAATTTTGCCGGATGTATGGCTCATGGCCAGGCGGACACGTTTACCCAGTCCGGAGGTTTTGGCCTTAGCTTGTTCCACTAGGTTATACACTTCCTCTAAGGTGAGCACAAAGTCTTTATTTCCGGCTACAGGACGGTTGACAAAGAAGTAGTAAGGTGTCACCCCGGCCCAGGACAGCTTATCCAGCAGTTCAGCCAGCACATCAGCGTTGTCATTGATCCCTCTTAACACCGGTGTTTGGTTCACAACGATCACATTGGATTCGTGTAAGGCTTGAATGGCTTTATAGGCCTGCTCTGTAATCTCACGGGGATGACAGAAGTGAGCCATAACATAGATACGCTTTTCAGGCGTTGAGTATTCTTTTAAGAGTGCTAACAATTCTTTGTCTTCGGAAATACGCATGGGATTGAAGGCTGGCAGTTTGGAGCCGATGCGGATAATTTTGACATGATCGATGGCACGCAGCCGTTCGATAATATAACGCAGTTTTTTGGTGGCAAGAATCAGCGGGTCGCCGCCGGTCAAGAGCACGTTGTTAATCTCCGGATGCTGGGCGATGTACTCCAAACCAGGCTCCACATCTGACATGGCTTCTTTGACGTCATTGCGGAACAGGCGCTTGCGGAAACAGTAGCGACAGTATGCACCGCATACTTCGGAGCAGATTAAGAGTGCGGTCGTGGTGTACTTGTGCTGGCACCCCGGAACTGCATAGTTGGTGGCCTCATCGGAAGCATCCCAACGCCCATACTCCTGCAGTTCGTTTTTATTGGGGATGACCAGTTTACGAATGGGATCGTTCGGATCATTCCAATCAATCAGGCTCAAATAATAATCGTTGACGCGGAACACAAACTTATCTGTGATTTGCTTCAGCTTTTGACGCTCTTCCTCAGGAATCTGGGTAATCTTATCAATGTTGGTAATGTACTTTGGTAAAGCCATAAACTCTCCCCTTTCAAATAGATTGACAAGTGTCACAATTTAAGTGTAACAGAAGGGGAGAGTGTTGTAAACATGTTAAAAATTTAATTATATAACAATGAAATAATTTTATCAAGAAATTTTTTTGGTGAAAGTTTTTCTTCATTTTAAACAAAATTGGAAAGGGATGGCATTTCCTTACATCAGCAAAAACCCCTTCTCAGTCAATAGACGAGAAGGGGGAAATACATTAGGCTTTATTTTACATCAAGGTAAGCTCTTAATGCTTCTTCACTCAGTTTGTTTCCAACCAGGAAGGTGCCAAACTCACTGTATTTGGCGCTCACTTCATCAAAACGCATTTCATAAATCAGCTTTTTGAACGTGACCGGGTCATCGGCGTAGAGGGTAACACCCCACTCCCAGTCATCCAATCCAATGGAACCGGAGATGACTTGCGTGACTTGACCTGCATATTTGCGGCCAATTAAGCCGTGACTTTTCATCATTTCCCGCCGTTCTTCCATGGACAAGGTGTACCAGTTTTGGCCGGCTTCCCGCCGTTTGTTCATCGGATAAAAACAAATGTTTTTATTATCCGGGATGACCGGTTTCAAGCGTCTTTGGATATAAGCGTCCGTTTCGGGATCCACGTTGTCAGAAGCCACATAGTTGCTCAATTCAACGACTGAGACATAAGAGTAGCTGGGCAGGGTGACATCGGCAAATTTTGTTTTGTTCAATGTGGCTTCAAGTTCGATCAGTTCTTCCAGTGTGGGCCGGAAATGGAGGAAAAGAAGGTCTGCTTTGTGGCCCAAAATGGTAAACATACCGGAAGATCCTTGCTTTTGCTCTTCGGTCTCCCGCCAAGCAGCAGTCAACGACAGCACCTCATCAAGCGCAGCCTGACGGTCTTCAGGAGACATCAATTTCCAGCTGGCCCAATCAATCGTGCGGAAATCATGATGGACAAACCAGCCTTCCAGTGTATGTACAGCTTCGCTCATAACCTTCACTCCTTTAAGTCATCCTAACATATACAACAATATGTCCGAGTAAAAGTATAACATACTTATCTGCTGGACAGCAAAACAAACCCCGTTGCTGCAATGAAAGGATGACATATGGTGACCGAACAACATCTAAGGAAAAAAGTGGATATAACGGAACATGTGCAAGGTAAGCTGAACCAAGGTCAATTGATCCTGTATCTCAACGAAGAAGAGATAGGGCGAATCAACCTGGCCCAGGCCAATCCCCCTGTTGTCTTTCGTGACGGTTATGGGTTAATCACGGAAGGCTATAAAATTTATCAAATTCAGGAAGTGGGAACTGAACAAGATCATTATGTGGAAGGCTGTGATTTGGGTTGGTGTTAGCACAAGCACTCTGGCAAAAGGCCAGGGTGCTTGTTTATTGTAACATAGTAAAAAGATGCGTCTGATAAGCCGAAATAATTAATAAGCGTGTCTGATTGAGAGGCACAGATGTCAATAGGCATAGCACTGTACATAGAGAAACAGAATGGAGGGTCAGCTGTGCGGCAGCGGGACTGGTTAACACCTTTGGGTATTTTTTTGGGATTTGGCATCATCATTATAGCCATTTATTTAGCTGGAGGGATTGAGGGACTTTCCGGCTTTGTCAGTCTTTCTTCATTTGTGACAGTTGTTGGTGGTTTAACCGCTTCCCTGTTTGTCGGTTTTGGCGGACAAGAAGTGAAGAACATGTTTTCAGTTCTCCATCAAACATTTAGGAAGAAAAATATCGATTTTCAGGAACTGATCGATTTTTGGGTACTACTTGCCCGCAAAGCTCGCCAGGAAGGTGTCGTTACCGGCTTGGAACAGGAACTTGAGCAGGTGAAGGACCCGTTTGTGCGCAAAGGGTTGAGGCTGGTTGTTGATGGCAATGACGCTGGCATTATCCGGCAGATTATGACAATGGATATCTCTACCCTGCAGAAACGGCATGCCCGGGGACACCAATTGATCAGCAAGGCGGCAGAATTGTCACCGGGATGGGGCATGGTAGGCACGATTGTCGGTTTGGTGCTCATGCTGCAACAAATTGATAATCCTCAAGCAATTGGACCGGCCATAGCACTGGCTTTGATTACGACATTGTACGGGGTCCTGTTGGCCAATCTGGTGTTTAATCCTATTGCCAATAAGCTGATGTTACTTACTGAAGAAGAGGTTTTTATCAAGGAAATTATTGTGGAAGCGCTGATCAGTATTCGGAACGATGAGGGGCCGGTTGTGCTCAGGGAGAAGCTGCAAATGTTTCTTACCTCTGAGATGTATGGCAGATTAAAACCCCTTGAGGAGGGGAGAGACGTGTCTGTATGAACCACAAATCCTCGTCAAAATCATCGTTTTCCAGAGAGCCCAGGCAAAGGTGGCTGGTCACTTTTGCTGACTTGATGATGATTGTGCTGGTTACCTTTGTTTTGCTCTATTCTTACTCGGAAATTAATATGCAAAAATTTCACTCTGTCCTTGATTCTTTTAATAAGCGTATCCCGCTGGAGGGTGAAAGCCTGCCCCCGGCAGAACCGGGGTTTGATAAGGATATCCCGGGCCCGGAACAGGGGGAAGAGGCGCATCCGACGCAAGAGGTGAGCCCGCAAGAGGAAGAACAAACCATTGATTTGGATCAAGACTTGCAGGAACAGTTGGCCGACCTGCTGGCAAGGGAACAAAAAATGAAAGCGATCCTGGAATATGTGCAGGGTTTTGCTCATGAGCATCAGCTGGAAGAAGAGTTGATTGTCAAACGGACAGCAAGGGGTATTGAGCTGGTGTTGCCGGAAGTGATGTTATTTCCCTCTGGACAAGCCGACCTGATCGATGAGGCGATTATTTTCCTAGATGAGCTAGCACCCCTTTTGCAAGAAATTCCTCATTTGATCGAAGTTGAGGGTCATACAGACAACAGGCCCATCTCTAATGTGCGTTTTCCTTCCAACTGGGAACTGTCAACAGCCAGGGCCACACAGGTGATCCGCCATCTGGTTGAAGAGCACGGGCTTGATCCCCAACGGTTTAAAGCTGTGGGTTACGGAGAATATCACCCTGTAGCCAGCAATGATTCGGAAGAAGGAAGAAGCCAAAACCGGCGCGTGGTGATGGTTATTTTGCTGAATGATTAAACCACTCAATATCCAGAACTATTGCCTTTTTTAGCAATAAAAAACACCTTCCCACTGCTTGACAAAAAGCAAGAATGGAAGGTGTTTTGTGTGTGAAGTGTGCTGCAAATCAATATCAGGGCTCTGCTTTTTTAGTCAAATAGGCGAGCAAATTCTGGGCTGCTTGCTTGGCCTGGCCGATACAATCAGGAATACCGACCCCGCGGTAACCAGCCCCGCATAGAAAAAGGCCGGGATGGGACATGTTCAATTTGTAGGTTAATTGTTCCAGACGCTCGACGTGCCCCACTTGGTACTGAGGCATGGATTGAAACCAGCGATTCACTTCGTAAAAAAGAGGCTGTGCGTTCAGCCCAGTCAGTTCCCGCAGTTCCTGTTGCACGATGCTCAAAATATGCTCGTCATCCTGCTTGACGATATCCTCTTGGCCAGCACGGCCCACATAAACTCTCATCAGCACCTTTCCTTCAGGTGCTGTGTGGGGCCATTTGGAGGAGGTCCACGTACAGGCTGTCATGGTGTACCCTTCTTTTTTGGGTACAACGAATCCCGACCCTTCTAAGGGCACGTTAATATCTTCTTGATTGAAGGTCAGGACCACATTGGCTACCGACACATAACGAATGGGTGCAAGTAACTGGCGCAGTTCAGGTTCCTCCAACAGCTGGGCTGTGACAAAGGCAGGAGTGGCCAAAATCAGGGCATCGGCCTCCAGGGTTTGCCCGTCGTTTAACTGAAGACGGTAGCCTGATTCGTTTTTGTGTAAACCTTTGACCGCCGTTTGAGTGCGGAGCTGGGCCCGTTTTAAGCCCGAGGCTAACGCCTTGACCAGGGTGCTTAATCCTCCTTGGAAGGAGAGAAACATACTTTTTTGAGCCATTGCTGGCAATCGGCTTGTTTGTTGCATGCGTTGTTTGCTGATCATCATGCCTTTGATGAGACTCGTGTATTTTTGCTCCAGTTGTTGAAACTGGGGGAAAGTGGCCTGTATGCTAAGGTCATAAGCGTCCCCGGCGTAGATACCGGACAAGAGCGGTTCTGCCATTTGGCCGACCACTTCCCTTCCCAGCCGGCGCTCGAGAAAGTGCCCCAGAGACTCGTCTCCTGTCTCCTTACGCTTAGGCAGGATGAGATCCAGAGCTGCCCTTGCTTTACCCAGGGGGGAAATTAACCCTGTCTTTAAAAAAGGCGTCCATTGTGTGGGAATGCCCAGCATTAACCCGGGTGGTAAAGGATGCATTTTTTTGTGATGGACAACAAAGGTTTGTTTGGCTTGGGGGCCGGTAGCGACCCAGTATTTGTTGAGGCCCAGTTCCTGGGACAATTCAATCACTGGCCATTTGCGGGCCAAAAAAGAATCGGGGCCCCGTTCGATGATAAAGTCATCACGATGCAAGGTGTCAATTTTGCCCCCCAGTCGCCCGTCTTTTTCCAGGAGGGAGAGCTCTATGGGCAGACCGGCCTTTTCAGCTATGTTTTGCACGTAGTAGGCGGCGCTGAGTCCGCTGATCCCTCCACCGATGATAACCACTTTTTGGGGACGGACGTCCGGACTGGTCATAGCTGGCCGTCCCCTTGATAGACGCCGAGGACCTTATCGGCCAGTACGGCGATATAACGGGGGTCTGTATTGAGAGAAGGGGGCCGTTTGAGCTCGATGCTTAATTCTCGGGCGACACTTCGGGCTTCAATGTCGATATCATACAAGATCTCCAGGTGATCGGAAACAAAGCCAATGGGACAGATCAAGACATGCTCCACTTTTTCTTCCTGCCGGAGCCTACGCAAAACGTCCAAGATATCAGGTCCCAGCCAGGGCACGGGTGTTTGTCCCGCACTTTGCCAGGCAATCTGCCAGTGGTTGGCCAGTCCCGTTTTGTCTATAACCGCCTTGGAGGTGGCCAGCAGTTGATCAACGTAGGGATCATTCATCTCTGTGATCTTTTCCGGCAAGCTGTGGGCGGTAAAGATAATCCGCACCTGGTTTTGAATGTGGGCCTCAAACTGGGAGAGGGTATCCTGTACCCGTTCTGCCCAGGCCTCAATCAACTGGGGATGGAGGTGGTAGTCTTGCACAAACCGCATAGAGATACCTGCCTTCTCTGCCGTTGCTTGGGCCCGCTTAATATAGCTGCCTACACTCATGATGGAGTAGTGGGGAGCCAGCACGATGCCAACCGCCTCCTTGATTCCATCCCGGGCCATCTCTTGCACGCCTTCTTCAATGAGGGGGTGGGCATGTTTCAGCCCCTGATAACATCGAAACTGCACCCCTGCAGCCCCTTGCAGCTGGTCAAGTTTATCCTGTAACGCTTCTACCTGGGCATTGGTGTTTTTGCGCAGGGGAAACAAACCGCCAATGGCTTCGTAGCGGTCTTTTAAATCTTGCAACTGCTCTGCGGATGGGGGATTTCCCCGGCGGATGTGGGTGTAGTATTCTTCTACCTGCTCCATATTTTCCGGGGTTCCGTAGGACATCACTAACACGCCGATCGTTTTTGAGGGCATAACCGTTCCTCGCTTTCTGGTCTTGTTTTCTTTACTGTGCCGGTTGTTGCATAAGCGATGAGGAATATTGATGGACAAAGGCCGTCAGTTGTTTCAGTTTGTCAAGGGAGGCTTCCGGGAACAAACCGTGCCCCAAGTTAAAAATGTAGCCAGGCTGGCGGCACCCTTGGTCAATGATGATCTTGGCATAACGTTCAATGACTGGCCAAGGGGCGGTTAGCACCATGGGATCCAGATTACCCTGCACAGCAAAAGATGGTCCGAGGCGCTTCCTGGCCTCACTGATCTCCACCCGCCAATCTACACTGATCACATCGGCTTTGATCTCCCTTAAATAGGGGAGAAGCTCCCCAGAAGCAACGCCGGGGAAATAGACTTTAGGGGCGTATACATCAGCCAAACGCTCAAAAATTGCTTTAATGGCAGGGAGCACATAAGCGCTGAAATCTGCAGGCGAGAGCGCGCCAACCCAGCTGTCAAACACTTGCACAGCATCTGCCCCCGCTTTGATTTGTGCTCGCAAATAGGTGCTAACCATGTCAGCTAACTTGTCCATCAGTTGCCGCCACAGCTCCGGTTCACTATACATTAATTGTTTGGTTCGGCGATAATTTTTTGACGGCCGTCCTTCAATAATGTAGCTGGCAATGGTAAAGGGTGCCCCGGCAAAACCGATCAGTGGCACGTTTAACTCACGTTTCAGGATGCGGATCGTTGCCAGGACATGGCCAAGATCTTCTTCCACCTGAATGGGTTTTAGGCTCTCGATATCCGCTTTGGTCCGTACAGGATTATGGATGACCGGTCCCACATTTTTGACAATGTCAAAATCAATGCCGAGGGAAGCAACCGGGTTCATAATGTCAGAGTATAAAATGGCAGCGTCTACTCCCAGCTTGCGTACTGGCATCAGGGTCACTTCTGCAGCAAGCTCGGGCTGGGCACAAATCTCCAGTAATGAATACTTTTCTTTAATTTTCCGATACTCAGGATCATAGCGGCCGGCTTGGCGCATATACCATACCGGCAGCTGTTCCACATGTTCCTTGCGGCAGGCTTTCAGGAACGAGTCATTAAATGTGTCGGCTTTTGTCATGTTTTTCCCTCTCTTTTCGTCTCACTAACTTTCATTATGACGATTTTTGCGGGCAGGATCAAGGTTAGCACCGTGTGCAGATTTGACAAATCATTGACAGCAACAATCAGAGCCGACATGCATGATTCGTGCCTTTTTTTACATACTAAGGACATGGTAAGCATGTTACGAAGGAGGAACAAATGATGAAGAAAAATGTCGGTACGTTTGACGCCATTGTGCGTATCACGTTTGGTTTGACTGGTGTAGCTTGGGGAACTGCCCAAATGGTTCGGCATCCCAACCGGGGATTTCCCATGATGGTCACAATGGCTTCGGCCATGAAAGTAGCGGAGGGCATTACCCGTTATTGCCCTATGCTGGCTATGTTAAACATGAACTCCGCACGCCTGCTGCCCTCAGAAAAACGGGAAGAGATGCCCAAGGATTATGAAGCTCCTCAAACCGGCTATTACAAAGAAACTTAAGTCTTTGAAGCTGCATTCCGGCTCGTATCAGCCGGATCAAAGGGGAACAGGGAGGATTGGTGATGAACCCAAGAGAGCATATGATCATGGAGTTGTCCAATGATTATGCCTTTGTGATCTTAACCATTGTCGGTGTGATAGGTGTGCTGTTATATGTTTATCGCGGGCGGAAGAAAGACCGGGGCAAAGCTGAGGATTAATAGTTATTGCGGTATGTCAGATGTATGGCTGGTCATTGAAATCTAAATGGCGTATGAATCCTGTGATCCGCAATCAGCTATGAGGAGTACGAATGTACGAAGATGATCAGAACGCTGATGTTGTGCATCAGCGTTCTCTTTACTAAGTTATACCATATTTATTCTGTCACAGGTGAAAACTTGTTACTTTTTCTAACAGTTTTTTTGACGCAGGATTAATGTTTTTACTAATTGGCCTATGCTGAATACAGCCACTTGAAAATTTTTAAATTTTTCTGTTGATAGAAAAATGATTTTGGCTTATAGTATAAGTAGAATATTCTAAAGCGTTTACATTCCAGGCTGATGTGCAGGAATGTTTTTTCAGCACCAATAATGAATGAACATTCATTCAAAATGTAAAGCATATGTATCTTAATAGGGTACATAGCGCCTGTTTCACCTCTGGTACAGGCCTTAAACAACAGAACATTTCAGGGAGGGGAATAGACAATGGGTTATCGTATCAACAAAGCGGCTGTGATTGGCTCCGGTGTGATGGGTGCCGGCATTGCCGCCCATTTGGCCAATGTGGGCATACCGGTGTACATGTTTGACATTGTGCCGCAATCTTTAACAGAGGAAGAGCAAAGGAAAGGCTTAACACTTGAAGACAAAGTGGTGCGCAACCGCATTGCCGAGCAAAACCGGCAAAAGCTGTTAAAGCAGAAACCGGCCCCTTTGTATGACAAAAGCCGGATTGAACTGATCACCGCCTGCAATCTGGAAGACGACCTGGACAAATTGAAGGAAGTGGACTGGATTGTAGAAGTGGTCGTTGAGCGCTTGGATGTGAAGCAGCAAGTGCTGGCCAAAATTGAGCCTTACCGTAAGGAGAATGCCATTGTTTCCACCAACACCTCCGGCATTTCGGTGGAGGCGATGAGTGAGGGGCGTTCCGAGGCGTTTCTCCGTCATTTTCTGGGCACCCACTTTTTCAATCCGCCCCGCTATCTGAAGCTGTTGGAAGTAATCCCAACGGCCAAGACGGATTCCGAAGTGGTGCAATTTATGAAAGAGTTTGGTGAAAAAGTGCTGGGCAAAGGGGTGGTGCTGGCCAAAGATACACCCAACTTTATTGCTAACCGCATCGGTTGTTACGGCTTGATGGTCATCGTGGACGAAATGGTCAAGGGCGGCTACAGTGTGGGTGAAGTGGACTCAGTGACTGGTCCGGCCATAGGACGGCCAAAAAGTGCCACCTTCCGTACTCTGGACGTGGTCGGTCTGGATACCTTTGCCCATGTGGCCCATAACGTGCGGGAAAATGTGAGCGATCCTACTGAACAAGATGTGTTCAAACTGCCGGATTTTATGCAGCACATGGTGAATAAAGGCTGGATTGGCTCTAAAGCAGGACAAGGCTTTTTCAAGAAAGTGAAAGGGGACAAAGGCAGCGAAATCCTGGAGTTGGATTACAACACCATGGAATATGTGCCGCGCAAAAAGTTGAATGCCCCTTCACTGCAACAAAGCAAAGGCAAAAAAGATCTCGCTGAGAAGATCCGGACCATTGTTTATGCCAAGGACCGGGCCGGCAAGCTGGTCTGGAACATTATGAAACGGGTGCTGCTCTATTCGGCTGACAAACTGGGTGAGATAGCCGATGATATTGTCAGCATCGACCAGGCCATGAAGTGGGGCTTCGGCTGGGAAATGGGTCCGTTCGAAACCTGGGATGCCATTGGTTTGCAACAATCTGTAGCCCGCATGGAAGAAGAAGGGGAACAGGTGCCCGACTGGATCAAAACGATGCTGGCCAAGGGGAAAACCTTCTTCTACAACCGGGAACAAGGCAAAACGTTCTATATCAGCCATGGTGAGTATAAGCAGGTGGAAGAACGGCCGGAAGAGATCTCCCTGGTGGCATTAAAAGAACAAGGCAAAGTGATTAAGCAAAATGCCGGAGCCAGCTTGATCGATATTGGTGATGGTGTGGCTCTGCTTGAATTCCATTCCCCGAACAATGCCATTGGAGCTGACATCATCCACATGCTGCACTTCAGCCTGGATGAAGTGGCCAGAAACTATGAAGGATTGGTCATCGGCAACCAGGGCAAAAACTTCTGTGTGGGTGCCAACTTGATGCTCTTGCTCATGGAAGCCCAAGAAATGAACTGGCCGGAAATTGACTTCATGGTGCGCCAGTTCCAGCAAGCAACCATGGCCATCCGTTACAGTGAAAAGCCGGTGGTGGCTGCACCATTCGCCATGACCTTGGGAGGGGGCACTGAATTCTGTTTGCCTGCCGCACGTATTCAGGCTGCTGCGGAAACGTACATGGGACTGGTTGAAGTGGGCGTCGGCTTGATCCCGGGCGGCGGAGGCAACAAAGAAGTGCTGTTACGCCTGTATGACAGTGTGCCGGACAAAGCCAATGTGGATCTGCAGCAGCTGGTCAATCTCGCTTTTGAGACGATCGCTATGGCTAAGGTGTCCACCAGTGCTGAGGAAGCCCGTCAGTATCAGTTTATCCGGCCGCAGGATGGCATCAGCATCAATCAAAGCTTCCTGATCTACGATGCCAAACAAAAAGTGCTGGAGCTGGCCCGGGCAGGCTACCGTGCGCCTCAGCCCCAAAAGATTCCAGTGGTCGGGCAAGAAGGAAAAGCCGTATTGCTGCTGGGCGCCTATACCTTCAAAAAAGGCGGCCAGATCAGCGACCATGATTACAAAATTGCCGAAAAACTGGCCCATGTCTTATGCGGAGGAAATCTGCCACAGGGAACCCTGGTGGATGAGCAATACTTGCTGGACGTTGAGCGCGAAGCCTTCTTAAGCTTGTGCGGCGAACCAAAAACACAACAGCGGATGCAATACATGCTCACCAAAGGCAAGCCTCTCAGAAACTAAGGGAACGCCAGCACATCAATCATCTGAAAAACAAGGAGGAGAGTGCCGTGAGAGAAGCAGTGATTGTAGCGGGGGCCCGCACACCGGTTGGCAAAGCAAAAAAAGGATCGCTCAAGCAGGTCCGGCCGGAAGATATGGGCGCCCTGGTTGTCAAAGAAGCCATTAAGCGCGCGGGAGATTTTGATCCTGCCTTAATTGAGGATATCATTATCGGGTGCGCCTTCCCGGAAGGGGAGCAAGGCATGAATATGGCCCGCATTATCGCCCTTCGTGCCGGGCTGCCCACCACCACACCGGGCATCACCATTAACCGCTTTTGCTCCTCAGGTTTGCAGGCGATCGCTTTTGCGGCGGAAAAAATTATGCTGGGCCATGCCGACGTGATGATTGCCGGCGGAGTGGAAAGCATGACCCGCGTGCCTATGGGCGGGCATAAAGTGGCTCCCAATCCCTGGCTGATGGAAAACTTGCCTGAAGCCTACATGAGTATGGGGCATACGGCGGAAGAGGTGGCCCGCCGCTTTGAAATCAGCCGTGAAGATCAGGATGCTTTTGCCGTGCGCAGTCACCAACGGGCAGCCGCGGCCATTAAAGAGGGTCGCTTCAAAGAGGAAATTGTCCCGGTGCCGGTTACCGAGCGTTATCTGGATGAAAACGGCCAGGTTCAGGAACGCACCTTCACCTTTGATACAGATGAAGGGGTGCGCCCCAACACTACCATGGAGATTTTGGCTACGTTAAAGCCGGCCTTCCATCCCCGGGGAACGGTGACAGCGGGCAATGCCTCTCAGACCAGTGACGGAGCAGCTGCTGTGGTGGTCATGAGCAGAGAAAAGGCGGATGAACTGGGCTTACAACCGCTGCTGGCCTTTAAATCCTTTGCTGTTGGCGGCGTTGATCCGGACATTATGGGTATCGGTCCGGTGGAAGCAGTACCCAAAGCTCTTAAACTGGCCGGTATTACCCTGGATGATGTAGGGTTGGTGGAACTGAATGAAGCCTTTGCTTCCCAGTCCATTCAGGTTATTCGCCACTTGGGATTGGATGAAGAGAGAGTGAATGTGAACGGCGGGGCGATCGCCCTGGGCCATCCGCTGGGTTGTACCGGAGCCAAACTGACTCTGACCCTGGCCTATGAAATGAGACGGCGTGGGGAACGTTTTGGGGTTGTGACCATGTGTATCGGCGGCGGCATGGGCGCAGCCGGTGTGTTTGAACTGTGTGAATGAGATTAAGAGAATGGAATATAAAGTGTGAATTAAGGAAAACAAGGAGGAGATAAACATGAATGATGTGAAATCCTTTGTGCGTGGCGGAGGCTTTTTAATCGAGGATGTCACGCCGGAGCAAGTGTTGACACCTGAAGAATTTAGTGAAGAGCACCGCATGATCGCCAAAACAACAGAAGAATTTGTGTTGAACGAAGTCAGACCGGTTTTGGAGGAAATTGAGAACCACAACTTTGAGCATACGGTGAGACTGTTGAAGCAGGCAGGAGAACTGGGTCTCTTGGGTGCCGATATACCTGAAAAATATGGCGGTTTGGGCTTGGACAAAATCAGTTCCTCTCTGATTACCGAATACCTGTCCCCGGGACGTTCTTTTGCCCTCAGTTTTGGGGCTCACGTGGGAATCGGCACTTTACCCATCGTCTTTTTCGGTAATGAAGAGCAGAAGAAAAAGTACCTGCCTGCCCTGGCTACGGGCGAAAAAATTGCCGCTTATGCCCTGACAGAACCTTCTTCCGGCTCCGATGCCCTGGGGGCCAAAACGGTGGCTAAATTAAGCGATTGCGGCAAATACTATCTGTTAACTGGGGAAAAGCAATGGATCACCAACTCCGGCTTTGCTGATGTGTTTGTTGTCTACGCCAAAGTGGATGGGGAAAAATTTACCGCCTTTATTGTTGAGCGGGACTATGAGGGTGTCTCCACCGGTCCTGAAGAGAAGAAGATGGGCATTAAGGGGTCATCCACCCGCACCTTGATCCTGGATGAAGCCAAAGTGCCTGTTGAAAATGTGCTGGGTGAGATTGGTAAAGGGCACGTGATCGCCTTTAATATTCTGAACATTGGACGCTACAAGCTGGCCGTGGGCTGCGTCGGTTCCACCAAACGGCTGCTGGAGATTTCGGTTAAATATGCGAAAGAGCGCAAGCAATTCAAACAACCGATTGCCAATTTTAACTTGATCAAAAACAAACTGGCCGACATGGCCATCCGCACCTTTGTTAACGAAAGCATGGTTTACCGCACCACTGGCCTGTTTGAAGAAAAGCTGGGCCAACTGAGCGAAGAGGAGATGCAAAACGGCCTGGAAGTGGCCAAATCCATTGCCGAATATGCCATTGAATGCTCCATCAACAAAGTATACGGCTCGGAAGCCCTCGACTTTGTGGTGGATGAAGCAGTGCAGATCCATGGCGGTTACGGCTACATGAGCGAGTACGAGGTGGAGAATGCCTACCGTGATTCCCGTATTAATCGTATTTTTGAGGGCACCAACGAGATTAACCGTTTGCTCATTCCGGCCACGCTCATGCGCAAAGTGATGAAAGGGGAGCTGGATCTGTTGTCCAAAGCCAGCGGCCTGCAGGAAGAGCTGATGATGCTGATGCCCCAGGAGCCGGATGAAAGCGAACTGCTGGCTAAAGAAAAACAGCATCTGGAGATGGCCAAAAAACTGTTCCTGATGGTAGCCGGCACTGGCGTGCAAAAATATCAGCAAGAGCTGGAAAAAGAGCAGGAACTGTTGGCCCACATCGCTGACATGGTCATTGAAATTTACGGCATGGAAAGTGCCATCCTGAGAACGGAAAAAGCCGTACAGAAAAACGGTGAAGCTAAGGAACAGCAAAAGCTGGACTACACCCGCGTCTATGTCCAGGAAGCCCTGCAGCGTCTGGAAGGGATCGCCAGAGAGAGTCTGGCTGCCATGGAAGAAGGGGATACCTTGCGTACCATGCTGGCCATTGTGAAAAAACTGACCCGTCACAATCCGATTAATACCATTGAAATCAAGCGGCGTATTGCCAACCGTATTATTGAAGCCGAAAAGTATGTGGTTTAAGTATGGTTGTTTAAAGCACCATGTGTGTAACATCAATCTCCTCTCTTGTCTAACGGCCGGAACAGAGTGTCCGGCCGTTTTTTTTAGCAAGGTCTTTAAATCACTCATGACAGAGAGAACTTTTCAGCTCGTATAAAATGGCAAGAATGCTTTTCCAGTGTACGGAGAAAATTAAGAGAACAGGGAGGTGAATGCCATGGCCAGAGATGTGTTGTGTGAAGTGAGCAACTGCAAATACTGGGAACAGGGCAATAAATGTGCAGCCGATGCCATTTATATTGTCAGCCATCACGGCAAACAGGCCGCTGATCAAAAAGAAACCGATTGTAAAACCTTTGAGCCTGAGGTTTAAACCGGCTGACATGGCTTAACACATGACGTCCAATATTGCCGTTCATCCCCTGTTTGAACATCTTTTAGAGCGGGCCATTGTCCCGCTCTATATTAGTCGCTCTAGGCTTTTTCTCCTTCGCGCACGCTCGTCGATTAAACTGCGGAGGTAACGAATCAGCTCCCGAACGTTGTTTCCGATTCGGAATGTAGCTACCTGTAGCAAGCCATGCCGCAACAAATCAGCAATACTTCGGCATCTTTGGCATCGGTTTTCCGTTCACAGACATTCTTCATGTTCCTGGCATTGACGACCAACGTTTCGATGTCTTCTATCTCCAACAAACGGGGGATTATTTCTTATATGAACACATAAACAAGTATTTCTAATAATAATGATTTAATTTTGAGTGAGGTACACATTATTTTTGGAAAGGGTTGACTTCAAAAGATTTATTGTCTAAAACTTTAACCGGAAGATGTGTTGTTTTGGCTACCTTTTTTGTATGATTTACGAGATCTGCAATGTTGTGATAAGTTTGTCTGGCTCCTCTAATTAGTAACGGAATTCCAATAAAATGAAGGCGTAATCGTCTTGAAAAAAGACCACCAAATGTCATGGATAAGGGGACCGTTGGTGAAGCATTAGAAAAAATGATTTTTTCTGTGAGGTTTCCATGACGGTGAAGGAGTAAACATAAATCTTGAAGAGCGGGGATTACTTCTTTTGACCTTCCTCTTCCAAGAGTATAAACCTTATTTCCTTCTCTATCTTCTCCATGAAAAATAATTTTCCCAAAGTCATCTGTTGATAATTTATTAAAAATATCGACATTAAGGATTTCTTCTTTCGTGGGAAGTCGGTCATTAGGTAATTTTTCGAGGTGATATGCAGCTGCTAAAGCCGATGAATGAGTACCGGCATAACAATTGTAAATGAATATCAACTTTACTCACCCTTTTTAGTACATTTAACTGTATTGCATAGATATATCCCCTTTATTACAAGGGGATATTGAACTCTTTATCTTTTGTTGTGTAGGGGGAATATAGTCAAAATATTTGCTTATTAAGCAGGTGGTGTAAATCCTCCGGTAAAAAAGAAGCCAATACCTATTGCTACAATTCCCAAAACAATGGACCACCAAGCTAATGTTCTCATAGGGCTGAACAGGGTAATGATCCCTAATACAACAGCAGTTCCGCCTAACCAGAATGGAGCGAAAAAGAGACCGATAACAGCTACAATAATACCTATCCAGCCAGTCCAACGAGCTATGTCTTTATTTAACCCAGCCTCTTTTCGACGTGTTTCTTCACTCATAAAATCAATACATCCTTTCCATTTGAGGTTTTATATTCAGATTTTGACTTTGCGTATTCAGTTATTTCCTAAAATGTTATGAAACATACTGGTAATTTTTAATACGACTCTCTAATATTGTATCATTTAGAGAGGATAACTTGTTGAGGATCATAGAACCGGAACAACAGATTCATGATCCATATCCGATCCAGCTGTGCAATCGCAATCGTCTAGCGGGATCTCTTCAATAGGAACTCCTGAGATAAAGATTTGTCTTTTCTCTGCAGGATACTGTCTTATCAATTGCTTCAGTAGAGTGGATTTACCGCTTCCTGTACGCCCCACTACACCAATCGTTTGCCCTCTTTTCAAAGAAAAGGAGACATTTCGCAACTTAACTTAATAAAAGTGAAGTAATTTAAAATTATTACAACATTGAAACCGAGCTTCCTAAACAAGGAAACTCGGTTTCGTTTTTTAATCGTATCCGATAGAATCTTTTACCATTCGGATTATCTGTTGAAGTGTTTCAATGGGAATTTGACCCGGGGCCGAACTTTTATCTCCAACAGCAAATGTAATAGCAGAACCGTAATACCAGCCAAATATTCTGCTAACTATACCAAGCTCTCCCATAGACATGGTTACAACAGGAATGGTTAAGGTTTCTTTCGCTTCTTTCGTTACTTCTAATAAAGTAATGACATCCTCCTGGCTGTTAGGCATAACGGCTGCTTTTGCAACATCTGCACCATAAAACTGCATCATCAATAAATGTTTAAAGATTTCTGTTTTTTTAGGTGTGCATTCAAAATTATGATAAGATAACACAAGTTTTTTTAGATGTTTATTTGAAACATCTCTTAAACGTTTAATGTGTTCAGGGTTATTCGATACCTCAAAGTCAATCATATCTATGAAATCGCTTTCGCACACCTTACAAAGTAACTCAACTCGTTCATCTTCAAGCAAAGGAATCTCTTGTCCACCTTCCGCTTGGGAGCGAATTGTAAATAGTAGAGGAATTCCATTGCTATGATTATAAATTTCCTGTAGTGTAGAGAACACTTCATCAAGTTGGTCAATATCGTTAAAAAAATCAACACGCCATTCTATCAAATCAGGATTCTTAGGAACAATAGTTACTAGTTCAGAGATAATTTCTGCTTTATTTTTACCAGTTAATGGTGTACATATGCACGGGAGTTCATTTTCATTTAAAAGTTCTTTCATAAAGGCCTCCTAATTTGCTTACCTTATTTTATGTTATGTATTTATAAAGAAGTACTTCTATCTATTAAATAATTAGAGGTAGTAATTAAGTAACAATAAATTTCGAAAATAATGATTATCAGGCGTATGATTAACCAATAACAAACAGTTTCAACGATCTATCCGTGAATTGATACTAATCCATTATTTTAATGATAAATGACAATTGGAGTAACGACAAGAGCGAAATAGAAAAATCATTTCTACAGCGCAAGCAAAGGGTGAATAAGTATTGAGGTTTTAATATAGAGAAAATAATAAAAAATGATAGAATAAAACCTGGCAACTGCATAAGCAGGGTGGGCGGTGGCCTCTGTAGCACAAGGGCAAAAAAGAAGTAACCCACCCTGTTTTGAGCCATATATAAAAGATTTTCGGCTGTACAAATAAAATCCTTTGAGCCGTTGGGCTCAGATTTATGAAACTGGTTCATATTGAAAAATAGGGCTTGTCAGACGGGAACATTTTTTGTTTAATAGAATTAAGAAAATTATATACACCTGCTCTAAAAGTGCCCGGATACCTATGCATTTGGGATAATAGGGAAATCGGTGAAAATCCGATGCAGCCCCCGCTACTGTGAGCGTGGATGAAATTGCAGCAAACCACCGGTTGTAAAGCAACCGGGAAGGTGCAAGAGTAAGATGAAGCGCGAGCCAGGAGACCTGCTTTTAGAGCTTGTGTCACTTTATCTTTCGGTGGGAAGGATAAAGGGGAAGGTGTCATAATGCCTTCATTTTGTTCGCCGTTTTTTACTCTCTGTAACGGAGATCTTTGCCAAGTTAGTACTTGTCTGATGGGTGAACAGATAGATTGGCTTAGACAAAGATGCACAGTCCCTGGTCCTCCGGCCAGGGCTTTTTTGCTTGCTTGGTGATTATTTACTCTACTATATTGGCTACAACTGCATAGAGGATCAGCAGAGGTGCCCATGGGTTGCCCAATGGGCTTAAAAGGGAAGTCCGGTGAGAATCCGGCACGGTCCCGCCACTGTATTTGGGGAGAGACCCGTCATGAAACCACTGGGTGTATCACCTGGGAAGGGAGATGGGAATCGATGAGCCATAAGTCAGGAGACCTGCCTCTGTTGGACTGGTCAGCTTCCTACGCGGATAGGAGAGTTGATGGGGAATGTGGCCTTGGATCCGTCACAGGCGATGTGGGTGGCCCCATGCGCGTGTTCTGATGGGGCAAACTTAAGGCCAAGTAGCAGATGGATTCATCATTCCTTTTCAACGGCACGCTTCCACGTGGGAAGGGTGTCTTTTTTTACAGTTTAAGAAAGTATATGTTTCTATACTTTCTTAAACATGCGTAAAAAGCTTCAGCTAACAAAGGATTGTAACCTCTTCGGGAAGACTTCAATCAGAAGCTTTTAATTATTGATCCAATTGAAAAAAGAGGTAGTGATCGAACCATCGTTGGGAGAGTGAATCTGAAGAATGGAGGGATAAGCGATGTCAGGCAAAATCATGGTTGTGGGATTCGGTCCGGGGGATTTGCAAAATATGACTTACCGGGCCAAGGAAGCCCTGGAAGAGAGCGACGTGATTATCGGTTACAAAACTTACGTTGAGTTGATCAGCCCGTTTTTAACCGGCCAGGAGATTGTCAGCACCGGAATGACAGAGGAAGTTTCCCGGGCCCAGGCGGCCGTTAAAAAGGCGGAAGAAGGGAAAAAGGTGGCGGTGATCTCCAGTGGTGATGCCGGTTTGTACGGGATGGCCGGACTGGTGTATGAAGTGCTGATCGCCAAAGGATGGCGGGAAGAGACGGGGGTGCCGGTAGAAATTATCCCGGGCATAACGGCCATCAACTCTTGTGCCTCTCTGTTGGGAGCTCCGGTGATGCACGATGCTTGCACCATCAGTTTAAGTGACCATCTGACCCCGTGGGAATTGATTAAAAAACGGATTGAAGCAGCGGCCATGGCTGATTTTGTTATTGCTTTGTACAACCCTAAAAGCGGGCGGCGGACCCGTCAAATCTTGGAAGCCCAGCAGATTTTACTGGCTCACCGTTCGCCGGAAACACCGGTAGGACTGGTCAAAAGTGCTTATCGGGAGAGACAGCACGTGGTGCTGACCACTTTGAAGGAGATGCTGGAACATGAAATTGGCATGCTAACCACGGTGATTATCGGTAACTCGACTACCTTTGTTTATGACGGCAAAATGATTACCCCTCGGGGGTATCAGCGTAAATACACGCTGGATAAAGATGAACAGCCCCTGGCACCCCATGAGCGGCTGCGCCAAGAAGCGGAGCCGTGGGCTTTGCCTGCGACAGATAAGCCAGCACCAGCAAAACCGGCTGAAACAACAGGAACAGAAAAGAAAGCAGTTGATGAAGGGGCGGAAAAAACACCGTACCAGTGGGCGATGGAAGCGTGGCAAAGACTTGCTCCTCAACAAGAAGCAGCCATCACTTCGCAGAAAGGAACCGCCATTTCCTCCCAGGCCCCACTGTCTGGGCAGGTAGAGGAGATCTTTGAAGCGGCGGTCAGTCCGGGTCTGGCAAACAAACAGTTTAAACCCGAACAATTGCAGAAGCTGGCCGAGGTGGTTGGTGAAAAAGGGTCCATCCGCTACAGCCGCCATCATCAGCTGGTGGTGGAAATCCCCACTCGGGATCCGGAGCGGGTGGTCAAACAATTAAAAGCAGCCGGCTTTTTGGTTGAACCGGTGGGCGACGTGGTGCAAATCAAAGCGTGTGACTTTTGTGATGGGGAAAAGTTTGACTCCATCCCCTATGCGGAAGAGCTGCACAAGCGGCTGGGAGGCCTTTTGGTTCCCAAAACCTTGAAAATTGGGTTTAACGGATGTGGCATGGCCTGTTACGGCGCGGTGAATGACGATATTGGCATTGTCTACCGCAAAGGACGTTTTGACCTGTTTTTGGGCGGTAAGGGTCTCAGCCGTACAGCCCATCCGGGACAGCCTGTGGCAGAGGGCATCCCCCCTGAAGAGCTGGTTGACCTGATTGAACGCGTTGTCCGTTTGTACGTGGAAGAAGGACATCCCAATGAGCGCTTCCATAAGTTTTTCAAGCGCGTCAAAGAAATTGAGGGCTTTAAATATCAAGATATGCGGCCGCCGATCACGGTGGAGCCAGTGGCTTGCGGGGATTAAGTACCGGAAGGAGGAGAACCGGATGAAACGGTTGGAAAAGAGACGGAAAGGGGTCCTGTTTGTGGGGCATGGCAGCAAAGATCCTGAAGGCAATCAGGAAGTGGCCACCTTTGTTGACATGATGAGGCCGCAACTGGAGGACTATCTTGTGCATCACTGTTATCTGGAGTTTGCCTCTCCTACCATCATGGAGGGCATTGAGCAATGTGTGGCCGACGGGGCAACAGAAGTGGCTGTCATTCCCATCATTCTGCTTCCTGCTGGCCATTCCAAGCTGCATATCCCCCATGAACTGGATGAAGCCCGCCGTAAATACCCTGAGGTCATCTTTCACTACGGGCGGCCGCTGGGGCAGCATCCGCAAACGGTGGATATCTTGCTGTCTAGGCTGAAGGAAAGCGGGCTTGGTTTAACAGAGGAGCAAGACAACGCAGCACTTCGGGAAACCGCGGTACTGGTGGTGGGCCGGGGCAGTTCCGATCCCGATGCCAACAGTGAGTTGTATAAGCTGACCCGGCTGCTGTGGGAGAAGGTGAACGTGAAATGGGTGGAGACTGCGTTTATGGGCGTGACTGAGCCCCTGTTAGAGGAGGGATTTGAGCGTTGTGTGCAGCTTGGCGCCAAACGGGTGGTCGTGCTTCCCTATTTTCTGTTTACAGGTGTGTTGATCAAGCGCATGGCCCGTATGGTTGAACGCTTTAGAGAACAACATCCTTCTTGTCAGATTAGCATGGCCCCCTATTTTGGTTATCATGATCAATTGCAGTCGATTTTACTGGAGCGGGTCCGTGAAGCCTTTGCAGGTGAGGTGCGGATGAACTGTGATCTGTGCCAGTACCGCCTCCATGCCCTGGAACATATGGATCATCACCACCATCATCACCACCATCACCATGATCACCATCACGAACATCGTTAGGATCACGGCAGGTGGACGAACAGCCACGAGGAGGCACTGATGCAAGAAGGGAGAGATCACGCGTGATATTTATGCTGGCTGGTACCAGTGATGCACGGGAACTGGCTGTGGCCATCAAGAATAGAGGGTACCGGGTGCTGGCTTCGGTGGTGACCGAAAGCGCGGCCAAGCGGCTGAATGAAGCTGGCCTTGAGGTACACGTTGGCCGTCTGACGGCAGAGCAGATGGTCGACGTCATTAAACGTCATGGCTGCCGGGTTGTGGTGGATGGCAGTCATCCCTATGCCGATCAAGCCTCACAAAATGCCGTCCAGGCAGCGCAGGAAGCCAATATTCCTTATATTCGCTATGAGCGGGAGAATCAGGTCTTTGAGCATCCCCATATTATCTGGGTTGACGATTATGAACAAGCCGCTGAGGCGGCAGCCCAACAAAAGGGTGTCATCATGCTCACCACCGGGAGCAAAACAGTGGACATCTTTGCCCGCCGGCTGCTGGGGATCCCTGAGGTGACGCTTGTTGTCCGTTTGCTGCCCCGCAAGGAAAATATGGAGAGATGTGAGCAGCTGGGCATTGAACAGCGGCACATCGTCGCCATGCAAGGGCCGTTTTCTAAAGCATTAAATCAGGCTTTGTATGACCATTACAGTGTGGATGTGATGGTCACCAAAGAGAGCGGCAAAGTAGGAGCGGTGGATGAAAAGGTGGAGGCGGCCCTTGAAAAAGGAATAAAGGTGATTATGATCAAACGGCCCAAAGTGGACTACGGGGTTTGTTATCACACTTACGATGAGGTGTTGCACCATCTGCAACAGTGGAGTTCCTGCTTGCTGGGGTGTAACTTTATCCGCTAAAAGCAGTTGAGCATGTTCGGGTGTGCTTTCTTTTTGATAAAAACATATGGGAGGTAGAAGCAACGTGGAATTTTCAAGCGGCTTTAAACCGATCACCATACAGCCACAGGAAATTGAAAGTAAAAGTTTTGAGATCATCAAGGAAGAGTTTGGGGCCCATGACTTTTCAGAGGCCGAATTTACTGTTGTGCAGCGCATTGTCCATGCGTCAGCCGATTTTGAACTAGGCAGAAGTCTTATCTTTCATCCCCAGGCGGTGGAAGCCGGGGTGCGTGCGATTCGTCAGGGCCGGCCGGTGGTGGCCGATGTGCAAATGGTTCAAGTGGGGATTAATAAACCCCGTTTGGAGAAATACGGCAGCCAGGTCAATGTCTATATTTCTGATCCTGATGTGGCTGAAGAAGCGAAACGGCACAATGTGACCCGGGCCATCATGGCTATGCGCAAAGCGGTGAAGGAGGCAGAAGGAGGCATCTTTGCTATCGGCAACGCGCCCACGGCACTGTTGGAATTGATACGGCTGGTGAAAGCGGGAGAAGCCAAACCGGGGCTGATCATTGGGCTTCCTGTCGGGTTTGTTTCTGCTGCGGAGTCCAAAGAAGAGCTGGCCAAACTGGACATTCCCTATATCACCAACATTGGCCGCAAAGGCGGCAGCACAGTAACAGTTGCAGCTGTCAATGCTTTATCCCTTCTGGCCGAACAGGTGGTTGAGTAACTTGGGTTCAGAACAACGCCAAGCGCAAGAAAGCAATAAACAAGAAAACAGCAATCCAGAAAAAAAGATGCGCCACGGCTACACCACGGGTGCTTGCGCCACGGCAGCGGCCAAAGCGGCTTTAACGGCCTTAGTCACCCAGCAGCAGCAACAGGAAGCCACGATCCGGCTACCCATCGGCCAGGAGGCCACGTTTCAGATGGCCCATTGCCATTTTTCCCCACAGCAGGCGACAGCCGGAACAGTCAAAGATGCCGGGGATGACCCGGATGTGACTCATGGCGCCTTAATTGAGGCCACGGTCACGTGGCTGGCTGAGCCTGGGATTGTTCTGGATGGCGGCCAAGGCGTCGGCCGGGTGACTAAGCCGGGGTTGCCCGTGCCGGTTGGAGAAGCGGCGATTAACCCGGTGCCCCGCAAAATGATCACAGACACGGTGCGGGAGGTGTTGAGCCAGCATGGGGTCTCCCGGGGAGTCAAGGTGGTCATCTCTGTACCCGAAGGAGAAAAAATAGCGGAAAAAACGTTAAATGCCCGCCTGGGGATTATCGGTGGCATCTCTATATTAGGAACCCGGGGCATTGTTGTGCCTTTTTCCACGGCGGCTTATAAAGCCAGCGTGGCCCAAGCGATTAAAGTGGCCCGGTTAAACGGATGTAAACACCTGGTTTTAACCACGGGAGGACGCAGTGAAAAGCACGCCATGGGCTTATATCCTCATCTGCCTGAGGAGGCGTTTATCGAAATGGGAGACTTTGTCGGTTTTGCCCTTAAACAATGCAAACGGCAAGGGATCAGGCACGTCTCTCTGGCAGGGATGATGGGCAAATTTTCTAAAGTGGCTCAAGGGGTGATGATGGTCCACTCCAAAAGCGCCCCGGTTGACTTTAATTTTTTAGCTGAACTGGCGAAAGACAGCGAGGCCTCTCCGGAGGTTGTTGAAGCGGTCAGACAGGCGAATACAGCTGCGGAAGTGGGGAACTTGATGCATGAGCACGGGTACACCCGTTTTTTTGAAAAGCTGTGTGAGGCTTGCTGCCGTGCCGGCTTAAAAGAGGTTGACGGTGGGATAGAATTGGAAACGGTCATTTTTACCTTTAAAGGCGTTTTACTAGGAAGGGCGATTATCAATGACAGAAGCCATTAAGGTGATTGGCATTGGAGACGACGGCAAGCAGAGTTTGCTTCCTCTTTATCGACGCTGGATTGAGGAGAGTCAGGTCCTGGTTGGGGGAAAGCGGCATTTAGCATTTTTTCCGGATTACCAGGGTGAAAAAGTGGAAATTTCTGGCGGATTGAAAGACTTGGCGCGGCGCTTAAAGGAAGAAACCCGTCCAACAGTGGTTTTAGCCTCTGGAGACCCTTTGTTTTACGGCATAGGGGGTTATTTGGCCAAACAGATGCCGGTTGAGGTGTATCCCAGCCTTAGTTCCCTGCAACTGGCTTTTGCCCGCATGGGTGAAAGCTGGCAAGATGCCTATATCCATAGTGTGCATGGCCGTCCAATGACCGGTCTGGCCCAACGGATTGATGGCCGCGACAAAGTGGTACTGCTGACGGATGTGAACAACAGTCCGCAGGCCATTGCTGCTTATCTTATAAAGTTTGGCATGACCGAGTACAAAGCGTTTGTTGCTGAAAATCTGGGCGGGGAAGATGAGCGTACAGGCTGGTACACATTGGACGAGATGGTGGAACTTCATTTTTCTCCGCTCAATGTTGTGGTTTTAAAACGGGTAGGGCCTTCGCCACAGTGGCCCCTGGGCATCGACGATGAGGCTTTTGCCCAGCGCAAGCCGGATAAAGGCCTGATCACCAAAAAAGAAGTGCGCGTGCTCAGCTTAGCCCAGTTAGGCTTACGGACGGACAGTGTGGTGTGGGACATTGGCACCTGTACAGGATCCGTGGCCATCGAAGCAGCCCGGTTGGCCCGCGAAGGAGCTGTCTATGCCATTGAAAAAAATGAAGCTGATTTAGAGTTGTGCCGGCGTAATATGCTGATCTTCCGGACAGATCTTGTTTTAAAACATGGTAAAGCTCCTGATGGTTTAGAGGATTTTCCTGATCCTGACGCCATTTTCATTGGGGGCACAGGAGGAAATTTGGAAGCTTTGCTGAACACATGTGCCAGCCGTCTCAAGCCTCACGGGACGATGGTACTGAATGCAGCAACGATTGAGACCTTATCCCAAGCCTTGGCCGCTTTTAAGGCCCTGGGTTTTGCCACCCAGGTGACACAAGTTCAAGTGTCCAGAAGCAAGCCCATTTTAAATATGAACCGCTTTCTTGCCCTTAATCCGGTATTTATTTTGAGGGCTTCCAGAGAAAGGAGCGACCAGACATGAGCAGCGTAGGAACATTGTATGGTGTCGGGGTGGGACCGGGAGATCCAGAACTGATCACCGTTAAGGCGTTTCGCATTTTGCAGAAGGTCCCAGTTATTGCCTACCCCAAAAAAAGGAAAGGAAGCAAAAGCTATGCGCACCGCATTGCCGAAGGGTTTATTCCGGCTGATGAAAAACAGTTGGTGGGCTTGGTCTTCCCTATGACTAAAGATAAAAACATCCTGGAACGGGAGTGGAACAACACAACTGCCACCCTGTGGGAGTACCTTAAGCAGGGAAAAGACGTGGCTTTTGTGACCGAGGGGGATCCCCTGTTGTACAGCACTTTTATTCATATGAAACGGGTCATGGAAGAACAGCATCCCGAGGTGAATATCCAGGTGGTGCCCGGTATCTCCTCCATCAATGGAGCCGCCGCACGGTTAGGGATCGATTTGGCCGATGGGGAGGAAAGAATCGCCATCGTTCCGGCTACAGATGACCGGGAAACGCTGCGCAAGGTGCTCTTGGAGAACGATTGTGTGGTCTTTTTGAAGGTGGCCAAGGTCCTGGATCTGCTCTTGTCTGTGCTGGATGAACTTGATCTTCGACACTGTGCGTCCGTGGTAACCAAAGTGACATCAGATGAAGAAGTGATTTGGGATGTGAAGCAATTAGACGGATTGGAGCTGGAGTATTTAACACTGATGGTGGTGAGAAAAAGGTGAAAGTGTATATCATTGGGGCCGGGCCCGGAGATCCCGAGCTGATCACTGTCAAGGGATTAAACCTGTTGCGCCAGGCCGATGTCGTCATGTATACCGATTCTTTGGTGAGTGAGCGCTTGATAGCCGAGGCCAAGCCGGAAGCAGAAGTGATTAAAAGTGCGGGTTTAAGCTTGGAAGAAATGATGGACATCATCATACCCCGCGTCCGGGAAGGAAAAGTAGTGGCCCGCGTCCACACCGGAGATCCAGCCGTATTTGGGGCCATTATGGAACAGATCATCCGCTTAAAACAGGCCGGCATTGCCTATGAAATCATCCCGGGTGTAAGCTCGGTTTTTGCGGCGGCTGCAGTGTTAGGGGCAGAGCTGACCATCCCTGAACTGACCCAAACCGTCATTCTGACCCGGACAGAGGGCAGGACACCGATGCCCGAGCGGGAGAAGTTAAAGGATTTAGCCCGTCATCACTGCACGCTGGCCCTCTTTCTCAGTGCCACATTAGCCAAAAAGGTGGTTCAAGAGTTAAAGGAGGCAGGCTGGAGTGAAGAAACACCGGTTGCTGTGGTGTATAAAGCCAGCTGGCCCGACCAAAAAGTGATACGTACCATTTTGCGTGATTTGCCGGAAGAGATGCACCAGGCCGGGATCCGTTCCCAGGCCATGATTTTAGCAGGCTGGGCATTAGAGCCTGATCAGGAGAAGCTGGCTGCTTACCGGTCCAAGCTGTACGATCCCTCTTTTACACACGGGTACCGTCAGGGGGTGGAGCAGTGATGATCCAGCAGATGGTGATTCAGTTGGAAGAAGGCAGAGAGGCCAATATTGTGGCTAAAGGTGCTTTTGCTGTCGTCGCCATTACCAAGCACGGCGTGCGCATGGCCCGGGAACTTGGGAAGCTCATGCCCCAAACCGATATCTATTACATGTCCAAATTTGAACAGGGGGACGAAGCGGAGAAAGGCATCCAGCTGTTTGACGGCAGTGTCCGTCTTTTATTGCCCGCTTTATTCCAAGCATACAGAGGTCTTATTTTAATGATTTCCCTTGGAGCTGTCGTCCGCATGATTGCACCTTTGCTCAAAGACAAAAAAACGGACCCCGCAGTGGTGGTTGTCGATGATAAAGGCCAATTTGCCATCAGTGTGCTTTCCGGACACTTGGGGGGAGCCAACACCCTGACCCGGGAGGTGGCTGCCTGTCTGGGAGCAACTCCGGTGGTGACGACGGCTTCCGATGTGCAACAGACTATTGCTGTTGACCTGTTTGGACGCCAGTTTGGCTGGGAATGGGAATCAGCTGAGAAGCTGACACCTGTCAGTGCCGCGGTGGTCAATGAAGAACAGGTGGCTGTGGTGCAAGAATCAGGGGAACGGAACTGGTGGACGTATGATCGTCCTTTGCCGGCCAACATTCAAGTGTTTAAAAAAATAAATGAGGCTTTAGACATGAACCCGCAAGCTGCTCTGGTGGTGACACACCGCATACTCAACGCGGAAGAAGAAGCCATTTTGGACAATGGGGTGTTGTACCGGCCCAAAGTGATTGTCTTAGGTGTCGGGTGTAATAGAGGGACCAGCGCTGAAGAAATCGAATCTGTCATTAAGGAGACGCTGGCTGAATTAAAGTTTTCCATTAAAAGTGTCAAAGCGTTATGCACCATTGATTTGAAAAAAGATGAACAGGGATTGTTGGACATTGTCATGAAATACGGCTGGGAGTTTGTCACCTATCGTCCGGAACAATTGAACGCTGTACCCATTGAACAACCTTCAAAGGCCGTGTACAAGTACACCGGAGCGTATGGCGTCAGTGAACCGGCGGTCAAAGTGTACACCGGTGTTCATGAGCTTGATCTGGTGAAGAAGAAATCGGGCAATGTGACCATTTCAGTTGGCCGTCTCCATCATGCCTAAAGCGTAAGATAAGAGCCGGATGCGAGGATAGGAGGATCAAACGTGACAGAAAAGAGAATCATCATTGCCGGAACAGGCAGCGGAGTGGGTAAAACCACTCTGACACTAGGTTTGATGGCCGCGTTGAAAAAAAGAGGATATACCGTCCAAGGCTTTAAGTGCGGCCCAGACTATATTGATCCCACTTACCACACCGCTGTGACGGGGCGCCCTTCACGCAACTTGGACAGCTGGATGTTTAACGAAGGGGTGGTCAAGGCCATTCTGAAGAGGGGAAGTGCAGGAGCCGACATCTCCATTATTGAGGGAGTGATGGGCTTTTATGACGGCAAAAGCCCGTTGAATAACCGGGGCAGTACAGCGGAGATCAGCTTGATCACACACAGCCCGGTGCTTTTGGTGGTCAATTGTCACAGCATGGCCAGGAGCGCTGCGGCCATTGTGAAAGGATTTCAAGCCTTGGAACCTGCAGTCAATATTGTGGGGGTTGTGGCCAACAAGGTGGGCAGTTCAGGTCATTTCCGTCTGGTACGGCAGGCCATTGAACAGGAATGCGGTATTCCGGTTATTGGCTATTTGGAACGGAATGATAAGGTTCAAATTCCGGAAAGGCACCTGGGATTGGTACCTGCCATTGAGCGGGGGGAGCTGGACACCTTTTTTGACCAGCTGGCCGAGTGGGTGTCCCAGACCGTTGATGTGGAGCAGGTATTGAGCTTGGCTCAGGCAGAACCCCTGATTGGAGCAGACGCCAGCCTGTTCCAGCCAAAGTGTGAACCACAGGTACAGATTGCGGTGGCCAAGGATGCTGCTTTCAACTTTTATTACCCGGAAAATCTGGAGTTATTGGAGGCTTACGGGGCCAAGCTGGCCTTTTTCTCTCCCTTAGCCGGAGAGCCGATTCCTTCTGGCAGTGCCGGTTTGTATATCGGGGGCGGGTTTCCGGAAGAGTTTGCCGCAGAACTGGCTGGGCAAACGAAGGTTAAGGCATCTGTTAAGCAGGCGATTGAAAACGGCATGCCCACCCTGGCCGAGTGCGGCGGGTTTATGTATCTGACTGAATCCATTGAAACCACCGAAGGAAAAGTGCATGACATGGTGGGCATCATCCCGGGCAAAGTGAAGATGCAGGACAAGCTGGCTGCCTTGGGCTACAGGGAGGTAACGGGAGAGTCAGGCAACTACCTGCTTCCGGACGGTGGTCAAGCCAAGGGGCACGAGTTTCATTACTCGGTTTTTGAGCGGCACAGAGACTTTCCGGCGGCTTACCGCACATCTGGATTGAGAGGGAAGAAGGCAGAAGGGATTCGGTACAAAGGGCTCATTGCCGGGTATACCCATTTGCACTTTGCTTCGACTCCTGACTTGGTGGAGCGCTGGATCGAGGCTTGTCTGGAGTGGCAGAACCATGGCTAGCCAGCGGCAAGAATCTTCCCGCGGCATGGCCCTGCCCTTAATGTTTCAGGGCACGGGTTCTGATGTGGGCAAAAGTGTGCTGGTTACCGCTTTTTGCCGCCTGTTTGCCCGGCGGGGCTACCGGACGGCTCCGTTTAAATCACAGAATATGGCCTTAAATTCTTATATTACCGTTGACGGCAAGGAAATAGGACGGGCCCAGGGAGTGCAAGCGGAAGCCGCGGGGGTGACCGCCACCACCGATATGAATCCGATTTTGATTAAACCCTCCAGGGAAGCGGAAGCTCAGATTGTGGTACACGGCCGTCCGCTTAAAAATATGAAAGCCGGGGAATATCGCACCTCGTTTTTCGGGCAGGGCTTGGCCGTGATAAGGGAAGCGTACACCAGGCTGGCCCAGGAGTATGAACGCATTGTGATTGAAGGGGCCGGCAGCCCGGCGGAAATCAACTTGAATGACCGGGAGCTGGTCAATATGCGTGTGGCCAGGATGGCGGATGCGCCGGTGATCTTGGTGGCCGATATTGAACGCGGCGGCGTGTTTGCCAATCTGGTAGGGACCCTGGAGCTTCTGGAGCCGGAAGACCGGGAGCGGGTGATCGGCGTCATTATCAACAAGTTTCGGGGCGATCTCAGCTTGCTAGAACCGGGTCTGGACTGGTTTGAAAAGTATACGGGAAAGCCTGTACTGGGCGTGCTCCCGTATATTCACGGATTATGGATTGAGGCCGAGGATTCAGTGGTGCTCAATCATGTCAAACCGGACCCAGAGCAGGAGAAGGACTTGGATATTGCGGTGGTCAAGCTGCCCATGATCAGCAATTTTACAGATATTGATCCACTGATGGCGGAAACAGACTGCAAGGTGCGGTATGTGACGGCGGTCCATGAACTGGGGCAGCCTGATCTGATCATTTTGCCGGGCAGCAAAAACACCATTGAAGATTTGGTTTTTGTCAAAAAAACAGGTCTGGCCAACAAGATCAGGAAGCTGGTTTGGGATAAGAAAAGTATCGTGTTTGGCATCTGCGGCGGGTACCAGATGCTGGGCCGGGCCATTGCCGATCCCGACCACATGGAGACGCCTCTGGGAGAAGCAGAAGGTTTGGGGCTGCTCCCCCTTGTCACCCGCATGGCCCGAACCAAAACAACGGTCCGCTCAAGGGGGCGCTTAACCTTTGACGGACAAACGTTTCCTGTTGCCGGTTATGAGATTCATATGGGCCAGTCCCAGGTTCTTGCCCAATCCCATGGGCGTGCTTCCCCCTTGATCCAGGTGGAGGACAGAAGTGACAGCATGGAGAAGGATTGGGAAGGGGAAAATGAGGCCTCGGCACAAGATGCCCACCACAGGAATGAGCCATGGACTGATGGTTTGATCACCGAGGATGGGGCAGTGATGGGCACTTACTTTCATGGCATTTTCCATAATGATGCCTTCCGCTGGACTTTGTTAAACCATTTGCGGGTGAAAAAAGGACTGACACCGCTTAAAGAACGTGTCTCATTTGCCGCCATACGGGAACAAGCCTTTGATTATCTCGCCGATGAAGTGGAGAAACACGTTCAATTAGAACGAGTTGAAGCATTGATGAGAAGCTATCAAACAAGGAGGAGGAGACAATGGTAGCAAGCCTGAATCGCTATTGCCAGAGGATACCGTCTGTTGATGATCAAGTGGGTCAAGAGGCGGCCCGCTATGTGGACACTTTAACGAAACCTAAGGGAAGTTTGGGCCGGTTGGAAGCGATCGCGGTGGAGCTGGCCAAAATCACGGGTCACATGAAACCCCAGGTGTCTCCCCCGGGAATCATTGTTTTTGCCGCCGACCACGGTATCGCTGCAGAAGGGGTTTCCGCTTATCCGCAGGAAGTGACAGCGCAAATGGTGCACAACTTTCTTAACGGAGGAGCGGCAATTAATGTGTTTGCCCGCCAAATTGGAGCCATGCTGGAAGTGGTAGATATCGGTGTGGCCCAGCCCCTTGCGGCCCCGGGCTTAATCTCGCGCAAGGTGCGCTATGGGACTGCTAATTTTTTAAAAGAAACAGCCATGTCGCTGAAGGATGCTGTAGCTGCGATTGAAGTGGGTATCGAGCGGGCAGAAGCCATGATTGACCGCGGGATTAAAAGTTTAATCGTGGGTGAAATGGGGATCGGTAACACCACGACAAGCAGTGCCATGCTGGCCGCCTTTCTCTGTGGTGATACAAGCGGTGCATATCCCGGGCCGGATACAACTGAACTTGCTGAACGAATGAAAGGATTGGTGGGCCCGGGTACGGGGGTGAAGCAAGAGAGGGTGATCCACAAACAGTCGGTCATTGCCCGGGCCCTTGCACTGCACCGCCCCAACGGACAGGACCCTGTGGATGTGTTAAGCAAGGTGGGTGGGCTGGAGATTGCCGGAATGGCCGGGGCCATACTGGCTGCAGCCAGGCATCACATTCCTGTCATTGTGGACGGGTTTATCTGTACGGTGGCTGCTCTGACAGCCGTCAGGTTGTGCCCCCATGTCAATGATGTTTTGCTTGCTGCCCACCGTTCCCAGGAGCCGGGACATCAAGTTGCCCTCCGTTTATTAAACAAAGAACCGTTAGTTGACTTGGGTATGCGGCTGGGCGAAGGGAGCGGAGCTGCTGTGGCTTTCCCACTTGTTGAAGCAGCCTGCCGCATGATCGGGGAAATGGCCACCTTTCAATCAGCTGGTGTAACGGACGGTGAGGGAGCGTGAATAAACCGGGATATCCTGTCATTTTAAACATTGAAGAGCTGCCCGTTGTTGTGATTGGGGGAGGAACAGTAGCGGCCAGGAAAGTGGGTAAACTGCTGGAGGCTGGGGCTCAAGTGACAGTAGTCAGTCCACAGTTGGCACCTGACCTCAAAGAGTGGGCCAGGCAAGGGAAAATCAGGTGGCTGGACAAGCAGTTTGACCCTGGAGATATAAGGGGAGCACGCCTGGTGATTGCCGCTACCAATGATCCACATGTGAATATAGCGGTTTACAATGCTTTGGAACCACAGCAATGGATTAATATAGTGGATCGTCCTGATTTAAGCCATTTTATTGTCCCGACGACGTTCCGGCGGGGAAAGCTCTCGATCAGCGTCTCCACTTCAGGTGCCAGTCCGGGATTGGCCAAGAAGATTACAGCAGAATTGGCGGAACGTTATGATGATGTGTATGCCGACTATGTTGATTTTTTGGCCAGCTGCCGCGAGGAAATATTGCAGCATGTGTCGGATCAAAAACAGAGGCAAAGGTTGTTTGCCGCCCTTTTGGATCCTGTTTTTCTGCGCTTAACCAGAGAGGGAAAGCAGGAAGAACGGTCAGCACGTTACCGCCGCCTGTTAAGTACAGCGGCCGGAAGTGCTACAGCAGAAGTGGAGAGGAAAGCCGGACAAGATGGTGACTCTGATCCTGCTCTAAAGCAATCTGTGCAGCAGCAAAGCGAGGATGAGATTTAAAGTGATCAGGAAGGAGTGAGCAGATGGGAACGGGCAAAGTATATCTTGTCGGAGCAGGACCTGGCCACCCCAAGCTCATTACCGTGCGGGGGTTGGAATGCATTCAAGAGGCCGATGTGATCATCTACGACCGCTTGGCCGGCCCTGAGCTCTTAGCTTATGCCTCTCCCCAAGCAGAGCTGATTTTTTGCGGCAAGTCTCCCCGGCAGCACACGTTGCGCCAGGAACGGATCAATCAATTGCTGGTGGAGAAAGCACGGGAAGGAAAAGTGGTCACCCGCTTAAAGGGAGGCGATCCCTCGGTCTTTGGACGGGTGGGGGAAGAGGCTGAATGGCTTGCTGCCCACGCTGTTCCCTTTGAAATTGTACCAGGGGTGACAGCAGCTGCGGGGGCCGCAGCAGCGGCGGGCATCCCCCTCACGCACCGGGCCTATGCCTCTTCGTTTGCTGTGGTGACCGGTCATGCCGGGGAAAAAGGTGACTCCTGTGCACAGTCGAAAGAAACGGGCACACCAGAAGTAAGGCAGCATGGTGCAGAGTGTGAACGGACCTGGGCTGCGCTGGCCAGAGGAATCGATACCCTGGTGTTTTATATGGGTATGAACCGTTTGTCGGAGATTTGCCATGCTTTGCTTCACCATGGAAGGGCGCCAGACACTCCGGTGGCGGTGATCCAGTGGGCGACGACACCCAGGCAAAAGTTAGTCACCGGTACATTGGAGACAATTGAACAGCAGGTGCAAGACAGCAGGATCGGTTCTCCGGCCGTCATCGTGGTGGGGGAAGTGGTTCGCATCAGGGACAGGCTGGCGAAGAGTATGGAGTTTCATGCTGCAGCTTTGGCTCCCTTATCCGGTGGTGGGCAGCATGGCTGAAACAATGGGAAACACAGATCAAAACAAGAAAATAACGTTGGCAACAGGTTTTAACCGCCCCTTGTTTCAGCGGGATCAAACACAGCGGTTTAAACTGGTTGTAGGACTGGCTCTGTTGGGCCTTACCTTTGTCGTCTCCCTGACAGTGGCCGTTATGATTGGTCCGGTCTCTGTGCCGCCCCTCACGGTGTGGCAGATTATTCTGGCTAACCTGCCTTGGATTGGGGGAGCGGTTACGGCTGATTGGAGCACGCCCCACGGCCATATTGTCTGGGACATCCGTTTACCCAGGGTGCTTTTGGCTGGTTTGGTTGGCGCCGGTTTGGCCACAGTGGGCGTTGCGATCCAGGCCCTTGTGCGCAATTCCCTGGCTGACCCGTATATTTTGGGGGTTTCCTCCGGTGCTTCAGTGGGGGCAACGGCCGTCATTGTAGCCGGGGCATTCAGTCTCTTGGGCCAATATGCGCTGGCGTTGGCTGCCTTTGGCGGGGCTCTGCTTTCGGTCATGCTGGTATTTGTTATCGCCCAGATAGGCGGCCGCATTTCGATTGTTCGCTTGCTTCTGGCCGGCATTGCCATTTCCATGGTGCTCTCGTCCCTGACCAGTTTTATCGTCATGACAGCCCCACGCGAGGAAGCCATCCGCTCCGCCCTGTTCTGGATGATGGGCAGCCTGGCTGGGGCCAGGTGGGAGTACTTGACGATTCCGGTTCTGGTCATCGCCGCTGGCTTGTTCTACCTGCTGATCCAGTTCAGAACCCTGAATGCGCTATTAATGGGCGATGAAGCAGCCACCACACTGGGAGTGGACGTGCACCGTTTTCGTAAAATCCTGATTATGGTCACCGCTTTGATCACTGGAGTGCTCGTTGCTGTCAGCGGAGCAATCGGCTTTGTCGGCTTGATGATTCCACATATGGTTCGTCTGGTGGTGGGAGCGGACCATCGCCTGGTGTTGCCCTTCAGCGCTTTGGCAGGTGCCATCTTTCTGATTTGGGCCGATGTGTTTGCCCGCATGATCCTGGCTCCAGAAGAGCTGCCGATCGGGATTGTCACTGCACTGTGTGGCGGGCCGTTTTTCATTTGGCTTTTGCGCAGCCGCCAATATAGCTTTGGGGGAAGTGAACAGGGATGATCAAGCTGGAGGAGTTGTCGACAGCGGTAGGGGGTAAGACCATTGTTCAGCAAGTGACCGCTTCGGTCAACAAAGGAGAGTTTGTCGGCTTAGTAGGACCAAACGGAAGCGGCAAATCTACGCTGCTCAAAACGATTTACCGTGTGCTTAAGCCCCAGGCCGGTCTGGTCACATTGGAGGGTGAGGCCCTAAGCCGTATACCACTTAAAGAGACAGCCAAGAAGATGGCCGTTGTCAGCCAGGAAGCTCCCCTTCTGTTTGAATTCAAAGTGCGGGAAATTGTCCATATGGGGCGCTTCCCCCATAAGCGTTTGTTGGAACCGGATACTCCCGCTGATGAGGAAATGGTGCAACAGGCCTTACAACAGGTTGGTTTGCAGGATAAGCTGGATGAACCTTACAGCGGCTTGTCAGGAGGAGAGAAACAGCGGGTGCAGATTGCCCGGGTCTTGGCCCAAGGTGCCGACTATCTGATCTTGGATGAGCCGACGAACCATCTAGACATTCACCATCAGTTGCATATTTTGGAGCTGGTCAAAAGCTTGGAAGTCACTGTATTGGCCGCCTTGCATGATCTCAATCTGGCCGCCATGTATTGTGACCGTTTGCTGGTGATGAAAGAGGGGCACCTAGTAGCTGACGGGACGCCGGAAGAGGTCCTCACCCCATCCCTTTTGGCGGAGGTCTTTCAGGTGCAGGCCGAAGTGCGCCCTCATCCTGTATTCAACAAGCCTGTGATTACGTTTTTCCCCACGGAGACAAGGGGAAGAAACCATAAGTAATTGATGAAAGGAGGAAAACAATTATGGAACTTGGCATGTGGACCATGCTGGGGCTTGGATTAGTGATTGGTTTTAAGACATGCCAGGCCAGAACAGTTTGGCCAGTGAGGGAACAATCCAAAATACATGCTCTGGAAGAAAGGGGTAAGAACATGTTCCGTTTGCCCAAATGCCATCTTCTTCTTATCGTTATCATGATAGTTGTCTTTGTGCTGACTGCCTGCAGCTCTGAACAGGCCAGCAGCTCACCGGCAGAGAACGGTACTGTGGCGGAAGGAGAGGCCTCTGGTGAGGAGACTCAGACTGATCCCGCTGGTGCCAGCGGGTACCAGCCGGTCACGATTGAAAATAACGGACGCACACTCAGCTTTGATAAGCCCCCGCAAAGGGCTGTTACTCTGAACCAGCATGTAACCGAAGTGATGCTGGCTTTGGGACTGGAAGAGGTGATGGTGGGGACCGCCTATTTGGATGATGAGATTTTGCCACAGTTTCAGGAAGCTTACGAGCAGATCCCTGTCCTGGCTGATCGATATCCATCCCAAGAGGTGTTTCTCTCGGTTGAACCGGATTTTGCTTATGCGGGATGGCAGAGCGCCTTTAGTGAAAATGGGGTTGGTTCCGTAGAGGAGTTAGAAGCCTTCGGTGTGACGGCTTACTTGCATCACTCTTCTACGATCGTGGGACCGACGATTGAGGATGTGTACCAGGATATCCATAACATCGGCCGTATTTTTGGAGTGGAAGAGCGGGCTAAGGCGCTGATTGCCCAGATGGAAACAGATATTGCCCTCTTGCAGGAACAGATTGGGAAGGTGGATGAGCCAATCCGGGTCTTTGTCTACGACAGTGGGGAAGATCAGGCTTTTACCGTGGGACAAAATTATATGAATACCCTGATTCGCTTAGCTGGGGGAGAAAACATTTTTGCTGATTTGGACAAAAATTGGGGGGCCGTTAACTGGGAAGAGGTAGTCGAACGATCACCCGAGGTCATCGTCGTTGTTGATTACGGGGAGATGACAGCTGAACAAAAAATAGATTTCCTGCTGCGGCATCCAGCGCTGGACAATGTACCAGCCATCCAGCATGAACGGTTCGTCGTCGTTCCCTTATCGGCTGCTGCCGAAGGCATCCGGGCTCCTTTAGCATTGGAAATACTGATCAAAGGGTTTTATCCGGAGAAGGCAGAATAAAGCAGAAAAACATAAAAACACAATCTGAGCAGCGCTTGGTGTGGAGGGATGCATAGCCATGGTGGGGATGGGCAAACATTCGACAATGTTCCAAGTGAGAGATTTAACGGTCATGGAGCTGAACGAGCAGGAGGTGATGGTGGTTGCCTGTGATTCGGTGGGGGGCATTGGCAGTAAACCGCATGACAAGGTAAAGGCAGACGGTGCTGTTGTCGGTGCGTTTGCCCTGCGGGTGCCTTTGTTCGAGCTTATTTCTGCTGGTGCTGCCCCTGTACTCGTGGTCAACACGCTCAGTGTGGAATGGGATCCGGCAGGAAGGGAGATTGTCCAAGGATTGAAAGCGTACGCCAAACAGGCCGGGCTTGACGTGGACGTGCAGTTTACCGGCAGTACAGAGGAGAATGTGCCTACCGTACAAACTGGTGTAGGTATTACCGTGCTGGGCAAAGCAGAAAAAGCCCGGTTTTTTCCGGGCTCTACACGTCAGGGTGACTGGGTGGCTTGTGCCGGCTGGCCCAAAAGTGCGCCTGATGATGACGTCCGCCTGGATGATCCTCAGATATTATCCATTGAGGAACTGTATATATTGCGTCAGCAACCCGACGTTCATGATATCCTGCCGGTTGGTTCCAAAGGAATCTTGTATGAAGCGCAGGAACTGGCCAATAGTGCCGGACTCGCTTCTCAACTGGAAGTTCAAAAGGGGCGGACCACCCTTGATCTTGAGAAATCGGCCGGTCCGTCCACTTGTGTCATTTTTTCAGCGGCAGAAGAGGCGATCGGCCGTCTCCAGCGGCAATTAAAGGCACCGTTAACCGTGATAGGCCAACTGGCCTAACGAGCAAGAATGATATATAGATGTTTCGTGGTATAATGTTCTTAACAAACTTGTAAGCAAAGGTGGTGTTGCTATGAATTTGCCTCAAAAAAGCAAAATAAGTCTCGAAGAATTTTATAAAATGAGAGAGGAAACAAACGATTTGTTGGAATACGTAGACGGCATTGTTTTGATGACACCATCACCTTCCACGAAACATCAAAGAGTATCGGGAAGATTACAAGCAAAATTGTTTAATTTTTTAGAAGGCACCAATTGTGAAGTATTTAGTGCTCCTTATGACATTGAACTCAAAAAGGATGGCATAGAGGGAACTAAAATATTAGTGCCTGATTTATCCGTCATTTGTGATAAGCAAGGCTTACAAGAAAATAAGTTTGTTGGAGTTCCCGATTTAATTATTGAAATTCTAAGTCCATCTAATCAATCAAATGATTTAGTGACTAAAATGAATTTGTATATGCAATACGGTGTAAAGGAATATTGGATTATCAATCCTATGTTAAACGCAGTTCAAATTTACGTCCTAGATGAAAAAGGGCATTATCAACAAAAGGATATATTGAAAGAAATAGGAACTGTTGAGTCAGAAATACTAAAGGGATTTCAAGTAGAATTAGAAGACATATTTAGAGAATAATGCATTAACTCGATTTCAAAGCCCAGGTCCTCGATCATCTGATGGTCAGCCCGGGCTGTTTGGCCTTCCGTGGTTAAATAGTCACCCACAAAGATGGCATTGGCCGGATAGAGACCGAGCGCTTGCAGGGAGCGCAGGTTGACTTCCCGTCCTCCGGAAATACGAATCTCTTTAGAAGGGTTGATAAAACGGAACAGGGCGAGTACTTTCAAACAGTAGCGCGGATTTAACTCATCCATATTCTCCAGCGGCGTCCCCGGAATGGCGTGCAAAAAGTTGACAGGTATGGAATCTGCATCTAATTCCCTCAGGCTGAGGGCCAGATGATACACATCATCCCAGGTTTCCCCCATCCCAATGATGCAGCCTGAGCAAGGGGAGATGCCTGCCTGCTTCACATGTTGTACCGTGCGCACCCGGTCTTCGTAGGTGTGCGTGGTGGTGATGTGACCGTAATGGCTGGCACTGGTATTTAAGTTGTGGTTGTAGCGTTCCACCCCGGCTTCACGGAGCTTTTGGGCCTGCTCTTCTGAGATAATACCCAAACAACAGCAGATTTTAAGCGGCATTTCCTGCTTGATGGCTTTCACAGCTTCGACCACTTGCTCAATCTCCTTGTCCGTTGCACCGCGGCCGCTGGCCACAATACAATAGGTTCCCGCTTTGCGTCTTACCGCTTCCCGTGCCCCTTCAATCAGGGTTTCTTTATCCAATAAGGGATATTTTTCGATGGGCGCTTTGGACACAATAGATTGAGAACAGTAGCCGCAGTCCTCAGGACATAAACCGCTTTTGGCATTAATGATCATATTGAGTTTCACTTTATTGCCATAGTAGTGATAACGGACCCGGTAAGCGGCTTGCAACAGGGGCAGAAGTTCCCCATCTGGTGCACCGAGGATATGAAACGCTTCATCTTTGGTTAAAACTTCACCCCGCAAAGCTTTATCAGCGTATACTTCCCATACATTCACTCGTGCTTGTGAAAATATTGACAATCCACACGCCTCCTTTACAGTATTAGCAGTATGCATACAGCTCTTCCACATCAATGCACTTTGCAACCAACGCGGCCAGCGCTTGTGCTGAATGGTGTTCCGTACGGGGAATGATGCCCAAAACCGGCACATCTGACCATTCTTCTAATAGGGATGGGTTGGTATCTTGGGCTAAGTCCCCGGCCTCGGGATCATAACCGTTAAAAATCACGCCAGCCACAGCAAGCCCTTTGCTTTGAGCAAAATGAAGTGTTAACAGGGTGTGATTGATGGTACCCAGGTTAGGACGAGCCACTACAATCAAGGGCAAATCTATTAGTTTGGCCACATCGGCCACCAGATAATTGGGACCCATGGGAACTGCCAGGCCACCTGCCCCTTCCACCAGGAAAAAGGCATGACTGTCACGTACCTGATGCCACGCTTCTATCAGTTGGACGAAGCTGACTTCCCGCTGGGCCCTTTTGGCAGCCAGGTAGGGTGCGAGGGGTTCGTCAAACTGAAAGGGATTAATCTGCTCCACAGGGTTGGTATCCCCCGACATGGTTTTAAGCAGAAAAGCGTCACTGTGAGGATTTTCCCGCTGGATGCCGCTCATCATGGGTTTAAAGACGCCCACATCCTGCCCCTGTTGTTTCAGGTAAGCGGCAAGTGCTGCAGCCACGAAGGTTTTGCCCACCCCGGTGTCTGTGCCGGTAATAAAAAACCCTTTTGTCATCAGCTGATCACTCCCAATTCTTGCCCTACTTGTTTAAACTGAGCCAAAGCAAAGTCTAGTTGAGCCGTGGTGTGGGTGGCCATGACGGTACAGCGGATACGGCTCATCCCTTCCGGAACGGTGGGTGGCCGGATCGCCGGAGCATACACACCAGCTTCTTCCAGTCTTCGGCTGAACCGGACAGCGGTTTTGGCCTCACCGATTAACACGGCAATAATGGGGGTCTCCCCTTCAATCAGCCTGAAGCCATAAGACTTAAGTCCTTCGCGCAGATAGCGGGCATTGGACAGCAACTGGTGACGGAGGGCCGGCTCAGTACGAATGATGTGGATCGCCTCCAGGCTGGCTGCCACTACCCCAGGGGACAAGGCGGTTTGGAAAATGAAAGAGCGAGCCCGGTTCAGCAGGTATTCGATGACCGTTTGAGACCCGGCCACATAACCGCTCTCTGCTCCACAGGCTTTGGACAGGGTGCCCACCGACAAATGCACCCGCCCGCTTAAGCCGAAGTGTTCCACGCTGCCCGCACCAGTGTCTCCCAGCACGCCGGTGCCATGGGCATCATCCACCATCAGCCACGCCCCATATTGTTCAGCCAGGGAGACCAGCTCAGGAAGCGGGGCAATGTTGCCATCCATGCTGAATACGCCGTCCGTTGCAATCAAGGTACGCCGGTATTGTCCCCGGGTGTCACGCAACTTTTGGTGCAGGTCGTCCATGTCCACATGGCGGTAGACCATGGTGGCAGCCTTGCTTAAACGGCAGCCATCGATCATGCTGGCATGATTCAACTCGTCACTGAGAACGAGATCCCCTTTTCCAGCCAGGGCAGAAATGGTCCCGACGTTGGCCAAGTAACCGCAGCTGAACAGCTGGGCCGCCTCAGTGCCTTTCCAGGCCGCGATTGTTTGTTCCAGTTCTTCATGCAAGCGGAGATTGCCTGTAATCAAACGGGAACCACCGCTGCCCGTGCCAAACTGTTGGACCGCTTCGATGGCTTTGGCTTTTACCCGGGGATGGGTGGCCAGGCCTAAATAATTGTTAGTGGAGAGAAGTAACAGCTTTTTTCCTTCGACTACTATCTCGGGCTCTGCACCTGTTTCCACCGTGCGCAGGGTGCGGCGCAAGCCGTGTTGCTCCAGGAGGTCCAGCTCCTTGGTTAAGCTCTCTTCTTGGGTTAATGTCTGCTTAAACATAAACCTGTTCTCCTTGGGTGACCTGCTCAATGGACTGGCGCATGATGCAGATCATCTCCTGCAACTCCTCTCTGGTGCTGCACAGTGGAGGCATAAACACCAGTACATCGCCCATAGGCCGTGTCAGCATGCCCAGTTCCCGCATTTTGAGGGAGACGCGGTAGCCCATCCGTTTTTCCCAGGCAAAGGGCTGGCGGGTCTCTTTATCCTGAACCAGTTCCACTCCGGCCATCAGGCCAATCTGGCGTACCTCCCCCACATGGTCCAGGGAAGCAAGCTCTTGGAGCAACGGGGCAATAAAGGCAGCTTTTTCGGCCACCTGTTCTACTACGTTTTCCTGCTCAAACAGCTCCAAGTTAGCCAGAGCAACGGCACAGCCCAGCTGGTTGCCTGTATAGGAATGACCGTGGAAAAATGTTTTCAGTTCGGTGTAATCGGCATAAAAGGCTTCATAAACCGTTTCAGTGGTCAAGGTGGCCGCAATAGGCAGATACCCGCCGGTAATCCCTTTGGCTACGGTCATAATGTCGGGCCGGACATCTTCATGTTCACAGGCAAACATTCGCCCGGTGCGGCCAAAGCCGGTGGCCACTTCATCACAAATGAGCAGGACATCAAATTCACGGCACAAGCGGGCCACTTCGCTCAAAAATCCAGGAGGCATGGTGATCATGCCACCTGCCCCTTGAATCATGGGCTCCACAATCAGAGCTGCCACTTGCTGGTGGTGTTCTGTCAAAACGTGATGCAGCGCTTGTAAGCAGTCCTGCTTGCACTGTTCTCTATCCCGGCTGGGATGACGGTAAACGTAAGGATAAGGGACTTTAAAGCTCTTAAACAACAGAGGCTGATAAATCTGGTGGAACAAATCGATCGCACCGACGCTGACCGCTCCGATGGTGTCCCCGTGGTAGCCGTTTTTCATCGTGATAAATGTCTGTTTCTCTTTTTGACCGATGTTTTGCCAGTATTGGAAAGCCATTTTCAAAGCAATTTCCACCGCTTCCGCTCCGCTGTCCGAATAGAAGACTCTCGTCAGGCCTGGCGGGGTGATGTCCACCAGTTTTTCGGCCAGCAGGGTGGCAGGGACATTGGTCATGCCCAGCAAAGTAGAGTGGGCAATCAGCTCAAGCTGCTTTCTGATCGCTTCATCCAGTTCTGCCCTGCGGTGTCCGTGCACATTGAGCCACACAGATGAAAAGCCGTCATAATAGGATTTGCCTTGCGTGTCAGTCAGGCGGACCCCTTCACCGCTGGCAATAATCAGCGGATGCTGGTCGTAATCTTTCATTTGGGTAAAAGGCAGCCACAAATACTGTTTACTTTTTTCAATCAATGCTTGATGATCAAACATCTCTCAATCCTCCCAACCAATCCAAACGGGTGTTTGTTCCAGGAAAGTCAGATAAGTATCCAGGTCAACAGAGCGATGAATAAAGAAGACTCGCCCGCCATGCTCCTCACCGGGAGATTTAAGCCTGGTAATCCGGCAGTAGCCTAAGTGAGGTGCGGCCACATAGCCGGTCACGTAATCGGGGTCATCGGACCAGCACAGCTCAGCCACGGCACCTGGAGCGGCGCTTACTTTGGTGGCTAAGGCCAAAGCTTCTTTTGTTCTGGGATTGGTCAGGCCAGGATGCTGGTCTAGCCAGCGTTCATAACTTCCAGGCCGCCAATCGAGGCGGGAGACGCGGACTCCCCTTTCTCCCCGGTCATCCAGCCGTTCCCCTGTATGGGCATCGAGCACGACCGCCCCCCGCACATGGCCCATGGACTGGATCAGTTGTAACCCGAGCTTTCCGGCTGCCGGAGACACACCGCACTTGCCCACCAGAGTAAGCGCTAAGTCTCTTCCCGCCTCAACGGATGCAACCTGTTCCGTTTGAACGGGGAGCGGGGGAAGCAGCTTTAACTCTTCCCATGGGATCTCTTCAACAATCAGGTTTAGAAAATCAAACGGACCTCTGCTGTGATTGCTGGCTTTGTCCATTAACTCTAGCACGGCCTGGTTCACATCTGGGCTCTGGACCAGCCTTTCACCGCCGGAAATGTGTTTGCCACCCTGTTCATGGGGGCCCCCTTGGGCTGCACGCATGCGAATGCTATACAGAGTGGGAGTGTTTGTGTTTGCCATATTGTGCCTCCACGATGGTTTTGACCCGCTGTAACGTTTTATAGAGGGGCCAGACAAGCAGCACGGAGTACACCATACCGGGCAGGGCAGCCACAAGGAGGGGCCATGCGTCAATGCCCAGGGTGAGGGCCAGTACCCAGCGGGCAGCAGCCGTTCCGGCGGGGCCGGCCATCAACAGGACGGGAAGGGAGGGGCCTAGGATGGCCACCAACCCCCCGGCCACCAGACGGAAAACCATTGAAATTTCAAAATTAATGAAGTTATGAATACCGAGCAGCATTAAAATAAAGCTGGCAATGATCCCTGCTGTGATGTACCGCCAGAAGCCGAACACGGCTGCAATGGCAACTGCCAAGGGCGCCGAAAGCTGAAATTCTGCTCCGGGGATGCCAGTGGGCAGTTTAAATGATCCAGTGACAGCAATCATGCTGGCCAGAAGGGCAATTTGGGCTACATCGTAAGCTGTGAGTTTTTTCATGGTGACATCCTGCTTTCTGTGTTTCTGTGTGTTCTAAATGTTAACCATATAAATTAAACAGTTAACATTATAAGCCAATTATATCCAACATGGGCCAGGTGGTGTCAAGGGGGTGTTTATGTCGACTTTTGTCATTTTTTAGCGACAAAAAAAGGACCGCCCCGCAAGGGAAGCTCTTCCCTTGGGTGCAGCCCTGGGGGTTGTTGGACACCACGGCCTGCCTGTGGTGATGATGGATTAGCCATTGTTAGTGTGAGTATACTGATAGATCCGCGCTTCGTGGGGACGCAAGGTGACATGGCGGATAGAGTCCTGTTCTTTCACATCAGGATAGTTGGCCAAAATCAATTGCTTGTGCTCATCATCAAATCCCTTGGGCAGAGAAAAGGGGGTCTGGTGATCGGCGTGATTGAGGATGATCAGCCAGCACACATCATCCAGCGAGCGGGTATAAACATACAGATGTTCATCATCGCCAGAAAGGTTGTGGTAATCCCCGTAGACCATCACAGGGTGCTTTTTGCGCAAAGCAATCAGCTGTTGATAATAGTAGAAGATGGAGTTGGGATCAGCCAGGGCTTGCTCGACGTTAATCATCTTGTAGTTCGGGTTGACCTTGATCCACGGGGTGCCGGTTGTAAATCCTGCATGGGGCTGGTCATTCCATTGCATGGGCGTGCGGGAATTATCCCGGCTGAGCGGTTTCAGCTCTTCTAACACTTCCTGGGGATCCCGGCCTTTAGCCACTTCTTCCTTGTATTTGTTTTTCATGGCGATATCATTGTAATCATCAATCGAGTCAAAGTTGACGCCGGTCATGCCAATCTCTTCCCCTTGATAAACATAGGGGATGCCAAGCAGGGTGTGGATCATGGTGGCCAAAAGTTTGGCTGACTCCACCCGGTAAGGGCCGTCGTTGCCATAGCGTGTCACTTGGCGGGTATGATCGTGGTTGTTGAGAAATTGGGACACCCAGCCCCGGCCGTGGAACACGTCGTACCATGCTTGCTGGATCTCTTTAAAACGTTTCATGTCCCAGCGCGGCATTTCGTCGGCCACTTCAAAATGGAACAGGGTGTGCAGTTCGCGGCGGTCTTCCGCCACATATAAAATGCCCTGTTCCGGTTTAGCAAAGGCCACTTCTCCCACGGTCATAATATCGTAATGCTTAAGGACTTTGTCATGCATCTCCCGCAAATAATCATGCACACCGGGGTTGTTGGCCAGATAACGGATATCCTCCGGTTTGTCCGCATCAAGCAATACTTCAGGTTTGGCCAACAGGGCAATGGCATCCATGCGGAAACCATCAATCCCCTGATCAAGCCAGAAACGCATCATATCGTAAATGGCTTCCCTTACTTCAGGATTAGCCCAGTTTAAATCAGGCTGCTCCACTGCAAAAGAATGGAAGTAATACTGGCCGGTTGCCTCATCAAATTCCCAGGCAGACGGCGTGAAATAGGAGCGCCAGTTATTGGGCGGAGAGCCGTCCGGCTTGGGGTCCCGCCAGATGTACCAGTCCCGTTTAGGATTGTTGCGGGAGGAACGGGATTCAAGGAACCAGGGGTGCTGATCAGAGGTGTGATTGACCACCAGGTCCATAATGAGTTTCATGTCCCGCTTATGGACTTCCTCAAGCAGAGTGCGCCACGTGTCCATCGTGCCTGCTTTGGGCATGATTGAATAGTAGTCGGAAATGTCGTAACCGTTATCTTTATCGGGGGATTCATAACACGTAAAGAGTGCGGATTGGAAGGTAATACGTTCAGAAGCTTCCCTACTGTCACATGATGTGTCGCCTCATCCATCCCTTTTCATTCGTCTACCACAATGAGCGGGGTTAGGTTCGTATATTTGTGTAAAAATGAATTGGGCTCAAACAAAAAATGAGCCAATTAGCTTGGGTTGGATAGAAAAACAGTACGCAAATATATTTACGCTCAACAACCGCCCAAAAAGCAAGAACGAACGAAGCGAAAAAGTAAATTAGACCTATGAGATTAAAAGACGTGGCTACATCAGCGGTCGTACGATTTTAAAAGACTTTATGAAGCCATACCGTCAACAGCATCACAAATCATACACGGTTCGCTTTGAGACAGCTCCGGGTGAACAAATGCAAGTCGACTGGAAGTCCATTGGGCCTGTGATGATTGAGGGCCGGAAAAAAAAACTATCAGTATGAGTAAAATATCTGGGGAGGACACCAAGCGAAGCGCGGTGAAGAAAAACAAAAAAATCCATGAAGCGAGGCTCTCTTTCCGATTACAATAGAATGGCCAAAAAACAAATAAGGAAGGAGAGAGCCTATATGAAGCAGTTTAGCATAAATATCCCTACACTAGCGTTGCATTAATCTAATTCCATCATTGGGAAAACACAAAATGTTCAGAGTTATATTGTCCGGAGGACAAAAAAATCCTTAACACTGGAGGTACAGGTCGTTCCTGTCCAAATCCAACGTAAAGGACACAAGTTATGGACAAGGATACACTATTTTCGTCATTTGGTAAATGGGTTTCAACAATTAATTTTCAACAGTTTGAAGAACACGTTGAAGTGCTTGATCAAGACAAATGCACTAAGAAGCTAACAGCTAAAGCGTACCTCTGGTGTTTCTGCATGCTCATTTACATGAGAAAGAAAGTTTAAAGGGCAATCGCAGATGGCCAATGCCACTGAAAATCATTGATTCAACGACGATCCCTCTATCTTTGACAAACTACAAATGGGCCACTTTTCGGAGAACAAAATCTGGTGTCAAGTTACATTTGCGTCTCGTTTTTATGGATAAAGAGAGTGTTTATCCAGAGAAGGCGTGACACGTTGTGAGCGTCAAGTACAATTGAACAATTTTCGCTAAATAATTTTGAGCACCTAGTCATTTCCAATAATATGGTTTTCCTGTTTTTTAAACGATAACTGTCACCGGTTAGATGAATCACCTCGCTTTTATGGAGTAGCCGATCCAGAATGGCTGTGGTGATGGCCGGATCACCCAATAACTCTCCCCAATCTTCCGGCCCTTTGTTGGAGGTGATGATCACAGATGATTGGCCATAGAGTTTGTTGATGAGTTGAAAGAAAAGATTGGCTTCATGCCGGTTGATGGCCATAAACATCAAATCATCGATGATGACAAGATCTGACTGAGTAATTCTTTTCAATTTGATTTGGGCGCTTCTTGTTACTTCTTGGGTACGCAGCAACTCGATTAAATGATCCATGGTCACAAAGCTGACTTTGTATCCTTGCTGAATCGCTTCTACTCCTAAGCCAATGGCCAGGTGAGTTTTACCCACCCCTGGCGGGCCCAATAAGATGAGGTTATAAACCTGTTCAATCCATAAGAGTTCACGCAACTGTTGAAATTGCTGCCGGCTTAGGGCAGGCTGGGCGCTAATGTCGAACTCATCAAGGGATTGGTGGACAGGAAAGCCGGCCCACTTGAGTCGTTTAGCCAATTGTTTTTCTTCCCGCTTGCGTATTTCGTATCCCAACAGTTTCGTCAGAAACTGTTGATAACTGAATCCATTTGTTTCGGCTTCCATCAGTTGTTCCTCAATCACTTCGGCGATGGAGGCCAATTTGAGTGTTTTCAAGCTGTGTTTCAGTCGCACTAAGCATTCTGACATAGGCTCTCTCCCTCCAGGATACGAATGTAAACTTGAGGATCTCGAATTTCTGCTTTCACTTCCGAGTGTGATTGATGTCCGAGCATGGTGGGTTTGATCTCAGGTTGATGTTCATGCTGGTGTGCTTGTTGTCTCTGTGCTTGTTGCATAAAATGTTGCACTGCATCGCTGAAGGCTGCTGCACTGTACAGTTGGTATGTCAGACAGTAGGCTAAAGCTTGTCCAATCACTTCAGAATGATGGTTGGCTTTGTTCATGACTTCCTGTATCTTTTGCAATTGATCTCTCATATAACGCTGCTTCCGCTGATAGATTTCTTTCAAAAAGAGGGTGGCTTGATCCGGTTCTGGAAAACGCCCGGCCACTTGTTGCATCAACGCTTGAATCCCTTTGCTGCGGTCCCTTTTATGATTCGTATTTTGAATCAACTTGCCTTTTTCGTGGCAAATGGCATGTTGGGCAAGTACCTTGCCTGTTTCCCAGTCGTAGATGGTCAGGGTATCGTTTTGAATCTTTAGTCCAACGCTTTTACCCTTGTCATCATAGGTCCCTAGAGGGACCGAGTAGCGGTTCCCGGCATAAAGAATGGTATTGTCTTTTCGGACAACTCTTGTTATACTGGCTTTAGCTTGATTGATGTGGTATTTTTCTTGGACCGGGCGAAGGTAAAAACGTTCCTGTTGGACACTTCGGCCGGTATTTTTTTGGTTGTCTGATGCACTTTGCCATTGCCTGTTCGCTCAAGCCAGGCCAGACAGTCTTCACTCCATTGGGCCAGATTGTAATAGGTCCGGTGACGGGCAAAGTTCTTTTTCACATAGCCAACAACGTTTTCCACTTTTCCTTTGCTTTCCGGGTCGCCTTTGCGGCACATGTGAACCTTAAATGCCCTGTGCTTCAGATAATTGGCAAATTTTTTTGTGTAAATAAGATTTCCACCATTTTCACTCACTAAGATGAGATGGTCTTGATCATAAACAATTTCTTGAGGAAGACCGCCGTAAAAGGCGAAAGCTTGTTCATGAGCCTGAATGACATCTGCTGTTGTAAAGGGACGGTCCAGCCAATACACAAATTTGTAACGGGAATGGGATAATACACAAGCCATAAACCACAGTTTCTGAGGTTGATGAAACTGGTTCATCACGGTGACCTGACCAAAATCAACTTGCATTTGTTGTCCCATCGGTGGATCTTCAATCGCTTCATATTGCCGAGTCGTCTTTATTTTTGGAATGCTATATTCCTTTCTCAGTTGACTAACATAGCACCTGACGGTACTTTCACCGACCGTAAGGTCAGGATATCTCTCCTTAATCCAATCATGGATCTGTGCACTTGCAATGTCGGGATACTGTTTCAACCAGGTGATGAGCTTCTCTTTGATACAGTCTAATTTCTTTTGTCTCACTTCCATGTGCTCCAACATATCTTCAAATTCTTCAGGTGTCATATTGATATATTTGTAAACTGTATTGCGGCTAATCCCCAATCGTCTGGCAATTGCGATTTGTTAAGTCCCAGTTTCTTTAGCTGTTGAATCTCTAGGTACATGTTCCACCTTTCCATTTTATTCATATTTTCCTCTCCCAACCGTTTTGATGTTTTCAGTGATATGATACTGGGAGAGGAATGTTATGGTAAATGTGTTCACTGTTATCCAGCGATTTTTGTTAATTCTAATTTAGCATTCACACACTACCATCGAAACCTTTGAGGTTCCAAAAGACAGTCCGATTTGTCCGACTCCATGGTACTCTTAGGGACACCGCAGAAACGGACAGAAAATGTGTTCCGTCTCATCGAGACGGTCGTACGAATGTTAAATGTATATTTTTACCAAATGGACAGTACCACTTTTAGTTGGTTATTCACTTTTTAGCTCTTCGAGCTTAAATTGTTTATTGGGAATAGTCTGTACAAACCTACAATGACCTTGACAAAGCACGGAAAATTCCAAGTTGACAATTTAATAAATAATATAATAATATTAGTACAAATATTATTTTTAATATATTATATTTTTAACAAGAAGGAGAGTGAGACAATGCTAAATATTTTTAAATTAGGTTATGTTGATTTCTTTGTTAGAGATATGGAAAGTATGACAAGGTACTATTCTGACGTAATAGGGTTGACAGTTACGGAGCAAGACGGAGAAGGAAGGGTTTATTTAAGTACTGCGCTTGACCATCATAATATTGTCTTGACACCCTCGGATAAGACAGGAATAAATCGTTTTGGCTTCCAGTTTGAAGATACGATTACTATCAAAGAAGCACAGGATCATTTAAAAGAACTCGGTATTCAATCTGAAATAAAAACTGATGCAAGTCCAGGAGTGCCAGAGTTGCTTGAATTTACTGATCCTGAAGGGTATATTGTGGAGCTTTATCCTAAGATGACTTTAGCAACACCTGGTTTCAAAAATTCTGGCATTGTTCCCAACAAGGTTGGGCATTTGTCTTTAAGAGTAAAGGATGCCAAAAAACAAGTGGAATTTTATGAACAATTAGGATTTATCAATACAGATTGGATTGAATCTTACTTTGGTTTTATGACTTGCAACCAGGATCATCACGTACTTAATTTTTTCACTTCTGAAAAAGAAGGCATGCATCACTTGGCATTTGAGACGAGAAATTATCAACACTTAGTACAGTCTCTAGACATTTTGCGTCATAATAATATCAAAATAGAGTGGGGACCCTCCAGACATGGTGCCGGTCATAATGTGGCAACCTATCATTATGATCCAGAAAATAATCTAATTGAATTATTCACTGATGTGGATATCTACATTAAAGAGTTAAATTGTTTTGAACCGCGTCCATGGCACCGCGATTGTCCGCAAAGACCTAAGGTGTGGAGTACGGATGAATGCTTGTCTGTTTGGGGAGTGGATTTTGAAAAGGCATTGGTTTAAATGATGCATATTGTTAATATGTATGAGATCAGACAGGAATCCTGGACTTCAATGCCTGCAAAAGGATATGGCGTATCAAAGCCCTTGGGCCCCCTATTGGCACGCCTAAGGGCTATCAATTTTATTAACGCAGACCTCTGTTGAGATTGGTTAAGGTTTAGTGCGGGCCTACTGCTAGGTGCCGCACATTGACTCTTTGTATCGTTATGAGTATAATGTTAAAGTCTAAAAATATTATTTATTCAACTGGTCTATTCTTAAAAACAGATTTTTAAGAAGGGATATAATGGCACCTCGAAATTTAAGTGAACAATTATTACATGATATAGGCCAACAGATTGTCAATGAAGAATTACTGCCCGGTGATATTTTGCCAAAAGTTGAAGTGTTAAGCGAAATAAAAGGTGTAAGTCGGACAGTGGTTCGCGAGGCATTAAAAGGACTGATAGCCCGGCGGCTGGTGGAGTCCTCAACCAAGGTCGGTACTGTGGTGCGCGACCGTTCTGATTGGCAATGGTGGGATCCGGACGTCTTGTTATGGGCTTCAAGATCAAAAAAAAAGCGTCAGTTCTTGCTTCAAATTACAGAGGTCCGGTTAGCGATCGAACCTTCCGCAGTAAAGCTTGCAGCAAAAAACGCAACGGACGAAGATATTCGTCACATTCAAAAATGCTATCAAAGATTGGAAGAAACACTGGGTAATGATGAAGAATGGGTTAAAGCAGACTACGAGTTCCATAATAGTATCCTAATGGCTTCACACAATGAGATCATGTTCAGCTTGGTTAAAACATTACATATTGGTTTATTTCAAAGTAGACAGGAAACGATACGTGCTTTGAAAGAAGATCCGAGCCCCTCGTATGGAGAGCCGTCAGAAGAAGTGTTGGCGCGACATAAGTCTGTCATGGATGCGATATGCGCGCGTGATGAAAATCTGGCATATCAAAAAATGTATGAATTGCTCATGAGGGTCGTGGAATTAATTGAAAGAAGAAATGATGGAGAGAATATATAAATAGGCTCTTAATTTTAGTGGATAATATTAACAGACAGTTGTAAGCCGCTTATTCTGTTCTCATTTGACCAGAGGCGGCTTTTTTTACATTTATCAAAAAAATAATTTTCTTGACAGAATAAATAATAATATAATATTATTATTTAAAAATAAACAATTTTTAATGATGGGATGTGGTGAGGAAACTTATCAATACTATGTTACCTAGTATAACCCATTTCAACTATCTCATCATTGAAAAAATTTTTTAAACATAGATAATGAATGAAATGGAGGGAATACAATGGATGTTGCCGCCATTATCGGAAGCTTACGTAAAGAATCCTATAATAAAAAGGTTGTTGAGTTTATGCAGTCGCGCTATGAACGCAAAATGGAAATTGAAATCCTTCATATCCGAGATCTGCCGCACTTTGATCAAGATGTGGAAGAGGACCCTCCTCAACAAGTCAAAGTGTTTAAGCAGCGTGTGGCAGCAGCAGATGCCATACTGATTGCCACACCTGAATATAACCATTCTGTTCCGGGAGTACTGAAAAATGCCCTGGATTGGTTGTCCCGTGTTGATAAAGTATTAACGGGAAAACCGGTTTTGCTGATTGGTTCTACACCAGGGATGCTCGGTACAGTGCGTGCACAAATTCATTTGAGACAAATTTTGGCTTCACCAGGTCTCTCAGCAAAAGTGTTGCCTGGTAATGAAGTATTGATCAATTTCGTACATGAGAAGCTCGATGATCATGGACGACTCGTGCATCAACAGACGATTTCCTTTCTTGATGATGTCGTTAACCGCTTCATTGATTTTGTCAATGGTCAAACATAAATGGTAATCAGGCATAGTTCTATGTCCTCAGATCTTGATATTAATCTGAATTAATGTGGCATGAGTTTGTAAAAATAAATAAATTAGGAGGAAAATGTATGGGATATCATCTTGTTCGCTATCAGCACCAAGGCCGAATTAAATGGGGCATTGTCAAAGAAGAGATCATTTATGAAATTACAGGTACTTATGACACATTGGCGTCTTTTTTGAGAACGGGAGTGGATGAAGCCAAAAACATTTTATCTACTAAAGATCCAATGAGGAGATCTTTTGCTGAAGTAGAGATCCTCAGTCCGGTGACTGAACCAGCCCAGATAGTTTGTCAAGGCGCCAATTATGGGGCACACAGGGAAGAAGCGGGCTTGACAGGCCAACGCCCTCCTTTCAATTTAATTTTTACCAAAGCTTCTAGCTCCATGGTTGGTGCTTATCACGATATCTACCTCCCGGATCATGTTCAGCTTTTAGATTATGAGATTGAGGTTGGTCTAGTTATCGGCAAGGAAATCACTGAACCGATTAAAGTGACCATAGAGAATTTGCACCAGTATGTGGTGGGGGTTGTATTGGGTAATGATATTTCTGCCCGTGACATCCAGTTAGCGGAGGGACAATGGTTTAAAGGGAAGAGCTTCCGCACGTTTTGTCCAGTCGGTCCATTTCTGTATCTGTTTGATCAAGATGAAGCCCACTACATTCACAATCTTGAACTTACTCTGTCAGTAAATGGGCAGGTAAGGCAAACGTCTAATACGGCATTCATGCTATACAAACCTGAAGAAACCTTGACACATCTATCACAAATTATGAATCTGTATCCTGGGGATTTGTTACTTACCGGTACTCCTGGAGGAGTAGCCTTGAAACTTACATCTGAGGAGCTGGAGACGCTATGGAATCCTTTTGCTCCCTATGATGAAAAAATGGAGCTGATTATCAAAAGCCAAAAAAATAATCCTGACTATCTGAAAGTTGGAGATGTGATCAAATGTACAGCCAAAAGCACTGATGGAAAAATCAATTTAGGGACTCAAGAAAACCGAATTGTCAGAAAATCATGAAAATGGAGATCCTTTTGTGAAGATAGTTGAAAGCGAGATTGACGATTAAGGGATTATTTGTCAGGCCCTAAAAAAGTTCAGGAAAGGAGAGTGGGACGATGTCTGAAAAGAAGCTTTTTAAAGACGGATGTGTTATTACGCTTGATAAGACTTTGGGAGATTTTAAAAAGGCGGATGTTTTGGTTGAAGGAAGCAAAATCGTGGAGGTCCGACCGAGAATTGAAGTTGGATCTGATTTCGAAGTGATTGACGCTTCAAATATGATTGTGATGCCTGGTTTTGTCGATACTCACCGTCACACCTGGGAATCAGTGATTCGCAATGTTGGGGCAGACTGGTCTTTAATGAAGTATTTGAACAGCATTTATTTTGGGAATATTGGAGCTAAGTTGCGACCGGAGGATGGCTATGTCGCCAATCTTTTAGGAGCACTGGAAGCCTTGGATGCTGGCGTGACTACCATATTGGATTGGTCCATGATCATTTCTCCTGACCATGCCTATGAATTGATCAGAGGACTGCAAGAATCTGGGATCCGGGCTGTTTTTGCATACGGGATTCCGGGTGACGGAGACTACTGGTCCAGAGAAAGTCAAATCAGGCATTCCGAGGACAGTCGGCGGGTGAAGAACAGCTATTTTTCTTCAGATGATCAATTGCTAACAATGGCGCTGGCCATTAGAGGGCCAGAATTCAGTTCATGGGATACGGCAGTTGATGATATTCAATTAGCACGAGAACTGGATGTGCTTTGCAGTATGCATTTGGGTTTTGGAAGCTGGGGATCTGTTGACCGCTCCATTGAAAAGCTCCAGCAGGCAGATCTATTAGGGCCGGATTTGAACTTTGTTCATGCCAATTCAATCAGTCCAGAAGAATTTAAAATGGTCGCTGATGCTGGAGCTTCCATCTCGGTAACACCGGAAGTTGAGATGATGATGGGACATGGCTATCCACCAACTGGATTGATACTGGAGAATGGCGGCAGGCCTGCACTGGGGGTTGATGTGGTCACTTCCACAGGTGGTGATATGTTTGCGCAGATGAAATTCGCATTACAAGCTGAGCGAGCACGAATAAATGATAAGGTGCTGGCTGAAGGAAAAATGCCTGAGAAGTTGAATCTCACAGCCAGAGAAGTACTTGAATTTGCCATAACAGAAGGAGCAAGGGTGTTAAAACTGGATCACAAGATAGGTACTCTGTCACCTGGCAAAGAGGCGGATATCATTATGATTCGAACCACTGATTTGAACCTCTACCCAGTGAATGATCCAATTGGTGCTGTAGTGCAATGTGCGCATGCCGGTAATGTGGATTCTGTTTTTGTAGCAGGTCAGGCAGTGAAGCGGGACGGAAAGATGCTGAAAGAAAACATGGATCGTATTTTCGGATTGGCAAAGGAAGCAAGGGATCACATATTTGCTAAGTATGGGAACCCTGACGGCCTCTGGCTGCTCTAAAAAATGGTATAGGTCCTTTTTTGAGAAAAATTATTTCCCAGGGTTAATATAAAACACCTCTTCGTTTGGTGTAGTGAACTTGTCCAAAACACTACCATACCGAAGAGGTGTCTCCTATATCTTAGCAGGGATCAACATTAACATTGGATATCAGCCCTTCACCTGCGAAATGATCAGTGAGTTTATTTTTGTCTTATGTTGAAGTTGTCTTCTGATTAAATAGGTGGCCTCATTTCCGAGGAGGTGCTTTTATGGAAAATAAACAAAGTCACAAGCTTAGAAAAATATTTGATTCAATGATTGCAAACTTGTGTTTTATCGGAGCGGTTTGGATTGTTTTTTTGATGGTGATTATTTTTGCTGATGTCGTTGGGAGGGGATTATTTAATACTCCCATTCCTGGGATTCCGGAAATCGTAAAAAATTCAATCGTAGGTCTTACGTTTTTACAAATCGCTCACGTTTTAAGGAAAGGACGGCATATCCGCACGACGGTTATTTATGATCGTGTACCGCAATATTGGAAAAAGGTGTTGGATACGATGGCTAGTTTGGCCGGTATGATTGTTTTTATAATGATTTTTTTCGCTACACTGGAACCGGCTTATCGAGCATTCGTAACATGGAATTTTGAAGGAAATTACGTGCGCATTCCTACGTTTCCCACATACGCGCTAATTTTGCTGGGGAGTTTGCTGATGACGTTGCAGTTTGCGTTGAGTATGTACGATTCACTAAGAAGACCTCGGGCAAAGACTGACAAGGGGGCATAGACCGTGGGATCCATCGTAATAGGCCTGTTAACGTTTATTCTTCTAGTCATTCTCATATTTTTGGGGATGCATGTTGCTGTTGCCTTGGGATTAATGAGTTTTTTGGGGGTATGGTTAACCATTGGAGATTTCAAAACAAGTATGACCATTTTAAGTAATACAGCTTATTCCGCTGTAAATGATTATACATTTGCTGTAATCCCCCTTTTTGTCTTGATGGGCGTGTTTACCACTATGTCAGGGACCAGTACCGAGATCTATAATGCCTTTCATGCCCTCCTCAGAAAAATACGTGGAGGACTGGCGATGGCGACCGTTGGGGCCAGCGCTGTGTTTGCCACAATCACAGGGGTTAGTGTGGCCTCGGCATCTGTTTTTAGTAAAGTCGCCATTGATCCCATGACACGCTTGCATTATGACAAAAAAATGGCCCTAGGTTCTGTTGCCGGAAGCTCGGTATTGGGCATGCTGATTCCTCCAAGTCTCATGTTCATTGTTTACGGCATGATCGCCCAAGAGTCTGTGGGTAAACTCTTTATTGCAGGTATGATACCTGGAATTGTTCTTGCTGTCACATATTGCGTGGGAATCTATGTTATGGCCACGCTTAAACCGGAATTAGTGGGGGGAAAGAAGGCAACTGAAGGCCAGCAGGGATGGTCCAAGGAAAATATTAAAATTTTTCTCAAGCCTTTAGGAGCGGGTGTGTTAGTGGTTGTCATGCTCGGTGGGCTATATGGAGGTTGGTTTACACCTACAGAGGCTGGTGCTGTTGGGGCGTTTGGAGCCTTTCTTCTTGTTCTATCTAAACGCAAATTAACAATCAAAAAGCTGAAAGAGATACTCATTGAAACGGGCTACACGTCAGCAAGTGTTCTTTTACTCCTCATAACAGCAATGATGTACTCCCGTATGCTGGGGGTCACCGGTGTCCTCGCAGAACTGAACACATTTATTGAGAAACTTTCTGTGTCACCTGTAATACTGATTATCATCTTTTTACTCATTATCATATTACTCGGAACGATCCTTGATTCTGTGTCAATTTTATTGATAACGATGCCAATGATGTTACCGTTTGTTCATTCGATTGGGTTTGATCCCATTCTTTTTGGAGTGCTCGTGGTAATCGCTGCAGAAATCGGATTGCTAACGCCTCCTTTTGGGCTCGTCGTTTATTCTATGAAATCTGCTTTAGGTGATAAGGCAAGTATCGAAGAAATATTTATAGGTGCTTTTCCATTTATTTTAATGATGATCTTCGTGATAGGGCTCATATTGTTATTTCCCCAGATTGCTACTTGGCTGCCGAGCTTTATGGAGGTCTGAGCAGATCATGTAAGACCACTCCAAGATTATCCTAGGGGAAACAGACCACGTTGATGTTCAAGATCAACGGTGGTTTGTATAATCATGATTACTCTAAGGAGGTTTTTTCCAATGAGATCAAGTAGTCGTGAACGTCTTCTCATTCTGTTTGTCAGCATGGTCGTGGTAATGCTTCTGGTTGCATGCGGGCAATCTACGGAGACGGGTGGTGAAAGTGCGAATGGTGGTGAGGGTTCTCAGGTCGCAGGTGATTCCGAAAAAACCGTGATTACTTTGCGGATTGGTGCTGGAGCTCCATTGGAAAGTTCGGTGTGGCTGCATCCTATTAAAAATTATTTTATGCCAGAGGTTGATCGGGCTTTAGAATCAACGCCATATGAAATCAATTGGGTTGAAAATTGGGGTACTATTACTAACATGAGTGGAGAATTGGAAACGATTGAAGCAGGAATTTTGGATGTAGGATTCATGACTGCTGCTTTTCAACCAAGACATTTGATGATTTCGAGCATGGGTTTCAATACTCCTTTTTCCAGCAGTGATCCAGAAATTATTGCTGAAGTGGCTATGAGAATGAAAGATGAATTTGAAGAATTTGCAGGAGAATACGACGCTGTTAACGCAAAATTATTGGGATTTGCGATCTCGGAGAATTACTCTTTGATTACGACTTTTCCAGTAGAGAAAATGGAAGATATGGAAGGACGAAAGGTTGCTGGCGCCTCTGCAAACCAAAGATGGTTACAAGCCTCTGGGGCCATCCCCGTACAAAGCGCATTGACCGAGGCTTATCAAAGTCTGCAGTCAGGTGTTTATGAGGGGTGGGTAATCTTTACCAGCTCAGTGATGGGATTTAGGTTATACGAGCAAGCTAAATATTTGACAAATGTTAATTTTGGTTCTATGAATCTGGGCGGGCTGGTTGTCAATAATGATACTTGGAATAGCTTGCCTCCCGAAGTTCAGAAAGTTTTTGAAGAAGTAGGTAGTGAATTTACGTATCGAAGCGCTAAATATGCAAAAGAAGTGGAACAGTCTAATTTCGAAGAAATGGAAAAGCAGGGGGTTCAGATTTCTAATCTTCCACTGGAAGAAGAGAAGCGGTGGGCTGAGAGATTGGTCGGAATGCCGCAAGACTACGCTGAGGAAATGAACCAAGCCGGTTTACCAGGAACGGAACTAATGCGGGCTTTTATTCAATTTCAAATTGATGCTGGGCATGAGTTTCCCGTACCATACGAAATCGAGTAACCGGATTACTCCAATAACCATGAGCAAGCGTTTATTTGTGAATTTTAAGAAGCATCTTACCAGTTCATCAGTAAGATAAACATCAACATAAGGGACCGTATCATGTATATATGAAAAAGTAAATGAACCCGTGTTTAAAAATTGATTGTGATCATATCAATAAAAAATGGTGTCGAGGAGGCTTACATGATGGATAAAATTACACAACTTAGTATTCTCCAAATGGCAGAACGGATTTCCAAAGGTGTACTTTCTCCTGTAGAGATTGTCAAAGCACATCTGGAACACATTGACCAGCTGGAGGCTGACATTAAGGCTTGGAAACTAGTTGACAGAAAAAGGGCCTTGGAGACTGCCGAGCTCCTTGCTGAAGAGGTGAGACTAGGAAGGATTAGAAGTCCGCTGCATGGCATTCCGATTGGAGTAAAGGATAATATAGACGTGGCTGGTTTACCAACTCAAGTAGGGAGCAAGGTTTTTCAACATGCCAAACCGGCTCAAAAAGATGCAAAGATCGTGGCTAAGCTCAAGGCACTCGGTGCAATTATACTGGGTAAGACCCATACGACTGAATTTACATGGTTCGACCCGGCCCCCACTAGAAATCCGTTCAATCATAACCATACGCCTGGCGGTTCCAGCAGCGGATCAGCGGCTGCTGTTTCTGCCGGAATGGTCCCGCTCGCTATCGGCAGCCAGACTGCTGCATCGGTTTGCAGACCGGCAGCTTATTGCGGAATAAGCGCACTTAAACCTTCCTGGAGAAACCTCCCAACAGATGGGGTTTTTCCTCTTGCTCCAACTTTTGATTCACTTGGTTTTTTTGGCCGGACTTGGGATGACGTGAGCTTAGCCTATGAAGTCTTTCATCAACACGGTCATCAAGAAAAAATGAATCTGTCTCATCATTCTGTGAAAATATTAAAGGTAGGGATTGTAGAAGACCCTCTTTATCAACGAGAGGGCTCACCACATGCAATTAAAGTGGTAAAACAAATTTCCAAACTATTTGAAGAGGCGGGACATGCTGTAGAACGGGTTACGCCACCTCATCCGTTTGATGATTTTATTACATTACACAGGCAAGTAGTTGCTTATGAAGCGGCGGAATATCACGGTGCGACAGTTCAAACCAACAAAGCCAACATCGGTCATCATTTTGTGGAATTGGTTGAAAGCGGTATGGCCATAACAAAAGAAAGCTATGAAAAGGCACGCAGGTTAATAGAGGAGATGAAAGCAGACACCTGGAAAGCCTTTCAACCTTATGATGTGCTGATATCTCCTCCTGTTCCTGCATCTGCACCGAAGAGGCTTGATACAACAGGTCCTCCCAATTTTACGACACCCTGGACAGTGTTAGGAGGTCCTCTTTCAGTGATTCCGGTTGCATTGGACTCTAATGGACTTCCGTTGGCCGTCATGCTTGCCGCAGCACCAGGAAACGATACGGAATTAATCCAAATAAGTAAATATGTAGAACGGATGAAGGGGTTGAACCTGAAACAACTGTCCCAGGCCTGAGGACATTGTCCCTATTGAGGGGGAGATTCGTGAAGGTTTGCTGAACAGCTTGCAGCATTTGGGCTACTTGAAATCTGAGGCAGCTGATTCTGATGATTTACTGAGAAAAGTGGATGTATAGTTTTAAAAAGTGTTTTATTGTTCAATTTAAAAAATATAAAATGAAAATAAGATCGTGCCCGGCGTTGATGCTACAAAGAGTGCATGCGCGGGTTTCTGTGATGAGCTGAGAAATCCCCTTGTTGAGCTGAGCAGAGCAGTACCAGCACTTAAAGGAAGTGAGCCAACAGCTGTTTGGACACCGTTATATTTTGCCTGTCCACCAGGGCCGGGGAGCGGAACAAGTGTTGTTTCCCTTGTTAATCAACGAGGCTAAGCCGCTGGTGTTGGGCAATATGCACTTTGATACCACCCGTGCTCACATTCAATTGGCTGGTGGGGAAGGCATCGACTTGGTGATTAAGGAGGCCTACCAGAGCGCGAACCCTCATCCGTTTAAGGGTAACATTGATCTCACTCAGTTATCCGCCTATTTGGAAAAAGAAGGTGACCGTGTGGCCATGATCATTATGACCGTCACATGCAATGGGGCAGGTGGGCAGCCTGTTTCCATGACCAACCTGAAGGAGGCTTATCAGCTGGCACGGAAGTATAATGTTCCGCTTATTTTGGATGCGGCCCGCTTTGCTGAAAACGCCTATTTTATCCGCCAGCGTGAAGAAGGGTATACCCACAAAACCATCGCAGAAATCGTGAGGGAAATGTTCCGCTATTGTGATGGGTTTACCATGAGTGCCAAAAAGGACGGGTTGGTCAATATTGGTGGTTTACTGGGCATTAAGGAGAACGAGGAGTGGGCTTTAGAGTGCCAAGCCAGGCTAGTCGCTTATGAGGGGTTTCCCACCTATGGCGGTTTGGCCGGGCGGGATATGGAAGCCTTGGCCGTGGGCCTGACCGAGGTGATCGAACCGGACTATCTTGAACAGCGGATCGGACAGGTGAGGCGCTTAGGGGAGGATTTAATCAAGCGAGGGATTCCTATTCAGCAGCCGGTGGGAGGCCATGCGATCTTTGTTGATGCGGGTCAGGTGTATCCCCACATTCCCAAGGACCAGTTTCCGGCCCAGGTCCTGGCTTGCCAGTTGTATATGGCAGCGGGTGTCCGGGGAGTGGAAATTGGCTCTTTACTTTACGGCCGCCACCCTCAAACAGGGGAAGATGGATGTTCACCGGTGGAGTTTTTGCGTCTGACCATTCCCAGACGTACGTATACGGACAATCACATGCGTGTGGTGGCTGAGGGATTGTCAGCTGTGATGGAAGGAAGCGGGGAGCATAAGGGTTTACAGTTGGTGTATGAAGCCCCCATTCTGCGCCATTTCACCGCACGCCTAAAGCCGGTTTGTTCATGATAGACAAAACATAAGTCAATATGATAGATTGACAGTTAGTAGAAGATCACAGCAAGAAACGTATGGCTGGTGAAAGAAGGAAAGGGGCTGTCAGATTGGAAGAAAGTCCACAGGCAACTGAACACAGAAGTGAACATCACAATAAATCCACACCGGAACAAATGACAAGCCCCAATCATCCCACTTACCGGTTTATGGTACTGGTGGTGATGGTCGGTATTGCTGGCTTTTCCCAGGGCATGCTGTTGCCTGTCCTGGCTGTGATGCTGGAGGGCATTGGTGTACCTCCAGCGCTTAACGGTTTGAATGCCGCCGCACTGTACATTGGCATTCTGCTGGCCTCCCCTTTTATTGAAGCCCCTGTACGTAATTATGGCTACAAACCGGTCATTGTGATCGGCTTAACGTTGGTACTGGTTTCTATTATACTATTTCCTTTCTGGCAGGTGTTTTGGTTCTGGTTCATGCTGCGGGTCATTGTCGGCATGGGAGACAATATGATTCACTTTGCCACTCAAGTGTGGATCACCTCAACCAGCCCGGCTGAGAAAAGGGGACGTCAGATTGCTATTTATGGCTTGGCCTTTGGCCTGGGATTCGGCATCGGCCCCTTGATGATGCACCTGTTAACAATTAATGAGCTATTGCCTTTTTTTGTGGCCACGGTCACCAATGTGTTAGCCTGGTTGATGCTCATCACGCTGCGCAATGAGTGGCCGGAGTCCCATGTAGAAACCGCATCCGGTCTTGGGACCTGGCAGCGTTATCGCACAGTTTTTAAGCGTTGTTGGTTTGCGTTGTTGCCTTGCTTTGGTTATGGTTTTTTGGAAGCGGCGCTGCATGGCAACTTTCCGGTTTACGCCTTGCGGTCGGAGATAGATATTGGCTGGAGCGCGATCCTTCTGTCTTCATTTGTGGTTGGCAGTCTGATCACACAATTGCCGCTGGGGATTTTAAGTGACCGTATTGGGCGTCGGCGATTGCTGTTGATCGTCACCGGAACGGGGGCGTTAACCTTTATCAGTTCTGTGTTTGTGGAGCACAATATGTGGTTGTTGCTGGGCACTTTTGCTATCACGGGCGCACTGATTGGCTCCTTGTTCTCACTGGGGGTTGCCTATCTGGCTGATCTGTTGCCCAAGAGCCTTTTACCTACAGGAAATGTGATGGCTGCGGTTTGTTTTGCCATAGGGAGTATAGTAGGTCCGCTGGTTGGTGGATTGTTCATTCAGTGGTTTGCCCAAGGCAGTTTGTACTATGCAATTGGGGGCATGCTGTTGTTTATCTTCATCAGCGGCCTGGTGTTCAGGGAGCAAAGGAGGTTCACATCATGCAAGCAAGCGGCATGGTTAAGGGATTGACCCATCAATACGGGGATCCTTTGCAATATTTTTTACAGTTAGGGGATGAAACACTTCCATTGAACCATGTATTGGGCGAACAGATTCGTCTTCAGTTTACAGGAGAGATCGAATGTGTGTATTGTGGGCGCAAGATTAAAAAAACGTATAACAACGGCAGCTGTTACGTCTGTTTTAAAAAGCGGCCGGAAAATGACATGTGTATTGTCAAGCCCAGCTTGTGTCACTTTGACGAAGGGACATGCCGGGATGAAACATTTGGGGAACAGCACTGCATGATTCCCCATTATGTTTATTTGGCCTTAAGCAGTGACGTGAAAGTGGGCCTGACCCGTAAAAACAATGAATTAAAGCGCTGGGCTGATCAGGGAGCGATCAAGGCGATTCCTATTGCTGAGGTGCCTAACCGCAAAACAGCCGGAGAGCTTGAACTGGCCCTGGCTGATTACTTGCCAGACAAAACCAATTGGCGCAAAATGCTCAAAGGGGAATTTAACGATGTGGACCTCAAACAGGTTCGGGATGATGTGCTTGAATTTGTGCCGGAGTCATTTAAGCACTATGTCCTAACTGAAGAGGAGATTGTCCAGTTTACCTATCCCATCCTGGAAGCGGTGGGTCAAATCAAGTCTTACAATCTGGACAAGCAGCCTAAGATTGAAGACCGGTTAATTGGTATCAAAGGCCAGTATCTGTTATTTACAAACGGCGTGATTAATATGAAAAAGTACTGTGGGTATCATGTGCAAGCAAAGGTAGTTTCAACAGGAGGATAGTAATGATTTATGAGCTGAAAATAAGGTTGAAAGGATCGAGACCACCCGTATGGTGTCGTATACTGGTAGACCGGGATATCACGTTTGCCCAATTACATCATATCATGCAACTGATCATTGACCCCGATGACATCCATCTGCACCAGTTTGAAGTTCCCGCCATCCCGGAGTCCAAACAGCAACAATTGGAAGGCAAGCCGGGTGAACATGCTGATTCGCTGTTTGGCTCGTTTTCTCCTTTCTGGGATAAGGTGCTTATTGGCAATCAGAATATAAAGGGAATTGATTTGTTCGGACAGACCTTAGTGTTGGATGAAGAACAAGAAAAGCTGGGAGAATGGCTGCAGCATGTAGGAGATACATGTGTGTACACTTCTGATTTTGGTTTGGATCTTCAATATATACTTGAAGTCAAAGCTATTATGGAACCACAAAGAGAAAAGGTATATCCACGCTGCATCAAGGCCAAATGGCTGCCAACCCAGGACAAAGCGGCCAATCTACGCTGGCAAGGTGAGCTGAATCAGTTTTTTGCCAAGAGGGAAAAGAGCTTAAACAGCCCCCAATTTTTACAGCAAAGAACCCAGGCTCAAACTTCATCAGGCTCCACGCTCCCACACAGAACGGCTCAAATAAAACAATTGACTGAACAGGACCTCATCTGGCGCCAACTGTTTGAAGCGGCTAATCAGTATAAGGCCCTTGCTCCGTGGCAATGGATGTCCGATGTGGACAATTTTGCCATTGTTGATGGCCAAACGGGACAGACGGGATACGGTTGTGTGCTGGGTGAAGGTGGAGATATGTATGGTTTATTGATCTTATTTGGCAAGCCGGGCTTACGCTCTTTAATGATGATGCAGAATGGAATCGGGTCAGACGAAGACATGCTTCATCTGCAACAAGGTATACTGCTTTCCTTCGACAACCGTGAAGAGTTGAGTGAGTTTGACTACCGGCTGATCAAAAGGCTAGGTTTAAAATACAGGGGACGCCATCAATGGCCAGTATTCAGAAACTATACACCTGGTTATCTGCCTTGGTATATCACTGAGGATGAAGCACGGTTAATGACACGGGTCTTATACCAGTCCATCAACGTTTGCCAACGGGTGAAAGAGAATCCGGCCTTGTTAGACACAGCACAGAACACCAAGTTTGCCCGCATATCTGTCAAAGAGGGTAATAGCTGGAACTGGCAGGATGGCACTGTGGATGTGAGTGTGACATTAGCGGAGTTAGATGATGAGTATCGTCAGCAGCTGTTTCAAAAAGCGCAGAACCACATGGATCGCCTCACCTGGCAAAGGGTGCGCAAGGCCTATCAACGCAAACCACATGAGCTGATTTGCCATGTTGATTACATGACAGAACCTGTGCAGAACCGAAAAGGTGAACGTCCCTACTTTCCCACAATGTGTCTGTTTTTTGATGGCAAAAGTGGAATGGTCATCAGCTTTGCTCTTGCTGAGCACAACGCTGAGGTTCACAAGCTATACTCAGAATTACACAAACTGATTGACTGCTTAGGTTATATACCCGCTGTTATTCAAGTGGAGAGCGATAAGGCTTATGCCTGCTTGCAACCTGTCTGCCAGTTGTTAAGGATTAAGTTGGAAAAACGGCATCTTCCTGTTCTGGCTGAATTTAAATCTATGCTGGAGCATGGGTTGAACTGGGATTCCTTTTAAATTAAGAGAATACTTTTCCGCCTGCCACCAGCAAGAGATATAGCACTAAAAACAGCAGACTTCCTTTCACTAAATATCTGCCATAGTAGCGCCGCCAAAATTCCCGTTGCTGCAAGTTGCTGGGCTCTGTATCAGCAGCCGTGTCCACATTGAGAGGTGCTTCCTTCTCTCCAAGTAATGACTTGAGTTTAAGCGGTTGGTCCAACGCTTTATACAATTTGTGGCAATGGGGGCAGGTGTTTAGATGCTTTTCTACTGCCCGTATTGTTTCAGGACGACAGTTCTCTTCTCTGTACAGCGGGAGTAAATCACGTACTAAGGAACATTTCATTTGTCTCATCCTTTCCGTCTTTGATTAACAACTTGTCCTTGCTCGTATTTTTCAAAGTCCAGACGAAACTGCAGCCGCGCCCGATGCAAGGTGGTTTTCACTTTGGGCAAACTCCAGCCTAGAATATCCGCTATTTCTTGATAAGCTAGTTCCTGTATGTCTCGTAAAATCAGGACGGTTCGGAACTCTGTTTTCAGTTGGTTCAAAATACGCCGTACATGCTCACTTTCTTCTTTTTGCTCTAAAGATTTGTGGGGCAAATCATGATCTGCCTCGAGTTGATGAAGGAGCTCTGTTTTGATGGGTACCATACGGTATCTTGTTTCCCGGCGGTACCAGGTCACAAAATGGTTATGGGCAATGCGGTACAGCCATGATTTGATAGAAGCTTGCCCCCGATATGAGGGCAGCCCGTGGTAAGCTTTCAAAAAGACATCCTGGCATAATTCTTCAGCGATCTCTTTCCGGCCTGTTTGATGATAGAGATAGGCGTATATTTCTGGCTGGTATTGCTCATAAAATTTTTCTAGTTGTCTAAAATAGTTGTCCATGATTAATACCCCTACACTTCAAGCGCTTAAGTTTAAAAGTAGAACCAGAAGGCTACCCAGACAGACAAAGCTGTGACTAGCCCAATGCCTAGCCAAAGCATGCGCTTTGCTGTCCGGATGGTTTTCAGCTCTTCCTTGGTTAAGGATGATGAATGAACAGATGATGTTTGCTGCACGGAGAAGCTTTCCCCTGGTTCATGTTGATCCTCTCCTGCCGTTTGGGATGTTCCTCCTAGGGTTATCCATTCTTGGCAATTACCACACTGGTACAGATGTTCTTCCATCCATTGCTTCGTTTCTTGTTCCACATGATCTGCTTGATAGTCTGCATAAAGATCACGAAATATAGCACACTGTTCAGTCAAACTTTGCTGGTGATTCATCATCCATCATCCCTGCTTTGCTTATAGTCTGCTAAAGGTGTTATTTCTCCCGTTTGCACATCGACAAAATACAAGTGGTGTTCTTGCGTGGCAAAGGGCATCAATACAACGAGCCACTTAAGGTCAACCTCTCCTGAACGGTTGATGACGCAGGCCAGTTTGATCCGTTGGGCGTAAAGAGAGAGGAGAGGGTATTTTTCTTTCACTCGCTGTAATGCCTCCTGGCGGGAAACAGGAAAACGATTCTGCTGATATGTTTCCTCTCTATCGGCATAAACAGAGTAATTGAACGAGACTAATGCTCCTTTTTCATCTAGTGTGACATCAACATGACGGGTGAGTCCTGTACTGTTTTGGTCCCGGGCCTGCCAGGAAAAGAGTCCTGGTTCTTCAGTTTCGACTCGTGTATAGGGCTGGTCGTACCAGTCCCTCACCCATTGCGCTGCCCATTGTTCTGCCGCGGCTGCAATGTCTGAAGCAGCAGTTTGCCTTTGTCCAGCCGCTTGTTCAGGGGGGGTTTGCTCCTCGTCAGCCCGGTTGTAGGCCAGGACGTCTCCTGTCAGACCGCTGAGTGTCAAGCGGTCGCCATGTCCAGTATCAATCCAGAGTGATGGTCCTTCTCCATCATACCAAAAGGAAGCGTGGCTCAACTGGTAAGCTGGTGTTGGTTGCCCTAACCCTTCATACCAGTGGCGGATGACCTGCTCAACTTGCTCTTCACTCAGCTTGATCTGCTCGTAATCATCCAGCATAAAAACAATACCGGAAGAGAAATGATCAATCTGCCCTGTTTTAGACCAGCGCAGGAAAGCGCTCCAATCATGCTCCGTTCTCTGGAGTTCTCCATCGGACCATTTGCGGTAAATGTGAACGGAAAAATGGTCCCTTTCCTCTTCAATGTCCATGTGGTGGTACTCAGGATGAAAGGTGTACCCGACCGATGCCAGCCAATCGATGGTTTTAGCTTTAATTTTTTCTTGATTGAGCAGAGTGCTGTGGGAATGAAGCAGAGAATCTTCTGCTTCATCCCTCCCCAGCGAGCGGGACAGGTTGAGTAACTTGCCGGAGACCCCGTTAAAATCCAGGTGATATTCACCCAATCGTAACCGGTATATATTATGAAAATCTTCAATATAGCCTTGCATGACAATGATGTTATCCTCCCAGTTGCCTGTGGCCTGCCGGGCTATTTGTTCAACCTCATTTAGCGTGGCGATAGTCACCTCTTCCCGATAGGCCAGTTCTACAGGATAGCTGGCTTTGGCAGCCGCCCACAGCCACACATTATAAAACGGATTTGCTGACATGATCAGCAACAAAGGGACATTGCATAAGACCAATCTTAATCCACGTTTAAAACCATAAGTATGCCTAATTACCCAAGGCCAGATAAAATGTTTGGTTCCTTCATACATGCCGAGCAACAATAAAAAGGTGAAGACAGGAACGAGCATATCTAATGGAATGGTGTGAACCACCCATGTTGCCGCTCCGGTCAGCAGGAAAAAGAGACCATAAACTTTCCATCCCCGTCGCCAATAAAGCTCAAAAAACAAATACAAAGCAGCAACCAAAGACAGAACAAGTAATATAAACAGGTAACCCACCGGATCTCTAAAGAATTCCTCTAACTCTACCCCCGGTAAGATAAGCAAAATAGGGTTAAGCACCAGAAAAAGGTCAAAGGTGTAAAAAAAACCGAACCATCTCTGATAAGGCAAACTAAGAATATAGTGAATACCGGCTACCACAATATAACTGTAAAACAGAATATTCATATATTGATTGATAATCGTGTCTGCATCCCAATACGATATATATTGCAACGAGTAGTGACTGAAGTGATGAACAAACTCAATGGTGATAGCTGCAAACATGAGGACACGTACTATGATCCCCATCCATAGCAGCTGTTTTTCTGCTTGATGCGGGTCAAACAGGAGATGGTACAACTGGATAAGTCCTAACATGGTTATACTGATTCCCATCAGGTACATGGTGTATAAGCTCAAGGGAACATAACGTTGCATATGTTCAACAAACATCATGAGGAATTCGATCATCATCTCACCCCGCAGTGTAGCTAAGCATGCAGCATGTATTGATTGGGAAGTAACCTTCACTAGTAATGACAAATGGGCAGGGCAAAAGTTACAGGTTCTTTGTTTAGAAAGTTGAACCCCGTGTGTACAGGGGGTGAGACCGTTGGATGTACTAGGATTGCTTATACTACTTTTCACCGGAGGAATCTTCTTGGTGGAGTCCTGCAACTGGCCGTCCGGACCGTCCGGGAAATAAAAAAGTAATCCACCCGCTCGGCCAAGCTGGGTAGTGGATTACTTATACCAAAAATATGTGATTTGACAAATAGAATGCCGCTGAATATGTTCGAGGACAGTATTTTTTTACTGTGCTTTCCCCTTACCGCCCCTCCCGCTTCCAACTTAGCCCATACTGTTTCAACTTCTGATAGAGGGTTGCCCGGGAAATACCCAGCTTTTTGGCTGCGGCACTTTTATTGCCATAGGTCTCTTTCAAGGCTTGTTCAATCCGCCGCTTTTCTAAAGCCTCTTTCTCTACTGACAATGGGTTGAAGCGGAAGGTAGAGAAATCGTTTGCTGGTTGGGATACATATTGCTGTCGTCCCGAACTTTCAGCAACTGGAAAGAGATAGCGGACATCTTCCTCTTTGATCTCTTGCCCATCCGTCAAAATGATCAAGCGCTCCACCACATTACGCAGCTGGCGAATGTTGCCCGGCCAATGGTATTGTAAGAATAGGGCCATCACTTGGCTATCCAGTGAGGGAATCGGCTTTTGGTACTTGGCTGCAAATTCGTTAATGAACATTTGCACCAGTTCCGGGATATCTTCCAGACGATCACGGAGGGGAGGGATGGACAAAGAGACCACATTGAGACGGTAGTACAGGTCTTCTCTGAAAGTTCCTTCAGCCGCCATTTGCTCCAGGTTACGGTTGGTGGCAGCCAAGACCCGGATATTAACCGGCAGCGGTTTGGTGGCGCCGATACGGTACACTTCCTGCTCCTGCAGGACACGGAGCAGTTTGACCTGCATGTCCATAGGCAGTTCGCCCACTTCGTCCAAAAACAGGGTCCCCCCAGAGGCCAGCTCTATTTTGCCTTTTTTCCCTTCTTTGGACGCACCTGTAAACGCCCCTGCTTCATAGCCAAACAACTCACTTTCGAACAAGGCTGGGGGGATGGCACCGCAGTTAATGGGCACAAAAGGTTGGTCATGGCGCAGGCTGGCTTCATGAATCGCCCGGGCAAAAAGTTCTTTGCCGACGCCGCTTTCCCCTGTGATCAGTACCGTGGCTTCCGTTTTGGCCACTTTCATGGCCATCTGTATGGCCTCCTGAATGGTCCTGCTTTTCCCTTTAATTTGGGAAAAGGGACTTTCAGCATGGTTTTGGGAGACCGCACTTTTCAGCTGATCAAGCTGCAGGGAGGCATCCGACAGCTCCTCATTTAACTTGACCAACTGGGAAATATCTTGTTCCACTGAAACCGCCCCGATTAAGCGCCCCTCATCGTCATAAACAGGGGCTGAATTGATTAAAACATGTTTATCTGGACGGGGACGGTGGTAAATACCCCTAACAGGCTGTTCTGTCTCCAGCATTTTTAACACAATCAGGTCTTCTTGCCGGAAGAAATCTTTGATTTTTTTGCCAATAATCTCCTCTCGTTTGATGTTATAGGTTTGCTCCGCAGCTACACTCCAAAACAGGACCTCACCTTCCAGATTAACCATGGTAATAGCCTCATTGCTGACTCGGTTTAATACGTCCAAAAAGAAACGGGATTCTTGGTACTGACGTAGACCCATCTCCCCTGACCCTCCAATTCAAATCTGTTTAGATTCTAGACATAAATGGATTGAAACTAAACAAATTCTATACAAATGTGTAAATATATTATACATGCAATAGCGAAAAATGACAAAGCAGTGACCATCAACATGAGTTTTTTCAACATTTTAGTGAAATGATAAAGTTGGCATGAAATTTGCTTGTTAAGAAAATGGAACTTTTCACTTGAAAGCACTTTATATGGCGAAAGACTAATTAGCACAGTGAAAAGTTGTGCAAAGGAGGGGAACACATGGAACAGGTGATGAAAAACTTTTTCCTCTTTATGGCAAAAAACAAAACATTGAATCGCCTGGCTAAGAAATATGGATTGGCTCTGGGGGCCAGCCGGTTTGTAGCAGGGGCTACGTTAGATTCTGCTTTGCAAGTGATCCATGGCTTAAATGCCAAAGGGCTGATGGCTACGATGGATCATCTGGGGGAATTTGTCTACAACGAACAGGAAGCCAATGATATGGCTGATCACTGTATTGCTGCTTTGGAAGGCATGGCCAGGGAGAAGCTGGATTGCAACTTGTCTTTAAAACTGACTTCCATGGGCCTGGATATCTCCAAAGACTTGTGTTTGGCTAATATGAACCGCATCATGGAAACAGCTGCAGCATTGGGCATCTTTGTACGCATCGATATGGAAGATTACGCTCATCTGGAAGATACACTGGACATATACAAACGGTTAAGACAAAACTACGACAACGTAGGCACCGTAATCCAAGCCTATCTGTACCGCAGTGCCGATGATGTACAGGATCTGGCTCAGTTGAAAACCAACTTGCGCTTGGTGAAAGGAGCCTATAAAGAGTCTCCTGAAGTGGCATATCCTGAAAAACAGGATGTGGATGACAACTTCAAAAAGCTGATTCGCCTGCAATTGGAAAACGGCTGCTATGCCGCTGTGGCCACCCATGATGAGGCGATCATTGATTATACGAAACAATTCGTTCAGAAAAATAACGTCCCATACGATTGTTTTGAATTTCAAATGTTATATGGCATCCGGTCTGAACTGCAGCTGCGCTTGGTAGAAGAAGGGTACCGTGTGCGTGTCTACGTGCCCTATGGCAACGACTGGTACGGCTACTTTATGCGCCGACTGGCGGAGCGGCCGGCCAACGTCGCTTTTGTCTTGAAGGGCATGTTGAAAAAATAAACTTTTAGGAAAGGATGGTTCACATGTTAGAAGCATTTAAGCCAGAGCCGTTCACCAACTTTAAGGATGAGCAAAACCGGGCTGATTTTGAAGCGGCTTTGAAAAAAGTGGAAGGTGAGCTGGAGGGAAAGTATCCGCTGATTATTGGCGGGGAACGGATCACCACGGAGCAAAAGATTGTCTCGGTTAACCCCTCCAAAAAGGGGGAAGTGATTGGGCGCGTCTCCAAAGCGGATCAAGCCTTGGCTGAAAAAGCGATTCAAGTGGCAGCTGAAACATTTGAAGAGTGGAAACGTGTTCCCGCTGAACACCGGGCCCGCTACTTGTTTAAAACAGCTGCCCTGTTAAGAAGACGTAAACATGAGTTTTCCGCCTGGTTAGTCAAAGAAGCCGGGAAATCTTGGGTAGAAGCAGATGCAGATACCGCGGAAGCGATTGATTTCTTGGAGTATTACGGACGCGACATGATCCGTCTGGCCCAGCCGCAGGAATTAACCCGTTTGCCTGGAGAAGATAATGAAGCCTTTTATATTCCATTAGGCGTTGGTATCGTGATTCCGCCCTGGAACTTCCCGCTGGCCATTATGTGCGGTATGACGGTTTCCTCCATTGTGACGGGTAACACAGTGGTGTTAAAGCCAGCCAGCGCTACGCCGGTCATTGCCTATAAGTTTATGGAACTCTTGGAGGAAGCAGGTCTTCCGGCTGGTGTCGTCAACTACTTGCCTGGCAGCGGTTCTGAAGTTGGGGATTACCTGGTTGAACATCCGCAAACCCGCTTTATCACCTTTACCGGTTCCCGCGATGTGGGCTTGCGCATTAATGAGCTGGCTGCCAAACGTTCTGACAAACAAAAATGGATTAAGCGGGTTGTGGCTGAAATGGGCGGTAAAAATGCCGTCATCGTTGACAAAGATGCCGACCTGGAAGCAGCGGCCCAAGGCATTGTCGCCTCAGCTTTCGGCTTCTCAGGCCAAAAATGTTCCGCCGGCTCACGGGCGATTATCCTGGAAGACGTCTATGATCAAGTGCTGCAATTGGTTGTGGAAAAAACGGAGCAATTAAAAGTTGGTGATGTGAGCAAGCCAGACACCTTCACCGGACCTGTCATTGATGAAGCAGCCCAAAGCAAAATTCTGGAGTACATTGAAATTGGGAAACAAGAAGGGCGTTTGTTGGCAGGCGGTGAGAAAGGTTCTGACGAAGGATTCTTTGTGCAGCCAACTATCTTTGCTGACGTGGATCCCAATGCCCGTATTGCCCAGGAAGAGATTTTCGGGCCGGTTGTGGCCTTTATCAAAGCTAAAGATTTTGACCATGCCCTGCAGATTGCCAACAATACGGAGTACGGCTTAACCGGGTCGGTCTACTCTCGCAACCGCTATAACTTGGAAAAAGCAAGAGAAGAATTTTATGTGGGCAACCTGTATTTTAACCGCAAGTCAACAGGTGCAATCGTTGGTGTTCATCCGTTTGGCGGATTTAATATGTCCGGTACGAACGCCAAAACAGGGGATCAGGATTATCTCTTAAACTTCCTGTTGAAAAAAGCGGTCTCTGAAATTTTGTAAACTATCTAATTAAAATACAAACTTATATCGTTTTTACCATAATATACAAAACATGATTAGGCGTTCAAACGTGATATAATAAGATTGGAGAGTAACCCTGGAGGTGCTCTCCAATTTCACCCCCCATTGTATTCACAAGATGCAGAATTTTTGTGGGAGTTATATGGATATTAATGTTATTAATTACCTTAAATAGATAAGAAAGGAGCTATGAAAATGGAAGCGTTTTCTTTGACGCCGGCAACCTGGTTTTGGCTGGTTGTGCCCATGCCGTTGCTCATTGTCTGGGCGGTTTGGACTTATGTTAAAGAAGGAAGGGGTAACGATCAATGAGTGCCACTTATCTCACATTTTTGGCTTATCTGCTTGGGATGTTGATTATTGGGATTTATATGTATCGTCGGACAAACACTTTATCTGATTATGTTCTTGGGGGAAGAAAGTTAAACAGCTGGGTGGCAGCCTTGTCCGCGCAGGCCAGTGATATGAGTGGCTGGTTACTGTTAGGATTGCCTGGAGCCGCTTATGCATCGGGGATGGGCATGTGGAGTATCTGGATCGCCATTGGTCTGGCGACAGGGACAATGTTAAACTGGCAGTATGTGGCCCAGCGGTTACGCCGTTATACACAGATTGCCGGGGATTCGATTACATTGTCTGAATATTTCTCAAACCGCTTTAAGGACAGAAGCCAGTTGTTGCGCGTTATTTCTGCTGTCTTTATTTTGGTCTATTTCCTCTTTTACACGGCTTCAGGCCTTGTAGCGGGCGGAAAACTGTTCGAGGCAACTTTTGGCATCGATTATTCAACGGCATTACTGATTGGTGCTTTGGTGATCGTAGGTTATACTTTCTTGGGAGGCTTTTTGGCCGTCAGCTGGACAGACTTTTTCCAAGGGACATTAATGTTTATTGCGCTGATTGTGGCGCCTGTTGTGGCCATCAGTTATGTTGGCGGTATTGATGCCCTGTTCAGCAAGATTGGCGCAGCCAATCCGGACCTGCTGGATGTGGCAGCTGATGTGAACTTTGTTGATGGTGTGTGGGAATCGGCTGGCACCTTAAGTGTTGTGGGGATTATATCTGCTTTAGCATGGGGATTGGGCTACTTTGGGCAACCCCATATCCTGGCCCGTTTTATGGCCATCCGCTCTGACAGGGATATTCCCGCTGCCCGTTTGATTTCTGTCACATGGGTGGTGATCACCTTATACGGTGCCATTATTGTTGGCTTTGTTGGCATTGCCATGTTTGGCGGGGATCAAGCACTGGCTGATCCTGAAACGGTTTTCCTGGTTATGGTGCAAACGGTGTTTAATCCGTGGGTCGCTGGTATTCTCCTGGCTGCTGTTTTGGCTGCCATTATGAGTACCATTGACTCCCAGCTCCTGGTTTCCTCCAGTGCGTTGACAGAAGACTTCTACCGGACTTTCTTCCGCAGAGAAGCAACCGACAAGGAACTGGTGTGGGTTGGACGTATTGCTGTTCTTGTCATTGCCCTTATTGCACTCATGTTGGCCTGGGATAGCGAGAATACAGTACTAGGCTTAGTTGCTTATGCCTGGGCTGGTTTTGGTGCCGCATTTGGTCCAGCTGTGCTGTTTTCTTTGTTCTGGAAGCGTATGACTGCAGGCGGTGCAATGGCTGGGATTATTTCAGGTGGCTTAACCGTGATTTTATGGGAGGCTGCAGAGAAGTTTACACTGTATAGTATTGTGCCGGGCTTTATCGTTGCCTCGGTCATGATTGTGCTGGTCAGCTTGGTGGAACAGAAACCTGCACAAGAGATTCAGGAGGAGTTTGAGCAAGCAACAAAACCTCTCAACCAACATCATTGACCTTAATCATTTACAACGGCCACAAACTTAACTATAATAGATGTGCAGCATAGTAGATTTGCAACACGATCTTTCTGCGGAAAATCACATAATCTCGCAAATAGGTGCCTTGAGTGTTTTTCAAGAAGGAAAATCACTCGGGTTAAAAGGGAAGCCCGGTGAAAGTCCGGCACGGTCCCGCCACTGTGAGCGTTGAGCCTGCTTCAAACAAGCCACTGTGAGCCTTGTCTCATGGGAAGGCGAAGCAAGGCGAGGAAACGTGAGTCAGGAAACCTGCCTATTTGCCAGATTAAGTATCCTTCGAGGAAAAGGATGCTTAAAACTAGCACTTATTGTGCAGCACTGGGCTGCGTAAGCCGGCTATTTTAAGTGAACACCTTATCCTTGAAGGAAAGGTGTTTTTTTCATGCTTGATGACGTACAGTGGTGTTGCCAATCTGCAAGACAATATAGATAACATCACAAAGGGGTGTAGAAGATGCTACAGATGGGATGGAAAAAGTGGGGGTTATTAGCAATTGTTCTCTCTTTTGTCCTGGTTTTAGCTGCAGCATGCGGAACAGCAACTGATGGGGAAGGGAACAACGGGAATGGCCAGGAAGAGCATGTGCCAGGTCAAGAAGAAACGGATCAGGAGGAAGTTTCACAAGGGGAAGGGACTTTTCCGGCTACCATTGTTGACGGTTCAGGGACTGAAGTGACGATTGAGGATGAACCGCAAACATTGATCACCATGATCCCCAGTATTACAGAGACGGTTTTTGCCCTTGGTTTGGGAGATAAAGTGATCGCCGTGGATGATTATTCCAATTATCCTGAGGAAGCACTGGAAAAAGAGAAAGTGGGAGCACAGGAGATTAATGTGGAGAAAATTTTAAGTCTCTTGCCTGATGTGATCTTTGTCACCACTCACCACCAGGACAATTATGCGGATGTGCTGGATCAATTGAGGGAGGCTGGCATTACTGTTGTGGTGGTAGATACTGATGCCACGAGGTTTGAAGATGTGTATGAGTCTATCCGTCTGATCGCTCGGGTCACCGGCACGACTGAAGAAGCAGAGGCCTTGGTGAGTGATCTAGAGCGCCGTCTGGAAGAGATTAAGGCGAAAGCACAGGAAGTAGACGAGCCAAAGAAAGTGTGGGTGGAAGTATCCCCCCGTCCTGATATTTACACACCAGGGACAGGAACTTTTATGCATGAAATGTTAGAAGCCATCAATGCCGTTAATGCAGCAGCAACTGCCGGTGTGGAAGGATGGGCAGCCATAACTGAGGAAGAAATTGTCCAGCTGGAACCTGAGGTGATCATTACCACTTACGGTTATTATGTTGACAATCCTGTTGAAGAAGTGCTAAGTCGTGACGGCTGGAGTCAAGTGCCTGCCGTGCAGCACGAGCAGGTGTTTGACGTGGATAACGATACCGTGACACGTCCTGGACCACGCATCATGGATGGAGTGGAGACCCTTGCCAAACTCATTTATCCCGAAATTTTTACTGAATAAGGGCTGGCTGTATGTTTTTAGCGGAGGGCTGGTCGTGGTGACCGCTCTCCTGGCCCTGTTTATGAGCAGTGTCAAAGTTCCCGTGGCAGATATCATTCATATTATCATTCACAAGTTGACGGGATGGGCGGCGGGGGAGGATATTCCAGCTAATGTGGAGATGATCATCTGGGACATCAGATTTCCCCGGGTACTCTTATCTTTTGGGGTTGGCGGTGCCTTGGCCATTAGCGGAGCAGCCTTTCAGGGCTTGCTGCGCAATCCCCTGGCTGACCCGTACACCATTGGGGTGTCCTCCGGCGCCGCCTTAGGTGCTGTCATCGTTATTTTTTTTCAATTAAGTTTGTTCGGTATGTTTACGCTGCCGTTGTTTGCCATCCTGGGCGGATTGTTTGCTTTATTCCTGGTATTCGGCATGACCCGCTTGTCGGGTAGAGGTCTGGCCATTGAAACCATTGTGTTAGCTGGGATAATCATCAGTGCCTTTATTGGATCACTTATCTCTTTGATTATGGCCTTGAGCGGCGAAGAGTTGCGCAGCATTTTGTTTTGGCTGTTTGGCAGTGTGGGCATGAGGGGCTGGCACTATGTGCTTTTGTTTCTGCCTTTTTTGGTGGTGGGGATAGTCCTGTTACTCATTCATCACCGGGATTTGAATGCCCTGGCTTTGGGTGAACATTCAGCTGCCCATGTGGGAGTGGAGGTCCGGCGAAGTAAGTTATTGATTTTGATCGGTGCCTCTCTTTTAACCGGATCGGCGGTGGCCGTGTCTGGCACGATTGGTTTTGTGGGGCTGGTTATTCCCCATGTGGTTCGTTTGCTTGCTGGGCCAGACCATAAGCATGTGCTGCCGCTGTCTATTTTGATCGGGGGCAGTTTCCTGGCTCTGACTGATCTGTTGGCCCGCACGCTGATTGCACCTCAGGAGTTGCCTGTTGGCGTGATCACGGCTTTGGTTGGTGCACCGGTTTTTGCTTTTCTCTTGCTGAGAGAACGAGCCGGAAAGGGGTTTGTACGATGATGGAACTTCGTCAGGTGAGTGGGGGCTATGAGGCATTTAAGGTTAAACAGATCAACTTAACCTTGCGCAAGGGGGAGTTTTTTGCCCTGCTTGGTCCTAACGGCAGTGGTAAATCGACGCTGCTGAAGTTGATGACCGGGGTGTTGTCTCCTGAGCAGGGAGAGATCTGCTTAAATGGAACTCCCTTGGCCCGTTATGGGAGTGTACAGAAGGCGAAGCTGATCAGTGTGTTGGGGCAAGAAGAGCACGTGTCCTTTGATTTTACAGTGGAAGAAATTGTGGCCCTGGGACGCTACCCCCATCAGCATGGTTTGTTCAATTGGCTGTCGGCTGAAGATGAACGGGTGATCACAGAGGCCATGGAAGCCACCCATGTGGCCCACTATCGCAAGCAGCCGTTTCGCTTGTTGAGCGGTGGGGAAAAACAGCGGGTGCTGCTGGCCAAAGCATTGGCCCAGGAGCCTCAGCTTCTGTTCCTGGACGAACCAACCAATCACCTGGATTTAAAGCATACCTTTAACTTGCTGAACATGCTCAAAGAGTGGCAGCGCAGCAAAGCCTTAACCGTATTTGCTATTTTGCACGACATTAATGTAGCTGCTTTGTATGCGGATCGGTTGGGCTTGATGAAAGATGGTTATCTGCAAGTGGTCAATGATGTTCATCTCCTCAAAGACGAGGACCGTATTGAAGACATCTACCGGGTGCGGGTCAATGCCCAGGCCCATCCCCAGCTGGATAAGCCACAATTTATGCTGACGCCAAAAGAGGAGCAGGGCCAAGCATCTCCTTCCCTGTTAGCAGGGTACCGCTTAACCCAGGACGAAAAGCTGCTTTATTTGTGTTTTGACCATCCATTAAAAGTGATGGCTAACAGTGTGTGGGGGAGCGGAATCAGTTGGGCGGCTCATTTTTGTAATTTCCACGTTCCCAAGCACTATAACTGTTCCAACCCTGAGTCAGATGTAAAGCGCTGGCTAGAAGAGCGATCCATTCCTGTTCAGCAGGCGATTGGCATGATGACAGCGGTTGATCTGGAAGATTACGTCCTCTTGGAGCGGGAAGAAGCCCCTTTTCAACTGCTGGCCGTGGTCACGGCCGGAACAGGCAATGCCGTTGATATTTCCCAAAACCATGACCTGCAGACGCTCAGACAAATTGGCACGATCAACACGATGGTGTTTATTGATGGCCACCTGACCGACGGTGCGTTTGTCAATGCGGTGATGACGGCGACAGAAGCCAAGGCAAAGGCCCTTGCCACTTTACAGGTGAAAGATAAGGCTACTGGCACTCTAGCCACTGGCACCTCCACAGACAGTGTGGTGATTGCGGCTACCCAGCGCGGTAAGAAAACACCGTATGCCGGATCGGCCACCGTACTGGGCAAAGCCCTGGGCCAGCTGGTTTACCAGGCAACACTACAAGCGATTCAGAAGTACTGGCGCCGGCTTGGGGTAACTTCTGCAGAAAGAGGTTAGATTGTATAGATGTTGGCGGGACTGACACCAGCTTGGATCCATTTGCTGATTATCCTTTCAGGAGCGATAGCTCTTGATCTTCTCGTTGGTGATCCTCGCCGCTTACCCCATCCTGTGCGTTGGCTGGGCAGCTTTATTGCTGTTTTGGAAGGGAAGTGGAACAGGGGAACAAACCGCAGGTTAAAGGGAATTGGATTGTTGACTACAGTAGTGGTTGTGGTTGGAGGACTAAGCTGGTTGGCAGTATGGGGAGCTTACCGCCTCCATACAGGAGTGGGGATGTTAGTGGAAATAGGGTTGATCTGGACCAGCATTGCCATTAAAAGTTTGCATCAAGCAGCGATGGAGGTTTACCGTCCCCTCCAAGCAGGGCAGTTGGAAACAGCCCGTGACAAGCTGGGCGAAATTGTAGGACGGGATACAGACCACTTAAACAAGGGAGAGGTTGCCAGAGGAGCGGTGGAAACGGTGGCTGAAAACAGCGTGGATGCGATTACGGCTCCTTTGTTTTGGACCCTGATTGGCGGGGCTCCCTTGGCCATGGTGTACCGGGCCGTCAACACCTTGGATGCTATGGTGGGTTACCGGAATGAGCGTTACAAAGCGTTTGGCTGGGCATCTGCACGAATGGATGATGTGCTTAATTGGCTTCCGGCCCGTTTCACGGTTGTTGCTCTGTGGTTAGCAGCACAGATGGGCCGTGTCAGTCTTGTCAAAAGCAAGGTGTGGCACATTACTTTCCGGGATGCTCCTAAACACCCCAGCCCAAATAGCGGCTGGCCGGAGGCAATGATGGCTGCTCTCTTAGGGGTTCAACTGGGCGGAATCAATTATTATCAGGGGGTTCCTTCCCGGCGTCCCACCTTGGGGGATAACCTCCGGCCGCTTGAGGCGGAAGATATCAGACGCAGTGTGCGGCTGATGCACGGAACATGGCTGATTTTCAGCGCTGTCCTTCTCCTAGCCCTTTGCCTGTGGGGTTGGCTGAGTTTATACGTTGAGTGAAGGGGGGATGTGTGTGCAGTGGCCAAGTCATGGCGGGCAACCTGAACAAATGTGGAACATGTTTCATCAGTCTCGTCCCCAATCGGTGTTAGATTTTAGTGCCAATTTGAACCCGTTGGGCCCTCCGGATTATATCCAGGAGCTCATCTTTTCCGCGTTAAAGCAGATCAGACGTTATCCGGATCCAAACTATGAGGAACCGCGCCAAGCGATCGCCCAGGCAGAAGGCCTGCCGTCTGAAAAGGTGCTGTTAACCAACGGAGGAGCAGAAGCGATTTTTCTCGTAGCCCATTGGTTACGGAACAAGCGGGCCCTGATTGTCCATCCTACCTTTGGGGAGTATGAGCGGGCTTGCCAGCAACATGGGCTTCAGATTACGCCTTTGTTTCTCTCTCATCCTCCCCGTTTTGAGTGGCCCCTGGGGGAGATCGTGGCTCATCTTAGTGATGTTGATGTCATTTTTTTGGCCCAGCCTAATAATCCAACAGGCACACTGCTTGATGCTGACACAATCCGCAGCATCTTGTCAGCAGCCCGGCGTCATGGATGTTATGTGGTGGTTGATGAGGCGTTTGTCGATTTTTTGCCACAAGCGGACTCCCTCACACCATGGCTAAAAGAGGCGCCCCACTTGATCTTACTGCGCTCCCTGACAAAAATGTTCACCATTCCAGGCTTGCGGCTGGGATATATCTTGGCTGACGAAGCGGTCATTGAGGAGCTGGCCGCCAAACAAATGCCCTGGAGTGTCAATGCTTTAGCGGCCGCCTTAATTCCACACTTGGTGGCTGATCAGACGTTTGTAGCACGGACCCGTGACTGGCTGTTGGCTGAAACCCAATTTTTAAGAACAGCCTTAACTGGCTTAAAATTTGAAACCTCACCGTTCACGGCCAATTTCTATTTACTGCGCGATGGCAGGTCTGAAAGGTGGAGCAAAGAGCAAGCAGTGAGCGAAGCTGAGGCGTTGCTTGCCTTCTTGTTAGGCAAAGGCATTGTGCCCCGTCACACGCATACCTTCAAAGGGTTGGACGGGGAGTGGCTCCGTTTTGCCGTCCGCTCTCGAGAGGAAAATGAGAAATTGGTAGCAGCCCTTGCCGAGTGGACTGAACAAAGATGGTGAACCAAGATGATTATGTTTGTTTCAGGAGGCGCCCGTTCGGGAAAAAGCAGCTATGCCGAGTCCCTCTGTTTGCAGTTAGCAAAAAAGGGCACACCACTTGTCTATGTTGCCACAGCCCAACCGCTTGACTCTGAAATGGCAGAGCGCATTGAGCGGCACCGCCGCCAGCGTTCGGGACGATGGCAGACAATAGAAGAAGCAAAGGAAGTGGATAAGGTCATAAACCTGTGTCAGGAAGGAAGCATCGTCTTGGTCGATTGCCTGACCATCTGGCTTAGCCATTTGTTATTTGAAGACGTCCTTTCAGTGGAGGAAATTTTGACTGCGGCCAGGCGGATGCTGGCCACAGCCGAGAAGAGGCAATTGTCACTGGTTCTGGTGTCCAATGATGTTAATGAAGGGGTTCCTCCAGTTGACCGTGAAGTGAGACGTTATATCTATGCTTTGGAACAGGTTCATCGGCTGTGCGTGGCCGAGGCTGACCAAGCCGTTCAGGTCATTGCCGGGCAAGGGGTGATGTGGAAAGGAGATCGGGCATGAGCAGGAACTGGAGACGGAACATGAAGGAGATGGGTGGCGGAGTGGCCATCGCCTTTCAATTTTTAACCACGCTGCCTCTGCCCTTCCGTCCGGAATGGCAGCCTGAAACTTTAAGCTGGGCCCTAAGGGCCTACCCCTTGGTCGGTATGGTGCTGGGTGTTTTCCTTGGCAGTCTGGTCTTCTTGCTTGCTCCGTTTGTGCCGGTGTGGATGCTCACCCTTGTTGTGCTCTCAGCCTGGATCATTCTAACCGGCGGCCTGCACCTGGACGGATGGATGGATGTGGCCGATGCTGTCGGCTCTCGGGCCCCATTAGAAAAAAAAATCGCCATTATGAAAGACCCCCATGTGGGCAGTTTCGGGATCATTAGCTTGGTTTTGTTGCTGATGTGGAAAGCTGTTTTTCTGTTCGCCATTGTTGAGGTTATGCTGAAGCAGGAGCAGACAGCCCTGCTGATGTTGATTCTAGTGGGGGTGCTCGGTATCTCCCGCTGGGGTGTGCTGGTCTGCCTCGGTTGGCTTCGGCCGTTTAGACAGGAAGGATTGGCCTGGGTGTGGCACCGCTCCTTGGGGAAGCGGGATCTTGCCTGGGGGGGTTTCCCCCTTGCACTCACTATTGTCCTGGAACCGTGGCTGATTCTGCTCTATGTCAATCATCTTTTGTTTTTGCTGGTTTGGATGCGGTGGAGCCAGGCTCAATTTGGCGGGATTAACGGAGATCTGTTAGGGGCAGCAATTGAGGGGGGCGAATTATGGGGACTATTCAGTCTGTTCATCTGTATCTGGTTCGTCATGGGCTGACAGAGTGGAACAGGGAAGGACGCTACTATGGCCACACGGATGTCCCCTGTCTGCCTGAGGAGTGGCATCTGTTCGACGGTCTCCGCTCACAGTTGGCCGCACTCAGCTTCAGCCGGGTATATTGCAGTGATCTGACCCGCTGCCGGCAAACGCTGCATGATTTGAACCCGGAACTGGCCAAGATTGCCAGCTATGATCACCGTTTGCGAGAATACCACTTCGGTGTCTGGGAAGGCAGGACCCATCAGGAGCTGGAACATGATCCGCTTTATCAGGCGTGGTTAAGGAACTTGGAAACAACAGCCCCGCCTGGTGGAGAGTCAATGGGTCAATTTAGGCAGCGGGTAAGTGAGTGGCTGAGAGAGGTGTTAAGGCCGGAGAATCTACCGGCACGTATTTTAACGATGACTCATGGTGGTGTGATACGCTACCTGTTATATACATGGGGGGTGAGGGCCTCCATGTGGCAAAGTCCCATCAATATGGGGCAAGCTTATGTGCTGGAATTGACTCGGACTGAAAGGGGATGGGCATGTACTGCATCGTGGGAGGTGCCTTCTCAGGGAAGCGCGCTTTTGTCAGGACACAAACAACAGGTCAACAGCTGAGCTGGATCTCTGCCTATCAGGGACATAGTTGGCAGGACTGGTCGAAAAGGTGGCAGGCTCATACCGTGTTAGTCATGGAAGGCTTTGAGGAGTGGATTAAGCAGGAACTGGAACAAGGAAGGGATGCGGAACATATATTGTCTCAGTTTAACACTTTATTGGGACAGGTGCGCCAGTCAGAAGCACAAAGGCGTCAAAGCGATGAGAATAGTGTTGTGTTTCTGATCATGTTGGAAATGGGGCGGGGCATTGTACCTTTGTCAGCGCTAGAAAGAACGTGGCGTGATTTAAACGGCTGGCTTGTCCAGCAAGGGTCGTCGCTAAGCGATCATGTGTATTACATCTGGCACGGACTGGGGAAAAAACTGAAATGATCAGAGCCCTCTTTTCCTGAGCGGGATTTTCAGCTATGCTGTTGTATAAGTATAAAAAATGCCAGATGTAAAGGAAGAAAGTGCCATGTTTGATTACCACGTGCATACCTCATTTTCAGCTGACTCCAAACTCCCAATGGATGTGGCCTGTCAAGCGGCCATTGACAAGGGAGTGACTGAAATCGCCTTTACTGAACATTTGGATTATTTTTATCCCAATTGTCCGTTGACCTTTGAATTCGATTATCATGATTATGCCCGCACAGTGGATGAGCTGAGAAAGCGGTTTGGAGACCATCTGCATATCTTAAAGGCAGTGGAGATTGGCTTACATCCCTCGGTAAAAAGTAGGAATGAACAGTTTGTCCGGGACCATCAGTTTGACTTTATCATTGGTTCCGTCCATATTGCTGATGACTTGGATCTGCACAACGGTGACTATTTTAAAGGTAAACAATTAGATCAAGCCTTGCATCTCTATTTTGAGACTGTGTACCACTGTGTGCGGGATAACCCCTATTTTCATGTGCTAGGTCATCTGGATCTGATCAAACGTTATGTGCACTACTTGAAAGCGGATCATACCTGTATCGATTGGCGGCGCTACGATCACCTCATTGCTGAGACGCTGAAAGAGCTGATTAACACAGGGCGGGGCATTGAAATCAATATGTCTGGTTATCGTTATAAACTGAACTGTGCCTTGCCTGAGCTGCCGGTCATCAAACTTTACCGCCAGCTGGGTGGCGAAATTATCACTATCGGTTCCGATGCGCATCATCAGGCACATATTGCCCACCACTTTGAACAGGCCTATCACTTGTTGGTAGAAGTCGGTTTCAAGTATATCACCGTTTATCGGGAAGGGCAGCCACGTTTCATTTCTGTGGGAGAAACTCGTAAACCGAATGAAAGGGGAACGAAACGATGAAAATTTATACGCGTACAGGGGATGAGGGCCAAACCAGTATTGTAGGTGGCCGTGTATCCAAGGCCAGTGCAAAAGTGGAAGCTTATGGCACGGTAGACGAAGCCAACAGCTTTGTGGGTGTGGCGATTGCCCATCTGCCAGAAGAGGAGCGCCAGATCAGAGAGGAGCTGGAGAAAATTCAGCATGAGTTGTTTGACTGCGGCAGTGACTTAAGCAAAAAAGAAGGTGCGGAGCGGAAATATCCATTTAAAGTGACGGAAGAGATGGTCACCTTTTTGGAGGAGCGCATCGATGCCTATGTGGCCGAGGCACCAGAACTGGAGCGGTTTATTCTCCCGGGTGGAACCAAAGCAGCGGCCTATTTGCATGTGGCCAGAACGGTCATCCGGCGGGCGGAACGCCAGACGGTGCGATTGGCTGAAAAAGAAAAGATCAATCCTTGGGTGCAGAAATATTTGAACCGCTTGTCCGATTATTTCTTTGCCTTGGCCAGGGTGATCAACCACCGGGCTGGGCATAAAGATGTGGAGTATGTACGCAGTGCCAATGTGTTTTCCCGTCGACGTAACAAGGAGTAGAGTGAGTGGTTAACGTGTCTGATTGGTACTGGCTCAACTTGGACAGGCTATATAAAGTAAACTGGACGATTGGTAAAGGAGGATCTTGATGCCTAAAGTAACGATATATCACTATCCCCAATGAACATCGTGCCGTAAAGCCAAGGCTTGGCTTGAAGATCATGGCTATGATTTGCATGTGGTGCATATTGTCAACGATCCCCCGGACAAGGAAACGCTGCGCAAGCTGTGGCAGCAATCGGGAGAATCACTAAACAAATTTTTTAATACACGGGGTACAGTGTACAAAGAATTAAACCTGAAAGAAAACTTACCTGGCATGAACGAAGAGGAACAACTGGAACTTCTGTCTTCAAACGGGAAGCTGCTTAAACGGCCCATAGTGACAGATGGTAACAAGGTGACCATTGGCTTTCAGGAGAAAACATTTGCAGAGACTTGGGGAACATAGTATGATGAAAGCAAATACACATGGAGGTGTGAGGAATGAACCTACCTAAGGAATTGAAATACAGCGAAGAGCACGAGTGGGTTCGCGTGGAAGGCAACAAGGCATACATAGGAATTACTGATTTTGCTCAATCTGAATTAGGTGATATTGTTTTTGTAGAACTGCCCGAAGTGGATGATGAAGTGGAACAGGATTCTCCTTTTGGCAGTGTAGAATCTGTTAAAACGGTTTCGGAGTTATATGCACCTGTGAGCGGAAAAGTATTAGAAGTCAACGAAAGCCTGGAAGATGAACCGGAACTGGTCAACTCTGATCCATATGGTGATGGGTGGATGATTGTCGTGGAAATGTCAGATACCAGTGAACTGGATAAGCTCATGTCCGCTGAAGAATATGAAAAAATGGTCACCGAAAATGACTAATAGATGATTAAAATTGCCGTGCAGAGTGAGTGTTCTGCACGGTTTATTTATTGTATAATTGTTACCGATAACAATTAAAGGAGGTTATATCATACGATGCGCTTAAAAGATAAAGTCGTCATTGTCACGGGTGGAGCAAGCGGGATCGGAGAGGCAAGTGCTCGCTTATTTGCCCAAGAAGGAGCTAAGGTGGTCGTCGCTGACATCAACATGGAAAAAGCAGAGGCCATCGCAGAGAAGATCAGAGAAGACAATCAGGATTCAATCGCTGTTCACTGTGATGTCTCAAACGAGTCTCATGTTTGCTCGCTGATTGAAAATACCATTACCACATTTAAACAGCTCGATATTTTGTTTAATAATGCGGGAATCATCCTCCCTAAACGTTTAGAGGAAATCGAAACGGCTGAATGGAATCGTTTATTTGATGTTAATATCAAAAGCATCTACTTAACGATTAAATATGCCATTCCTCACCTTAAGCAAACACAGGGTAATATCATTAATATGGCTTCGATGACAGGAGTCATTGGGCAGCGGAGTAATGCGGCCTACTCAGCCAGCAAAGGGGCTGTGATTGCCTTGACCAAAGCAGCAGCCATTGATTATGCTCCGTTTAATGTTCGTGTCAATGCCATTTGTCCGGCAGGAGTGAAAACCCCCCTTCTGGAAAGCTGGTTTGAAACACAGCATGATCCAGAGAAAGCCCGCTTGGAGCAAGATTTGTCCCACATGTTAGGTCGTACCGCTTCTACTGAAGAAATTGCAAGAGCTGCCTTATTTCTTGCTAGTGAAGAAGCTTCTTTTGTTACAGGGGTCGCACTGCCAGTGGAGGGGGGCGCTACGTTAGGTTATGGAGCTGGAATAAAGCCGGAGTGGGAATATTTTAATCATTCAACTGACTATTATCAAAAAAATATGAATAATACTAAAATATAATTGACCGCTTAAATATGAATCTGATACAATTAAACTAAAAAAATGTTATCGATAACAATAGAATGATAGGAATGGGGGAAAGCTATCCATGCTCAAAGGGATCCCTGCTATTCTTTCTCCAGAATTAATGAAGATACTTATGGAGATGGGACACGGTGATGAAATTGTACTGGCAGATGGAAATTTTCCATCTGCCAGTCTCGCCCGCCGGTTAATCCGTTCTGATGGCCATAACATACCTGAACTGTTGGAAGCCATCCTTACCTTTTTTCCCCTTGATACTTATGTGGAAAAGCCGGTGGCGTTAATGCAGGTAGTACCAGGTGATCCTCATTCGCCTTTGATATGGGAACAGTATCGCTCAATCATAAATAAGCATGCTGGCCAAGGTACTCAGTTTGAGATGGTGGACAGGTTTGAGTTCTATGGAAGAGCTAAATCAGCCTATGCCATTGTGGCCACAAGTGAAAGCGCTTTATATGGCAATATCATTCTAAAAAAAGGAGTAATCAAATAAGCGGAAAAAGCAGGTGATAAAGTGAGTGAGGTTCTTTTGCGAATGGAGGATATTGATAAGCGTTTCCCAGGGGTCCAAGCCCTTTCTAAAGCACGATTCGAGTTAAAGAAAGGGGAGGTTCATGCTCTTGTTGGTGAAAATGGGGCAGGCAAGTCTACTCTCATGAAAATTCTGACCGGTATTTACCAGAAGGATGCAGGCACCATTTTTTTTAAGGGGAAGGAGATTGATATTCCAAATACAAAAACAGCACAAAATCTGGGTATCAGTATGATTCACCAAGAATTAAATCTTATGCCTGATTTGACAGTGGCTCAAAATATTTTTATTGGCAGAGAACCAAGGAAAAGGTTTCAGTTATTCCTGGATGAAAAAAGACAGAATGAAATGGCCAGTTTGATGTTTGAACGTTTGAATCTGAATTTGGACCTGAACACCTTGGTCTCCGAACTTACCGTGGCCAAGCAACAGATGGTTGAAATTGCGAAGGCGCTCTCCTTTGATGCTGAAGTGTTAATCATGGATGAGCCAACAGCAGCGTTGACAGAAAATGAAATTGAAGACCTGTTTAAGATCATTCACCAGTTGCGGGATAACGGGGTGGGTATTATCTATATCTCTCACCGCATGGATGAACTAAAGCGGATCACGGATCGAATTACGGTCATGCGAGATGGGTGCTATGTTGATACCGTTAACACTCAAGAGGTGTCGATTGACGAGATTGTGGCCATGATGGTGGGACGGGAAATTAAATATTCGTTCAAACCCAAAATCGAGAGGGTTAGCAATGAAAAGGTGCTTGAAGTGAAACATCTCAACCGGGGGTCCATTCTTAAAGATATCTCTTTTTACCTCAATAAAGGAGAGATTTTAGGATTTGCAGGATTAATGGGAGCTGGTCGCACAGAGGTGGCCCGTGCCATTTTTGGTGCAGACCCGATTGACTCAGGGGACATTTATATCCATGGACAGAAAGTTGTAATTAATAGTACCCATGATGCGGTAAAACATGGGATAGGATATCTTTCTGAAGACCGAAAACAGTTTGGACTGCTCACCGAAATGGATGTCAAAACTAATATTGCTCTTCCTTCTTATCGAAAGTTCATGTGGGCAGGAGGATGGATGAATGATAACCACATTGACCGTGTCTCTACGGATATTGTTGAGGACTTAAAAGTGAAGACCCCCAGTATCCATCAGCAGGTGAAGTTTCTTTCAGGGGGTAATCAACAGAAGGTGGTTATAGGGAAATGGTTGGTCCGTGACTGTGATATTTTAATATTTGATGAACCGACCCGTGGCATTGATGTGGGAGCCAAACGTGAGATTTATAATTTGTTAAACAAGCTGGCTAAACAAGGGAAGTCCATCATTATGATTTCGTCAGAATTGACCGAGATTTTACTTATGAGTCACCGTATAATTGTCATGTGTGAAGGAAGGATTACCGGTGAACTTAAGAATGAAAATGTGACCCAAGAGACTATTATGAATTACGCTGTCAAACGATTGGCATAATTGAAGACCTTTCAAACAATGGGGGAACGATCATGAAATTGGAAACGGACAAGTTCGCTGCGTTGAGAAAGAAAGTCCCTATTAAATCGAGTGCATTACAGCAGGTATTGGCTTTTGCTAGTTTAATCATACTTGTCATCTTTTTTTCCTTGGCCTCGAGTAATTTTCTACACTTTTCCAATATCGTCGGTATCCTATTATCAGCAGCAGTAATCGGCATTCTAGCTTTAGGGGCTACGTTTGTTATCATTACTGGAGGTATCGACTTATCTGTCGGGACAGTCATGACCTTATGTTCAGTCATGACTGGCGTGTTTATCACATTTTGGGGATTGCCAACACCCATCGGTATATTGGGTGGGATTTTGACCGGAGCCCTGTGCGGATTGTTAAGCGGATTTGCTGTGGCCAAGATGAAAATTCCTCCCTTCATTGCCACACTGGCAATGATGATGATCGCCAAGGGCTTGGCACTCGTGATCTCTGGAACAAAGCCAATCTATTTTAATGACAATCCGGAATTTTCCTCAATTGCGCTAGGATCAATAACGTCCTACATCATCCCAGGATTTGAGGTGCCCAATGCCATTTTAATCTATTTCGGCATGGCCATTTTGGCAGCTGTTATTCTGTCTAAGACGATTATAGGGAGATATAACTTTGCCTTGGGGAGTAATGAAGAAGCGACTCGCCTTTCAGGGGTGAACGTGGATTTTTGGAAGATGACTATTTACACCATAACCGGCATTTTTACAGGAGTGGCTGGCGTACTCATGGCCTCCAGGTTAAATTCTGCCCAACCGGGACTAGGTATGGGATATGAATTAGAAGCGATTGCCGCAGTGGTCATTGGTGGAACGTCCCTCAGCGGTGGAAAGGGAACCATCCTGGGCACAGTGATAGGGGCATTGATTATGAGTGTCCTGACCAACGGTTTGCGCATTCTTTCTGTTCCTCAAGAGTGGCAAACCGTGGTGGTGGGGGTTGTGGTCATCCTAGCGGTCTATGCGGATATTTTAAGGCGTGGCAAAAAGTAAGGGAAGGTTGTTTTCTATAAGGGGTTACAACTTATTAATAAAAATTTATATTAAAAAGGAGAGATTGAGTGTGAAAAATGGGATAGTTTTTCTTGCTTTGATGTTGGTGTTCACTTCTCTTTTGACCGCTTGTTCGTCTTCTCCAGCTGATGAGCAACAAGGCGTTTCAAATGGGGGAGATGATGATGGAAAACTGTACATTCCCTTAATCTCAAAAGGGTTTCAACATCAATTTTGGCAAGCAGTCAGGTTGGGGGCTGAACAGGCTGCAGAAGAATTTGACGTTGAAATTACATTTGAAGGGCCTGAAACTGAGTCCCAAGTGGACAAACAAATTGAAATGCTTCAGGCTGCTCTTGACCGAAATCCGGATGCCATTGGGTTTGCAGCGCTGGACAGCCAGTCGGCCCTGCCGCTTCTGGAACGGGCACGTGACAACAATATTCCTGTTATTGCTTTTGATTCTGGTGTAGACAGTGACATTCCACTAGCAACGGCGGCCACAGATAATATCGCCGCATCAGCTCTGGCGGCAGATAAAATGGCTGAGCTGATTGGCAATAAAGGGAAAGTAGCTTTGATTGTTCATGACCAAACTAGCCGCACGGGCGTTGACCGTCGTGATGGTTTTGTCAATCGGATTAATGAACAATATCCCGATATTGAGATCATTGATATCCAATATGGAGGCGGGGACCATCTCAGATCAACTGATTTGGCCAAAGCGATCTTACAAGCCCATCCAGATCTTGACGGCTTCTTCGGTGCCAATGAAGGATCTGCGATCGGTATTGTCAATGCAGTTCGTGAGCTGAACAAAGAAGGAGAGATAGTCATTATTGGTTATGACTCGGGGAAACAGCAGATCGAGGGGATCAAAAGTGGTATTATGGCAGGAGCCATTACTCAAAACCCGATCGGCATAGGATATGAGACGGTCAAGGCTGCGGTGCAGGTCATTAGTGGTGAAAGTGTACCAGAAACAATCGATACCGGTTTCTTCTGGTATGATAAGGACAACATTGATTCGGAAGAGATACAAGCGGTTCTATATGACTAAAACATTCTTTAAACAGAAAAGGTGAAACATACATGAATAGGTTAGCCGTGCTTTGGCTAACCTTTCCACCTTATTTTGTTCAAATAGAAGGATATTATTTCAGTTTCGATATACTATTTTAGGAGTCAGGATCACTTTCCGTTCTGTTGTCGGTGACTTTTTTTCAATGCGTTCAATCAGTAACTGAGTGGCAGTATAGCCGAAATCATAAGCTGGTTGTACAGCTACCGTTAGAAAAGGGGGGAACCACGAATAGGATTCTAAATCATCAAAACAGACAATATCAATATCATGGGGAGGATCGTAGTTGTATTTCTTTAATGTATTGATGGCATCAATAGCAATAAAGTTGTTGGCTGCAAAAATGGCCGTAGGTTTATCCTTATTAGGAAGGGAAAGCAAAGTTTCGACCGCGGTAATGGCCCCTCCTTGTTTGTAATTGGTCTCTAAAATCCATTCAGGGTGGATCACTAAACTGTGTTCCCTCATAAATTCCATATACGCTTTCTGGCGTTCCCTTGCGGTGGAGACGGTTGCCGGTCCATTGATTAAAGCTATCTTCCGGTGGCCTTTCTGGTATAAATAGTCGAGGAGTTGCCGGCTGCCACTGTGATTGTCGCCTAATACTTGGTCGCATTGGATGCCCGGAATTTCCCGATCCACTAGCACAAAGGGAATTTGGTGATCATTTAACAACTGAATGTTCTTCTTTGATTCATCTCCAGTTGGGGCAAAGATGATCCCGTCCACAGGGGTGGAAATAAATGTTTTAAAGTAATCAGTTTCTTTGTATAGATTCTCATCGCTATTGCTTAATATTAAACGATAACCCTTTTCCAGTGCTTTATCCTCTGCTCCACGGGCTACTTTTGTGAAAAAAGGGTTGGTGATGTCGGTGATAAGCAAAGCTAAAATTTTTGTTTCCTTTGAGATAAGGCTGCGAGCCGCAGAATTGGGGATATAATTCATTTCACGAATGACCTTTTCAACTTTTTTTCTCGTTTTCTCAGAGATGTTTCCAGAATTATTAATCACCCGGGAGACCGTCATGGGTGACACATTGGCTTTTTTAGCAATATCGTAAATTGTTACCATCTCTAGGTTCTTCCTTTCACCGCATTAAATTTTGAACATTTAAAAAGTTACCGGTATCATATAACCTTATTATAACATCAACGCATAAGGGAGTGTAAGGGATGCGAATAGATGCTCATCAACACTTTTGGAAGCTGGAACGTGGTGATTACTTTTGGTTAACGCCTGAACTTGAAGAGATCTACCGAGATTTTTTACCGCAGGATTTAAAATCCCATTTGGAACGCTGTGGGATAGAGAAGACCATTGTGGTTCAAGCCACATCGACTGTCGAAGAGACAGAATTTCTACTTAGCTTGTACGCTGAAACAGACTTTATCGCTGGAGTGGTTGGCTGGTTGGACTTAGAGTCAGAAACATTTCCCCAAGATTTTGACCGCTATAGACAACGGCAAGGATTTGTTGGGATCCGTCCAATGCTCCAGGATTTAGCTGATGATAAATGGATCCTGCGTCCGCAGGTGGTCGAAAATATCAGTCGGTTAGTAGAAAACGATTTTCCTATTGACTTGCTCATCTATCCAAGGCATCTTCCTGTAATCAAGGCCTTACTTCAACGTTTTCCTCGCTTGCGAGCGGTTATTGACCATCTGGCTAAACCGAACATTGCCAAGCAGGAGATGCATCCATGGCAGGAACATCTTGCAGAAATAGCGAATTATCCCAATGTGATGTGCAAGTTATCAGGGATGATCACAGAGGCCGATCACCAGAAGTGGGCCCCGGATGATCTCCGTCCCTATGTGTCCCATGCCTTAGAGGTGTTTGGAGTGGAAAGAGTGATGTTTGGAAGCGACTGGCCAGTCTGCTTGCTGGCTGGACAGTATGAAGAAGTATATCAGGCCTTGGCAGCAAATTTGCCTGCCTCCTTATCGGCTAAGGAAGCAGACAAAATTTTTGGTCAGAATGCGATGCGCTTTTACAAACTATCCTAATTTTTTCGATTAGTACAATCATCGGGGCAGAACACTTGCTCTATCAACGGGAGTGTTTTAAAACCGGATGTGGGACTCCTACAGGCAATCCTATTGTCCCTAGGACGAAAAAAGCAGGGGGTGCTTTTGAAAGAGTTCCCCCTGCTTTTAAGTCTTTGTTCTTAATTTACTCAACTCGTTCACCTATTACAGCTCTTAGTACATTAGGATGGCCTTCGAAATCTTTTGTACCTGCCCCATAGCCGATCTGGGTGACAGTCATGCTTGGCATGGGGCCGAACGAGGTGCTCAATCCTTTAATTATAGCCGCCCCTGTGGGAGTAGTGAGTTCGCCATTTAGATCAGACTCTAAGATAGGCACACCTCGCAGAATTTCCAGTGTAGCCGGCGCCGGGACCGGATAACGGCCGTGATCAATGTGAATGGAGCCCGAGCCCACTACAACAGGGGAACTGAACACCTGGTTAATCTCAAGTTGATCAAGGGCAATTGCCACCCCAACAATGTCCACGATCGAATCAACAGCGCCAACCTCGTGGAAGTGTACTTTGTCGACACTTGTGTTGTGAATTTTCGCTTCAGCCTGAGCGATGGGTTCAAAAATCCTTATGGCCAGCTGTTTGGCCCGATCCGAGATTTGGGACTCCTCGATCATTTTTTTAATCGTGCTGTAATGGCGGTGATGAGCAGGAGGGGTGTCAGGATCAACCACAACATCTACCTTTTGGCTGTAGATGCCTTTTTTAAGCACACCTTTCCGCTCTAATTTAAATGGCTCAATAGGAAACGATTGCAGCTGTTGTTCAATAAGTTCTAAGTCCGCACCTAAATCGGCCAAAGCACCTAAAGTCATATCTCCGCTAATACCGGACAAGCTGCAGTCAAGGTACAAGATCGTAGACATGATATGTTATTCCTCCCCAAGTTGATTAATAAGCGATGCTGAGTAGGCTGCACCAAAACCATTATCAATATTGACCACTGTCACCCCGGAAGAACAAGAATTGAGCATGGTTAAGAGCGGTGCCAGTCCATTAAAATGTGCCCCGTAACCCACGCTAGTGGGAACAGCAATGACAGGCTGGTGGACCAAACCGCCAACTACGCTGGGAAGGGCTCCTTCCATCCCGGCAATCACGATCAACACGCGGCACTGTTTGATTTGCTCCAAATGGTGGAACAAGCGGTGAATGCCTGCTACGCCTACGTCATAAAAGCGTTTGACACGATTGCCCATAGCCAAGGCGGTTAATGCCGCCTCTTCGGCTACGGGCAGATCCGCTGTACCGGCACAAAGAATACCGATGGCCCCTTTCGTTCGCGGTTCCAAGGGCTTGTCTGCATAATAAAGAATTCGAGCAGTGTGATCATAGCTCAATTCAGGTAGTGACTGCCTGACAGCGGCTGCTTTATCCTTTGAGACCCGTGTGGCTAAAATGATCTTATGTTGGGTCATTAAACGTTTAAAAAGTTCGACGATTTGATCTGCTGTTTTCCCTGAACCAAAAATCACTTCAGGAAATCCTTTACGCCGCACCCGGTGATAATCCACCTTGGCAAAACCTAGATCTTCGTAGCTTTTCAACTGTTCATAGGCCATCTCTGGACTGAGGTCTCCCGCTGCGACTTGGTGCAACAGATGTTTTAATTGATCTGGCATGTTACTCTCCCTCTTGTTGTTTTAGTTTTATTCTAACAAACCCCCTTGCTGCTGACCAGTTGCTTCAAAATCCTAAGACCACGCAGTGTCAATTTAAAAAGATTCTGTTAAAATAGGAGAAAACATGATTAAACGTAACTAGAGAGGGATAATATGGAGAATAAACTGCTCAAACTTAAAGGTATACTCTCCGACATGAAAAGTGTGCTTGTTGCCTTCTCGGGAGGGGTAGACAGTACCTTTTTACTCAAGGTTGCAGTGGACACCCTTGGTTATGACCATGTCCTAGCTGTGACAGCCGATTCGGAGACATATCCTTCTTCAGAGTTGGAGGAGGCAAAGCGGCTGGCAGCCAAAATCGGGGCACGCCATGTGGTGATTTCCACGTCTGAACTGGAGATTCCCGGGTATAAGGAGAACAATAAAAATCGTTGTTACTTCTGCAAAAAAGGGCTGTTTGAGGAATTGGAACCTTTGCGCAAAAAGTATGGATTGAACCATATTGTCTATGGTCTTATTGCCGATGATTTAAGTGAATACCGTCCGGGTACTAAAGCAGCCCAAGAATCGGGTGTGAGGGGCCCACTGCAGGAAGCCGGTTTGTACAAAGATGAGATCAGGGCACTGTCCAAACAAATGGGCTTAGAAACCTGGGATAAGCCTTCTTTTGCCTGCCTGTCCTCCCGCATTGCTTACGGAGAGATGATTACAGTGCAAAAGCTTTCCAAGGTTGAACAGGCTGAACAGGTAATTCGCAGCTTAGGTATCCGCCAGGTACGTGTCCGTCATCACGGGGATCTGGCTAGGATAGAGGTAGAACCGGGAGATATGGATACGATCTTAACAAACAGAGACCACATTTATAACCAGTTGGAACAGATCGGATATAAGTTTATTACTTTAGATTTAAAAGGATATAAAAGTGGTAGTATGAACAAGGTGTTAACAAAATGAATAGATCAAAACAACCGTTTAATCACGAGCGTGAGCATATTGACTCCGACATGATCAAAATAGAAGTAAACTTGGATGACATGCCTGCTGAATGGTTGGGAGAGTTAATGGACAGACTGCTGGCGATAGGAGTGAATGATGTTTACTACACGCCAATTTATATGAAAAAAAACAGGCCTGCTGTCTTATTATCCGTTCTCTTGTCTAAACATTTGCTGGATAAAGTGAAACGTTTGATCTTTACCGAAACAACGACTTTTGGCATTCGTTACTCCCCGTGGACTGTGCATCGTTTGGGCCGGAAGTTCAAAACAGTCGAAACTAAATGGGGCCCTGTATCGGTTAAACAGGCCTTGTTGGGGAATCAAGTGGTTCAAGAAAGTCCCGAGTTTGAAGATTGTCGGCAGATTGCAGAGAAGGCAGGCGTGCCTGTTAAAGCAGTATACCAAGCTGTGTGGAAAATTTTAAATGACTAAGGTGATGTTGTAAGTGAAGGGAAACTGAAGAAAACATGGCGGTCTTAAGGTCGTCAGTAAATTTCAGTTTCCTACTCTGCTACATCATTATCATTTAGGAGTGAATTATTTTGAAGATTGTTAATGTTATTCCGCATGTATTATCTACACCGTTAGATGAAAAGTTTTCTTTTTCTCAAGGATGGGTGGAAAAACGCAGCTCATTAATCGTGGAAATAATCACCGATGAGGGAGTTGTTGGATGGGGAGAGTCTTTGTGTCATGGATTACAACCCCCTGAGATTGCTGCATCATTTATTGAGTTTTGCTATAAACCCATTTTAATAGGCAGAGACCCATTCGATGTAGAAGTACTTTGGGAGGAAATGTATAATCGTTCTCGTCCTTTTGGACAGTCGGGTGCAGCTGTCAATGCCATTAGTGGTGTTGATATTGCCCTTTGGGACGTGATTGGAAGAGCTTTGAATAAACCAATATCGAAACTGATTGGAGGAAGTTTCCGGTCAGAAGTTACTCCCTATGCAACTGGCTTTTATAGATATAAAGGAAAAAAATATCCCGAAAGCGGAATTGAGGAAGCAAAAGAGCATATATCAAAAGGATTTAAAGCAATTAAGTTGAAAATAGGCTTTGGTGTAGAAGAGGATATTAGCTTTGTGAGTGCTATTCGTGAAGCTGTGGGTGATCAAATAAAAATTATGATGGATGCAAACTGTGCCTATAACCTCCCAGCTGCTAGGCGGATTTTAAATGAGTGTCAATCTTTAAATATTCATTTTTTTGAAGAACCTCTTGCTCCTGAAGATATCGAAGGGTATAAACAACTGAGAAATTTATCTTCTACATATATTGCAGCTGGAGAAAATCTATTCGGAAAAACGGGTTATAGGCATTGGATAGCAAATGGAGCGCTTGATATATTGCAACCAGATTTAATGTCTTCCGGTGGATTTACCGAGTGCAAGAAAATAGCTGCCATGGCTCAAGCTTGGAATACGATGTTAATACCCCATGTATGGGGTTCGGGAATTGGGCTTGCAGCTTCACTGCAATTTATAGCTTCCTTACCTCCAACTCCATTATCCTTAAATCCTATCGAGCCCATGCTAGAATATGATCAATCAGCCCATCCATTCAGAGGGGATTTAATTTATCATTCAATTTCTATGCAGGATGGAAAAGTACCAATTCCGCAAAAGCCGGGGATTGGCGTAGACGTCAATAGGGAAGTCATTGAAAGATATGAACAGCCCATTTTTAGGAAGTAACATTTCATCGCAAACGGGCACTGTCATAAGGGCAGTGCCTGTATTCTAAAAAAAGGCGTCCGAAGCTCCTGGGTTCATCAGCAGACCAATATTACACCAATTTAAAAAAGAGAGAAATTTAGCAAACATGTTTTCTGTTTCCAGAGGTGCGGTCCGCGAAGCGATCAGTGTACTCGCGGAGAGAGGAATTGTTACTGTTAAACCTGGTATTGGTATCTTTTTGAATAACAATGACCAAGACCAGTTATTTGTCTTATTCGACTCCATTTTCCATGAAGGGAAAGCAGACATTTTTGAATTATTAGAACTGCGTCAAGGTATCGAAAGCTATGCTTCCTTTTATGCGGCCCAACGCAGAACAGAAGAAGATCTGCGACGGATCAAAGCAGCCTTAGATCAAATGGAACATTCAATAAACCGTCATGAACTGGCTGTAAAAGAGGATTTTGCCTTTCACTCTGCTGTGATTGAGGCCAGCCATAATTCTATGATGATCAACACGTTTAAATTAATATCCGATACCGCTTATTAGCGGGGTGTATGAAGCAAGGATCGATGCACTTAAAATTCCAGGAAAAACCGAAGAAGTGTTGGGCGAACATCGCTTAATTTATGAAGCCATACTGACCGCTGACGCAGAAATGGCACGGACAGCAATGGAAAATCATATTAGCAATATTAAACATCAACTAAATCAAATGGAAGAAAAGGAGTGAATGGCATTGGATGGGTACAAATTTTTTATGCCGACACAAATGGAGTATGGACGAGGACTAGCGAAAAAAACGGGGGAATTGTTAAAGCCGTATGTTAAGCAAAAAGTCCTCATTGTAACTGACGCTGGTGTCAGAAAAGCAAAGATCCTGGATCCGATTGAAATGTCTTTGAACGAACAGGGTATTGCCTATGACATTTTTGATGAAGTGGACCCGAACCCCACTAATCAGATAGTGGAAAATGGTTTGCGTTATTTGCAAAAAGGGAATTGCGACATCGTACTAGCGGTTGGTGGGGGCAGCAGTATTGATACAGCAAAGGCTATTGCTGCGCTCGTGAATAATAGCGGCAGTATTCTCGATTACGAAGGGGTGAACAAATTACCTCATCCCCCTCTTCCGATTGTTGCCATCCCGACTACAGCTGGAACAGGAAGTGAAGCGACCCCAGCTACCATCATTACAAACGAGAAGACATTGTTTAAAGCAGCCATTATCAGTCCGCATCTATATCCTAAGCTAGCAATCTTAGATCCTGAACTTACACTAGGTTTACCGCCTTCGATTACAGCTGCTACTGGAATGGATGCACTTACACACGCCATAGAGTCTTATACTTCTAAATTTTCAAATCCTGTCAGTCAAGCTTTAGCGATAAACGCAGTAAAAATAATTGGTGAGAACATAAATAAAGCTTATTTTGTAGGTACAGATATGGATAGCAGAGGGGAAATGCTTGTGGCATCCTGCATGGCAGGGATGGCCTTTGCCCAGTCACGTTTAGGAAATGTACATGCCATTTCACATACGCTCGGTGGTATTTTTAATATCCCTCATGGTATTGCCAATGCTGCATTATTACCATATGTCATGGCATATAACCTGCCGGCTTGTCCTGATCAATACAAGGAGATCGCCGTTGCATTAGGGGAAGATGTGAGCGGTTTGCCAGTGACTGAGGCAGGAAGGAAAGCCATTGAAGCAATCGTAACAATGAATAAATCCTTAAACATCCCAGACAATATCAAGGATTTGGGGGTTTCATTGGATTATTTGCCGCAGATGATCAGAGACACCATGAGGAGTGGAAATGTGTTTGCAAACCCCAGGCTCACTAGTGAAAGCGATGTTAGACAAATTATTGAAAACGCTTATCACGGAGTGTTGTAAGAACCGAACAGTGGTAAGTACAGGACCAAGCGGTATTTTGGATGACAAATTCTGTCCCTCAGATTAACCTGTAAGAGGGTGAATGTATTGGCCTACAGAAAAGTTGATGAGGAAATTTTACAGCAGGTCAGAGGTATTATCTCAGACGATAAGCGGATTCTGACGGAGAAGCAGGACTTGATTGGCTATTCTTACGATGCGTCGTTCGGTGTCTTTCTCCCAGAACTGGTGATACAGCCGACGACCGCACAGGAGGTGGCTGCAGTCGTTAAGCTGGCCTACGAGGAAACGATTCCTGTCTATCCACGCGGCCAGTCCACTTCACTGTCCGGAGGGCCGTTGCCCGTCGAAGGCGGCATCGTGCTGGACCTGTCGCACATGAACAAGAAGCTGGAAGTGGTCCCCGACGATTTGATTGCAATTGTCTCTCCGGGAGTCTTAACGGCTGACATTCATGCAGCAGCTGAGCAGGCAGGACTGATATATCCACCCGACCCAAGCAGTTCGCATGTCTCCACCATCGGCGGCAATCTGGCGGAGAATTCCGGTGGGCCACGTGGCTTGAAGTACGGGGTGACCAAGGATTACGTATTGGGCTTAGAAGTGGTGACGCCGCAGGGGGAGATCATCCGCACCGGCGGACGTACGGTGAAAAATGTGACTGGCTATGACCTGACTAAGCTGATCGTCGGCTCTGAAGGCACACTTGGTATCATCACGGAAGCGATTTTGCGGCTGATTCCCAAACCACAGGCAACAGCTGCGCTGATGGCCATTTTCGACGACATCGTCACCTCAGGAGAAGCAATCTCCAAAGTACTTACTTCAGGAATATTACCGGCCAAGATGGAGATTATGGATCAAACCTGCATCCGAGCGGTGGAATCGTACCAGCCTAGCGGACTTCCCGTCGATGCCGAAGCAATCATTCTGATTGAAGTGGATGGCCATGCCCGTGCCGTGGAGGAGGAAATTCGGGAAGCAGCAAAACTTTGCGAAGCGGTTGGAGCTCGCAGCGTAAAAATTGCCACTAGCGAGTCGGAGCGGGCTAATCTGTGGAAGGCTCGCAAAATGGTCTCTCCTGCGATTACGAGAGTTAAGCCGACCAAAATTTCCGAGGATGCCACCGTTCCGCGCAGCCAGATCCCAGCAATGTTTGCTCGTTTAAAAAAAATCCGAGAAAAATACAACGTTAATCTGGTGGTGTTCGGGCATGCAGGTGATGGTAATTTGCATCCCAATATTGTGGCCGACAAGCGGGACAAGGACGAGATGAAGCGCGTTGAGCAGGCAGTTGCGGAGATTTTTGAAGCGGCGATTGAGTTGGGAGGCACGCTGTCTGGAGAGCACGGCATCGGCAACATGAAGGCACCGTTTATGGAGATGGAATTGGGCAAGGCAGGGCTTGAGATGATGCAGCGTATCAAGGAGAGTTGGGATCCAAAGAACATTATGAATCCGGGCAAGATTTTTCCTAAGCCTGGGCAACGACTCAACTTAACGGAAGGGTAGTGAGCAGATGAACAAGCGTAAAACGTTGCCTTACGACGAAACCGTCCAATGTGTGCAGTGTGGCTACTGCTTGCCCGCCTGCCCCACCTACCTGACCATGAAAAGGGAGACCCATTCTCCACGCGGCCGGATCAATCTAGTACAGATGGCGGCGGAGGGACATCTTTCGTTGGATGAACTCGAAGAGCCGCTTGATCTTTGCCTGGGTTGTCGTGCCTGCGAGACAGCTTGTCCGTCTGGGGTGCAGTATGGCAAAATCTTAGAGGACGCACGGGGAGTGTTGGCGGAATATAAGGGAAACCGTACATCCACACCGTTGCGCTGGATAGAGGACAAGATGTTTCAAAACATCTTTCCCAGTCCCAAAAAATTGCAGCTTTTAACAGATGTGATCTGGTTGTATCAAGCATCCGGAGTACAGGCAATGGTTCATAAAGGGAAATTAAACCATGTTCTATCAGATAATCTTCGGGCCTTCGAAGCAGTATTGCCTAAAGTGAGTTCTCCCCTAAAGAGGCGCAAACGGCCGCGTCTGTTTAAGCCACCGATAGCGAATACTCTCCAATGGAAAGTCGCTTTTTTTACCGGTTGCATTATGGATGCTATATTTGAAAAGATTAACCGGCTGTCAATGGAGTTGCTTGCCCTTGCCGGATGTGAGGTTCACGTCATTGGTGAGCAAACCTGCTGCGGTGCGTTGCACGCCCATGCCGGGCGATTAGATGATGCAAAAATACTTGCAAAGCGAAACATAGAGGCTTTTGAACGACTGGACGTGGACTTTATCGTTAACAACGCAGGTGGCTGCGGGGGGATGCTGGTGGAGTACGACCATCTTTTCCACGACGATCCACAATGGGAAGAACGGGCGAAAGCGTTTGTGGCCAAGACTCGTGATATAAGCCAGGTGCTCGCACAGTGTGAACTGCCGCTGACCAAGCCGGTTAACGAAATTATCACGTACCAGCGATCCTGCCATATGACCAATGTACAGAAGGTAACGACGGAGCCGCTGGACTTAATTAAGCGAATACCAGGAGTGACGTTCCGGGAAATGGCCAACCCCGACATGTGCTGTGGGTCTGCAGGGATTTACAATGTATTAAACTACAAGGAATCGATGGAGATTCTCGATGTTAAGATGGAGACAGTAAAAGAAACCACAGCGACCACTATAGTTACGACAAACCCAGGCTGTCTCTTACAGATGAAGCTAGGGGTGCAACGTGAAGGACTTAGTGAACGGGTACGGGTTGTTCATCTAGCAGAATTGTTAGCTGAATCGGCGGAATTATTGTAAATAACAAGACAGCATTTTTGTCATCTTCAGTGTAATAGCGGAGTGATGCCTGGCATCAACTCTGCACTCATTAATTTTACAAAATACGAGGAGGATAAAAAATGAAAAGACTATTTTCTTTATTCTGTATTCTTGTGTTAATTTTGGCAGCCTGTGGCAGCAACTCTGACACTGGGACAAATGTCGAAGCAGAGCAAGAGGGTGAGCAAAGCGCTCCTGCTGGAGAGACAATTAGTATTGACATAGCTACTGTTTTTGACGAAAAATCAGCTCCAGCCAAAGGGGCAGCCAAATTTGCTGAGCTAGTTAACGAACGTGCCAATGGTGAGATTGAAGTTAACTTTTTCCCCAATGGGTCCCTGGGTTCAGCACGGGAAAACTATGAAGCAGTTCGATCAGGAGACCTGGAGATGGTTTTGGAAGGATATACAGGAGTAGATATGTATGCTCCCGAATACATGTTCTTTACAGCACCGTTCTTATTCCAGAGCATGGAGCATATGCAAGCCGCTTTTTACGGGGACCTTGGAGAGCAGATGTTTGCCAAAATGGCTGATGCCGGATTCCAAATCATCGGGACCATTATGCGTGGTCCACGTCATATGACAGCTAACAAACCGATTGAAACCCCTGATGATGTCAAGGGCCTGAACTTGCGTATGCCGGAAATTGAAGCTTGGGTTGCGGCCTGGGAAGCGATCGGTGCCTCGCCAACACCTGTTGCTTTGCCTGAATTATACGGAGCCTTGCAAACCGGGGTTGTGGAAGCGTCTGAAGGTCCATACGAACAGATCTATACGTTTAATTTGCATGAAGTACAAGACTATTTAATCAATACCGGCCATGTTTACGAAGCCGCCTTTATGTGGATGAACAAGGATTTATGGGATTCCTTAAGCCCCGAACACCAGCAGTTGATCCAAGAAGCAGCGGAAGAAGCGATGGCTTATGCCGATGCCGAAGCAGTATCTGATGCTGATCAATTCTATCATGAGATGCTAGAAGCAGGTATGCAAGCTGTTGAAGTAGACAAGGAAGCATTTATTGAAAAGGCACGTCCTGGATTGGAGCGCTTCTTCCAAGAATCTTGGACTGTAACATCTTTGGAAGAAATTGACGCTCTTCTTGAATAGGAATATCTGTGAAACCTGGCCTCACACACAGTGTTTACATAAGTCTTTGTGTGTGGGGCTGTTACAATGTTAACTTTAACACTGTTGGAGAATCGCATACCACATTGAGTTGATCAAGGGTTAAGCACGTCTTAATATAAAAGAAAAATATTAATATTTTAAAAATTATATTGACCTAATTATATGAGGGTTTGTATAATCTAGTTAGAAAATCAATTTAATTAACAAACTTGTTGGAGGTGGATCTATGCGTTTACAAAATAAAAGTGCGATTGTAACTGGTGCTGGGAGAGGGATAGGAAAAGCAATTGCCAAAAAGTTTTTGCAAGAGGGGGCTAAAGTAGTGATTTGTGACATAAACGAAGAATGGTTAACTGAATCAAAAAAGGAATTATCTTCCTTCGGAGAAGTCTATAGTATTCTAACCGACGTTACACAGAGACAAGATGTTGAACAACTTGTTTCGTTTACAAAAGAACGATTTGGACGGATTGATATTTTAGCAAATAATGCCGGAATTGCCCGCTTTGAACTTTTCTTAGAAACGACGGATAAAAATTGGAACGACACCCTAAATGTTAATTTAACTGGTGTTTTCTTATGTTCACAGGTTGTGGCTCGAGAGATGAAAGAGCAAAAGTCGGGAGTGATCGTTCACATGGCTTCGAGTAACGGGATCTTAGGGGAAGCAGGATTGGCTCACTATAATGCCAGCAAAGCAGGGGTTATTTTGTTAGGGAAAACAATGGCAATTGAATTGGCACCCTATAATATCCGTGTTAATTCCGTATGCCCAGGATTTATATTGACTGAGTTGGCTCTTGAAGGCGGAATGTCGGAAGAAACGGTAAAGAATTACACATCCAAGATTCCTCTCAATCGATATGGAAAGGTTGAAGAGGTGGCGAATGCTTTTTGTTTTCTCGCTTCTGATGAGGCTTCATTCATCACTGGGACAGAATTGGTGGTCGATGGAGGACAGCTTTGTCAAGAATAAATCATGTGGGAGGAAGGTCATGTTGATTGATGAAATTAGTCAGTGGGTGGACAAACATCGTGAGGAGATTTTAAATCTTAACAAGGAATTAGTCTCTATTCCAAGTGAAAACCGTTACCCGTACGGAGATGAGAAAAAAGTTCAGGATGTTGTCTATGCCAAATTAAAAGATCTCGGGTGCGTGGTGGATATGTTTTTGCCAACAGATGTCCCCGGTCTAGAAGAACATCCTGCTTACTTGGGAAATCGTCATTATAAGAACAGGCCTAATGTTGTAGGAAAAAAGCCAGGGGCTGGAGGAGGACGATCCATACTATTTTCGGGACATGTGGATACGGTTCCGGTGGGGGATGACCCTTGGACGGTCGACCCTTTTTCAGGCATTGTCAAAGATGGGAAGCAATACGGTCTAGGTGTTTTTGATATGAAGGGTGGGCTGGTGGCCGCCATGATGGCCCTGAAAGCCCTGTCTGACTTAGGCATTCAACTGAAAGGTGATGTCACCATCGAATCAGTGGTGGATGAAGAATATGGGGGAGCCAATGGCACGCTAGCCTGCCGTTTGCGGGGATACAAGGCGGATATTGCTATTATTCCAGAACCGAGTAATCTTTCCATTTGTCCGGTTAATCAGGGAGGAAGTATGTATAGAATCACCTACAAGGGACGGCCGGGGAGATCGTTTAGTGGGGAAAGGCTTGAAAATCCTGTATTTGCCGGAAGTCGATTTTTAAACATATTTAGAGATTATGAGAAGTACCACGGGAAAAAAAGGTCAACCAATAAGTATTTTGCCGACGGTCCCAATCTTCCGGCCTATGTCCAGGGGGTGAAAGCAGGTCCGGTTCATTTGCCTCTATGTGATCGGGTGCCCAGTTCTTGTGTGATCGATGTATGGATTCAGTGCTATCCAGAGACAACAGAAGAAGACCTCTATCAAGATTTTACAGAATTTTATAAAAAGAGGGCGGAGCAAGATGAAATTTTGAAACATGTCAAGCCGACGATAGAGAAATTGATTCGGTATCTGCCTGGGTCCGGTATACCCGAGGATCATGAGATTATCTCTATAACCAAAAGAATTTCACTGAGTTTTTATAAAGACGGGCTTCCGGTACACGGTGCTCCTTTTGCTTGCGATTCGTTTATGTTTAATGTCTATAGTGATACTCCGGCTTTGATCTGGGGCCCAAAAGGGGCTAATGCCCATGCCCCTGATGAATATATCTTCGTTGATGATTTCCTTAATTTAGTCAAAATGTATGCCTTAACAATGATTGAGTGGTGCGGCGTGAGCAAGTAAGAGAGAAGACGATAACATGACAATGAATCACTAGTATAACCGGAGGGTATCTGATGGAAATAGATAAAGTGCCTGCCTTAAAAAAACTCACCAGAGACTTGAAGATAAAACCAAGGAAGATGACATGGGAGGATATAGTTACTCATCCTTATTTATGGCTGCTACCTAGTTTAATTTTAATGTTCATTGTCACTTTTATCCCCATCGTAGAATTGTTTATCACTTCTTTTTCTAGAGTTAGCTTGGCGGGTGTCAGGCACGAGATTACCGGATTTGAAAATTATGTGGCTGTTTCTTCTAAGCCTACTTTTTATATGGTTCTGAAAAATACCTTGATATGGACAGTGGCAGTCGTCGGGTTCAGTACTATTTTATCCTTGGGAATAGCTATCTTACTAAATCAAAAATTTATAGGGCGCCGATTAGTCAGAGCAGCATTAATCGTCCCATGGGCTGTATCATTAATTATTACGTCTGCAATTTGGAAATGGATCCTTGATTACAACTATGGAACACTGAACTATCTACTGTCCAAGTTTAATTTGATTAACGAAAATATTTACTGGTTGGCATCCCCTTCTTTATCTTTCCCGCTCATGATATGGGTCGGTATTTTTGTTACCTTACCTTTTACTTCATTTGTTATTTTATCTGGATTGCAAACCATCAGCAATGACTTATATGAGGCCGCCAGTATTGATGGAGCGGATGGTTGGAAGAGGTTCTTCTTTATTACTCTGCCTTTAATAAAACAACCACTCACCGTTAGTGTTGTTCTCAACACCATTTACGTCTTTAATTCCTTTCCCATCATATGGACGATTACACAAGGAGATCCTGTCAATCAAACAGATACCGTGATCACCTATTTGTACAAACTGGCCTTTCAAACGAACAAGATGGGTGAGGCGGCAGCGGTGTCAGTGATAAGCTTTTTATTATTACTTGCCTTTACTATTGTTTATGTTTCCATCGTGTTAAGGAGGGAACGTTGATGGTTCATCCATCTAGAATACAAAAAGGATTGACGTTATTGGCGGCCTACTTTTTGGTCGTGGTCTTACTGTTTCCTTACGTCGTTATGCTTGTCACTGCACTGAAAAGCAGATCTGAGGTCTATTCGATTCCGCCTACGTTTTTCCCTAGAGAATGGACAGTGAGTAACTTTTTAGAGATTTGGACGGTTATTCCTTTGTCAACATATATTTGGAATACAATCTTAATCGCAACTGGTTCAACATTGTTAACCCTGTTTTGTGCCATACCAGCCGCTTATGTATTATCTCGGAGGCAGTTTGTTGGTAAGCGTGCTTATATGTATCTCGTCTTAATTACCCAAATGTTTTCACCCATTGTTTTACTTGTGGGTTTGTTTCGAGTGATCCAATGGTTAGGGTTGATGGATTCTATATGGGGTCTGGTCCTTGTTAATGCCGCCTTTACCCAGGCTTTTGCCATATGGCTGCTGACGGGGTATTTTTCAACCATTCCCCGGGAGTTGGAACAGGCGGCTTGGATAGACGGTTGTTCAAAGCTGAAAACGCTGGTCAAGATTGTTCTCCCCTTGGCCACGCCGGGGATTATCACAACAGTGATCTTTGTTTTTATCATGGCTTGGAATGAGTTTGTTGTAGCCTTGACCATTATCTCGTCAGATGTCTCCCGTCCGCTAACTGTTGGGATATATGCTTTTTTTGGTAAATATGATGTGCAGTGGCAATACCTGTTTGCTACTTCACTGGTGGCAACCATCCCGGTGATTATTCTGTTCCTGGCAATCGAGAAGTATTTGGTCAGCGGTTTAACGGCTGGTGGAGTTAAAGATTAATAGAAATGGTAGAGGAGTTGAACAAATGATGGAATTAATTGATACTCCTTCACTTGTTGTTGATGCAGCCGCTCTTGAGCATAACTTGAAAAAAATGGCCGACTTGGCCAAAGCGAAAGGAGTGAAACTTCGGCCACACACAAAAACACACAAATCTCCTTACATCGCCTTAAAACAATTGGAGATGGGAGCAACCGGGATCACAGTAGCTAAATTGGGAGAGGCAGAGGTCATGCGGCAGCATGGTATCACAGACATTCTCATCGCCTATCCTATCGTGGGGAAGAACAAATTGGATCGCTTGGCCCGATTGGCGCGCCATACAGATGTCACAGTGGCTCTCGATAGTGTAGAGGTTGGAAAAGGAATTTCCGCTGTTGGCGAAAAACTGGGGAAAAAGATTCCTGTCTATGTTGAAGTCGATACAGGATTGAAGCGATGTGGACGTGATCCAGGAGATGAAACGTTACGTCTAATCTGCGAGTTAAAGGATTTGCCGTATATTGAAATCGCAGGGTTGATGACGCATGGGGGTTATGCATATCAGGCCGAAACATCCCAAGAATTGCAAAAGTTCAGTCAACAAGAAGGAAACATATTAGTTCAACTGAAAGAAAGAGTCAGGAAGATTTTGGGTCTTGATATTCGAGAAGTAAGTGTGGGTTCAACTCCAACAGCGCTAAACCCTATACAAATAGCAGGGGTGACCGAAATGAGACCGGGTACATATGTCTTTAATGATGCCACACTTCTGCAGATGGGCCTCGTGGAGGAAACAGAGTGCGCCTTAAGTGTATATGCTACGGTCGTCAGTACCCCTGCACCAGATCGATTTATCGTGGATGCGGGTTCCAAAACATTAACTTCTGATAAAGGGAAGCTTACACAGGGATACGGTCTCATCCGTCATTCATCTGGAGTGTGGATTACTTGGCTATCGGAAGAACATGGAATTGTGCAATTAACACATCCTCACGCCTATAAAATCGGGGATGTGCTTAAAATCATTCCTAATCATGTCTGCCCGGTTGTCAATTTGGCTGATGAATTCATCCTGATCAAAAACAACAAGGTAATCGAAACGATAAAAATAGAAGCAAGAGGGAAAAACAAATGAACATACCTAGCAGATTTTATGTTACTGAGCGGAACTATGGCTGTAGGATCGACCGCTGGAGCACATATAAAGGGATACGCACCATCGTGATGCAGAACGAGTTAATACGCCTATCTTTTATGTTAGATAAAGGAACTGATGTGTTTGAACTTTTATACAAACCCAAAGATATAGATTTCTTGTGGCGTGCACCTCTTGGGACCCGCCATCCCAATCATCTTTCTTCCATTGAACAACCGGAAGGGGCTTTTTTCGATCATTTTCACGGAGGATGGCAGGAAATCTTTCCAGCCGGAGGCGGTCCGTCATTATATAAAGGAGCCCTCTTAGGGTTTCATGGCGAAGTCGCAACAAATATCTGGGATTATGAAGTTTTAAAAGACGACCCCGATTGTGTCGAAGTCAAATTTACAGTTAGAACACTTCGAACACCATTTGTTTTGGAAAAAATCGTTTCTATAAAAGCTGGAAAACCCGTGATTTATATTGATGAAAAGATAACCAACTACGGTCAAATTGATTTGTACTATATGTGGGGACACCATCCCAGCTTTGGAGCACCCTTTCTAAATTCTTATTGTCGTTTAGATTTGCCAGCGTGTTTGGTCATGACTCATCCAGTGTTGTACAGTCAGAATAGCCGATTTTTACCAAATCAAACATTTAAATGGCCATACGCAGTGGACCGCTACGGGAAGAAAGTTGATTTACGATTGATCCCTGGAAAGGAAGCCAAGACAGCAGATATGCTGTATGCCACTCAGTTCACAGAGGGATGGTTTGCGTTAACAAATATGGAGCAAGGGATTGGTATTGGCATGGTTTGGGATGCAAAAGATTTCCCTTTTGTCTGGATATGGCAAGAGTTTGGCGGCAGTATGGAATACCCTTGGTATGGGAATGCGTATACACTGGCTGTTGAACCCTTTACCAGTCTTCCCGGAAAGGAGGAAAGGGGATTAAACGGTTCAGTTATCAATGGTACAGCAGAATTGATCAGAAAGGGCAGCAGTGTCCAAAAAAAGCTGAACGTTATTATTTATGAAGCTGACTCAGATGTTAAAAGCATCAATTCATCTGGAACGGTTATCTTTGCCACAAAAAAGGAGGTGAACAATCGTGATTGCGGGATGTGTCAGTATTGACATTACACCTGACCTAGGAACCCCTATAGGGGGGAATATCAGGGAAGACAATATATCTCGCGGTATTCATGACCCTCTCTATGCCAATATATTATACTTTAACAATTCCCAAAATGAACTCCTGTTTGTTGGACTGGACATTATTGGTATCCATCGTGCGTTTGGTAAGGCTATCAAGGATCGTATCCATTCCATTCACCGTATACCTAAAGAGCATATTATTCTGTTTGCCACTCATACGCACTCAGGTCCCGATGTCATGGAAGCTTTTAAGGATGGATACCACCCTCTTGTCCAATCGTATTTAAAAATTCTAGAGGATAAAGTAGTCCAGGGAGTCCACGAATGTAAGCAGAATACGTGGCCTGCCCAGTTGAGACTCGGTAAAGGCGTTGAGTATGCTTTAAGTTTTAATCGTCGTCTGATCATGAAAGATGGGATATTACGGATGAACTGGGAAGATATCGATCCCAGAGAGGTGGATCGTGTGGCCGGGCCGATTGATCCGGAGCTATATGTTTTAACAGTACATGATCGTCATGATTCGATAAGAGCCATGTTAATCAACTTTACACTTCATCCCGCTGTATTAGTCGGGAAAGATTGGTTGTTTTCACGTGATTATATTCATCGTTTAACGGAAGCTTTGCAGAAGGAACTCCGTCACGATCTTGTGGTCCTTTTTGCTAATGGTGCAGAAGGAAATATTAACCATATCGACATCAAAAATCCCAATCAGACGAGATCTTTTGATGAGGCAGATCGCATAGGCTATGCCTTATATAAAAAGGTATTAAAAGTATTTAATGATTCCCAATATTTTATCAGTAATGATATAAATGTTTGTTCAGTTAAGATTGATCTGCCTAGAAGATCAATTACAGGTAAAGAGTTCAATGACGCTCTTTCCCTGTTCCACAAAACCAAGGGGAAAATTCCGTCATTATTAGATGGAGTACCGGACGAAGTTTATGCCAAAGAGATTATCCTGCTCTTTAAAGAAAACAAAAGTAAGGTCACAACAGAACTGCAAGCAGTGCATCTTGGTGATACAGCCATTGTTTGTCTTCCTGGCGAATTTTTTGTGGAACAAGGACTAGCCATTAAGGAGAGATCACCATATAAACATACAATGGTTTTTGGATTGGCCAATGATTATATCGGCTATGTTCCAACTGAAGAAGCTTTTGAGCAGGGAGGATACGAAGTTAGAACGGCACGGACCAGTCAATTAGCCCCTCATGCCGGAAAGATTGTCGTAGAAAAAGCACTCAGTATGCTCCATCTGCTTAGAGGGGGTGATTGTTGATTTTAGGTCAAGAAACTAGGATGTGATAGTACCGACTGTTCTTAAATCAATTTTTAAAGGGGGATTTAGGATGATGAAAAAGAGAAGATTTTTCTGGCTGTTCTTTGCTCTCCTGTTTATTGTATCAATGATGGCAGGTTGTTTCCAGAGTACAGGTTCGGAGGGTGAAGGGGGTGTTGAATCAGATAGTGGGGAAGCAACAGGAAGTTCTGAACAGGTAGAAATTCATTTTGTTGCTGCTCAGTACAGTCATGCGACAGAGCCATTTTTAAGACAGCTCATTGAGGAGTTTGAGTCTGAAAATCCGGATATCAAAGTGAAACTTGATGTTATTGGGTGGGATGTATTGGAGCAAAGAGTGAATACGATGGTGGCAACCAATCAAACCCCTGATATATTAAACCTTAATCATTTTGCAGCCTTTGTTGAGGACGATCTTTTGCTACCGATTGAGGAGGCTATTTCTCCTGAGCTCAAGAATAAGTTTTATGATTCATTTTATGAGGCTGGGGCCGTTGATGGTACCCAATATGCAATCCCGTTCCTCGCGTCCATACGCGGCTTATACTATAATAAAGACTTGTTTGAACAGGCAGGGATAACAGAACCTCCGGTAACATGGGAAGAATTGCGTCAAACAGCAAAGACCATAAAAGAAAAGACAGGAATTGATGGATTTGGTGTCCCTATGACCACATTAGAAGGTCAGGCATACTTCTCTTATTTCATCTGGGGGAATGGTGGGGACTGGAAAGATGGGGAACAGTGGGTTTTGAATTCGTCTGAAAATGTTGAAGCAATGGAGTTCTTGTACCAATTGGTCCGGGAAGATCAAGTGACAAACCCTGAGCCAACCGCTATCAATCGTGATGAATTACAGAAAGTGTTCGGAGCTGGGCAAGTGGGGATGATGATTACAGCCAATTTCTTACCGACTGTTTTGGCGGCTGAATTCCCGGATTTAAACTACGGTGTTGCCCCTATTCCAATCAACGAAGGGAAAGAGCCTTTCAATCTTGGCGTTCAGGATTTTCTGATGGTATTCAAGTCTACCCAACATCCAGAAGCAATAGGACGGTTTTTAGACTTTTTCTATGAAGATCAGCGTTATGAAGCCTTCATGAATGCTGAAGGGATGTTACCTGCAACAAAAACGACTGGAGAAATGATGGCCCAGAAGGATGAATTAAATGCCCAGTTTATTGAGCAGTTACCTTTGGCTAAATTCTATCCTCTGACCGATCCAAAATTTACAGAGTTGCGCCTGGAGACGATTAATGCTGTGCAAGAAATCTTACTAGGGCAGAAATCAGCACAAGAGGCTCTCGATGAATTACAAAAGAAGGCTGAGTAACAACAGGATATTTTTTAAAATGGTCATTTTTAAACATTGTAGGAGGACATTGTCTCCTCTTACCATCCTTTCCCTTCTGTTATAGCTAAAGTTAAAAACGGTACACACAAGGGGTGATAGATGATGAAATATGACTTTGGGCAATTAGAACAAAAAGTATATACTGCCGTAACAGCTGACATATTAGATGATCTGGGCCTACGTGCGCAAGTGATGGAACACCATATCCGTCCCATTGACCCTTCATTTAGTGTGATAGGGAGAGCTTTTACTATTCTTGCTACTGATGTTTACGAGATTCCAGAACACCCTTATAAAAAAGAACTAGAAGCGGTTGATGCATTAAATGAAGGGGATATTGTAGTGGCAACCACAAACGGCTCAACAAGCAGCGGCTTTTGGGGAGAGCTGCTAAGCACTGCGGCAATGGTCAAGGGATCAAGAGGGGCCATCATTGACGGATTTACCAGGGATAGCCGAAAGATTATTGAAATGGGATTTCCAACCTTTACAAGAGGATTTCATCCCCATGATTCAAAAGGGAGAACTGACGTGATTAACTATCAAGTCCCCATTGAATGCGGCGGTGTTAAGGTGTTTCCAGGCGATATCATTGTTGCTGATCATGATGGAATTGTCGTTGTTCCTCAAACTTGTGCAGCCCAAGTGTTTGAAAGAGTATTAAAAAAAGTGGATGGAGAAAACGCTATGCGTAAAGCACTTCAACAGGGAATGGGCATTGTAGAGGCATATAAAAAGTATAATATTTTATAATGTCGGAGTTACAGATAAGGAAATTGATGTAACTGGGGGGAAGGTTGTTGCTCAACACTAATAAAAAAATCGACGTAAAACTCACACATAAAATCAGTATTTTGGAATACGTCAGATGCCGTATAAGAACCACGAAACCACAGATTGCTAAAGATCTTGGAATCAGTACCCCAACCGCCTCCTCGTTAGTTGATGAGCTAATCGAAGAAGGTTATTTAAAAGTTGACGGAACAGGGAGTTCAACCGAACTCGGTGGTAAACGTCCGAAAATTATTGCTTTCCATCCGCGCGGAAAAAGCATTATAGCAGTACATCTCGGGATTGAACTGTTGGATATGGCATTGATTGATTTATCCGCTAGCATTTTATTTCGGATACAAGAACGAAATAGGCGTGATGAAAGTAAGGAGCAGTTACTCCATAAGTTGACGCTTCAAGTTGGTGAGTTGATCAAGAAAGCAGAGGACTTGAAGATTCCGGTCTTAGGGATTGGAGTCGGAAGCCCGGGGCTTGTAGAAACAAAGACAGGAACCATTCGTGATGCTTCCAATTTTAGCATCCTAAATAATGTAAATTTAGGAGATTTGTTATCAGAACGATTTAATAAGCCAGTCTGGGTTGACAACGAATGTAAAAATTTAAGTTTAGCTGAAAAATGGTTTGGTCAGGATGAAGCCCAAACAATAATCTCTTTAATGACCGATGGTGGAATTGGTGCGGGTGTGATTATCGATAACCAAATGATGAGAGGAATTGATGATAGTTTTGGTGAGATTGGACACACCACGCTTAACTTCAATGGTCCTAAATGTCGATGTGGAAATCGAGGGTGTTGGGAAACTTATGCTTCATCAGATGCCTTATTAAAACAGGTATCCGAAAATATGAACCAAACAACATGGTTAAAACAAATGGTTGATTCAGCTGAAGACTTGACACTTCCGTTAATTGCAAAAGCGGTTGAAAACGGTGATCCTGTTGTTGAACAGATCGCGATCTATGATCTTGGAACCTATTTGGGAATTGGTATTGCTAATCTGGTGAACACATTCAATCCTGAATTGGTGATCATACATGGAGAAATGTCATGCTTAGGTGAACGATTACTGGAACATATTCGTTATGAGATGCACATGCGTGCGCTTCCTATTCCAGCTGCTCGGGTAAACCTAAAATTTTCAAAATTAGGTCGTAATGCCAACATCATGGGAGCAGGGGCCCTTGTTCTCAAAGAACTATTTGAAAACCCGGAGTGTCTGTTCAACAGTTAATCCTAACCCTTTGAAAAAACTTATTTGTCTTTTCATCTATTGGAATTCCTTTTTGATCCAAGCATACAATGAAAAAGGAGTGTTTCTGATGTCCAAAATCGAAGAGAAATTAAAAAGATTAGGGATTAATTTGCCTGAGGCACCAAGACCTGCTGCAGAGTATGTGCCTGCGAGGACAGTGGGAAATCTCGTCTACACCTCAGGCCAAGATTGCAGGGTTAACGGGGTATTGAAATATAAAGGAAAAGTAGGGAAAGATCTCACTGTAGAAGAGGGCTATGATGCAGCCAGACAAACCATGATTAATCTATTAGCCGTTTTAAAAGAACACATAGGTGATCTAGATCGGATCAAACAAGTGGTTAAATTACTGGGATTTGTCAATTCCGCAGAAGGGTTTGTTGAGCAACCATATGTCATCAATGGAGCTTCCGAGTTGTTGGAAGAAATTTTTGGGGAACGGGGTAAACATGCCAGATCCGCAATTTCGGCTAATGAACTTCCATTTGATACCCCGGTGGAAATTGAAATGATTGTTGAAATTGAGTAGAAACTGAGCGTCTGAAGGGCATGGGTTTTTAGTTGTCTTGAATATTTTAATAAAGGAACCCCTACACTAAAAGGAGGAGAGCGGTTGGTGCAGGCCGAACTTGTTTTTGATGCCAAGGCCACCCTTGGTGAAGGACCTTCCTGGGATGTGAAAAAGAAACGTCTCTATTGGGTTGATATTGATCAAAAAAAGGTCCATATCTATGATCCGAACCGTAATGAAAATACATCCCTGGAAATTGGCCAGCTTGTAAGCGCCGTCGTACCACGGGAATCAGGCGGGCTTGTGATGGTAACGGAAAATGGGTTTTTTACGTTTGATTTTGACACGCGGCAATTATGCCCGATTGCTGACCCCGAAAGTCACTTGCCTGAAAATCGATTTAATGACGGTAAATGTGATGCAATGGGGCGTTTTTGGGCAGGAACCATGCATAAGAAGGAATTCCCAGAGCAAGGATCATTATACTGTCTCGAGACTAATAAGGTAAACAGAGTGTTAAATCATGTAAGCATCTCTAATGGTATCTCATGGTCACCAGATAACCAAATTTTCTATTATGTTGATACTCCGACAAAAGAGGTCGTCGCCTTTGATTTTGATCTTGACTCAGGAGAACTAAAAAATAAAAGAGTTGTGGTGAGAATACCAGACGGCGCCGGCGTTCCGGATGGAATGACAACGGACACTGAAGGCATGATCTGGGTCGCTCATTGGGGTGGGTATAAAGTGACCCGCTGGAATCCCATGACAGGTGATTTATTAGACACCATCCATTTGCCCGTCGCTAAGGTGACGTCATGTGTTTTTGGAGGTGATGATTTAGACCATTTATATATTACAACAGCCAGAGTAGGACTAAGCGATGAAGAACGCTTAAAGCAACCTTATGCAGGAGGGCTTTTCTGCGTTAAAACGAAAGTGAAAGGCTTGCCTACTTATCCATTTAAGGGCTAAGATTCTCACTGTTGTTACATCCATTCAGTAGCGGTGCAACCTGGCCTTTCAAGGCTGGGTTTTTGTTATGGTTAAATTGTTCAATAATATAAAACTATGTTTTGACAAAACGTACGCATAATGGTATCCTATATACTAAGAAAAGAGTGAAAACTATGAATAAAATCAATAAAAACCGGTTTGGTTGGGCAATTTAACTTAAATGGAGGAACTTGGTTCGAGGAGGGAAGGGAGCCCTATCAGCCTATAATACGACCACGACAAAGAGGAGGAGAAGTTCGTGTCAAATAAAGCGAATGCTGTCAAGATGAAAGATAACGACAATGTTGCCACAGCTGTTCGTGATTTAAGCAAAGGTGAGAAGGGACGGGTTAAGATCAACCAGGGAGAGATGGCAGAGGTTGATCTGTTAGATGACATTCCTTTTGGACACAAATTTGCGCTGCTTGACATTCCAAAAGGGGCTTCGGTAATCAAGTACGGGGAAGAGATCGGCATTGCCACCCAAGATATCCATTGCGGGGAACATGTTCATATCCACAACGTCGATAGCGTGAGAGGCAAAGGGACAGCACAAGGGGCTTGATCAATAGATTAATGATGGAATAGGAGACGATGACAAATGAAATTTAAAGGGTATGTTCGTTCGGATGGACGAGTGGGAATCCGTAATCATCTTCTTGTTTTACCAACGACCATTGCCAGTACTGAAACAGCTAAGTACATAGCTAAAGGTGCAGAAGAGGCTGTTTCTCTCTCTAACCAGGTAGGCCGGACTTTGGCCCAAGAAGACTTTGACCAAGTGTGGCGAACTTTAAAGGGGTTTGGCACCCATCCTAACGTAGCTGCCGTCTTGGTGGTTGGTCTGGGGGGAGAGGACATTAATGCGGCCCAACTGGCTGAAGAGATACGTCAGACAGGGAAACGGGCAGAAGTTTTGATCATTAAGGAAGAAGGAGGAGTGGCCAAGACCATTAAAAAAGGCATTGAGGTGCTGAAGGAATTAAAACAGGAAGCTGACCGTATGCAAACAGAAGAGGTCGGTGTGGAAAACTTGATGATCGGGATTGAATGTGGTGGATCCGATACCACTTCCGGGTTGGCAGCCAATCCTGCGGCAGGGGTTGCTTCTGATCTCCTGGTGGAACAAGGGGGAACCACTTTTCTATCTGAAACCCCGGAACTGATCGGAGCAGAGCATATCCTGGCCCGCAATGCGGCCAGTCCTGAAGTTGGAAAACAGATTTTAGAGACCGTCTACCGTTATGAAGAAAACTTAAAGCGCTCCGGTGTCGACTTTAGGGGAGCACAGCCCAGTCCTGGAAATATTCGGGGTGGTTTGACCACCATAGAGGAAAAATCACTAGGAGCGATATACAAATCTGGTCTTGCTCCCATACAGGGGGTTTTAAAATATGCTGAAGCACCTGTGAGTCCAGGTCATTATCTGATGGATTCTCCGGGCTATGACATTGAATCAGTTACAGGGATGATTGCCGGTGGTGCCCAGATCATTATTTTTACTACTGGAAGAGGAACACCGGTCGGCTCACCGATTTGTCCTGTGATCAAGGTTTGCGGCAATCCTCAAACAGTGAAGAGGATGATCGATAACATCGATGTGGATGCGTCCAAAATTATCGAAGGAGAAAAGACGATTGATGAGGTAGGCAAATCTATTTTTGATCTCATTGTTGAGGTGGCTAATGGCCGCTTCACTAAGTCGGAGCAACATGGCTTTACGGAATTTGCCATTAACCGAGTCATTTGATTCTCTGTTGCCGGATCGTGGTCAGTTAAACCTTTTTCATGCAGGTAAGGTGAAAGTTTGAGAGGATGGAAAAAAGAAGGGAGATGGCCAAGGGTGTATCAGTTTGAGGGAAAAGTGGTTTGGGTGACAGGGAGCAGTACGGGGATTGGTCGGGCTGCTGCCTTAGCTTTTGCAGAGCATGGTGCAGATGTGATTGTTCATGCCAATCGGAGTGTGAAGCCGGCCCAGGAGCTGGTACAAGAGATTGAACAACAAGGACGGCGTGCCCTGCTCGTGCAAGGGGATGTGGCAGACCGGGAGCAGGTGAAGAAAATGGTGGGCGAGGTCGAGGAAGCGTTTGGACGTTTGGATGTATTAGTCAATAATGCGGGTTCAATGATTAAACGGGCGCGGCTGAACGAGTTAGATGAAGAACTGTGGCAGCGGGTGATCGATGTTAATTTAACCTCGGTGTATCTGGTTACCAAATATGCATTGCCGTTATTGCAAGCCCAGCCTAAGGCGAAGGTGATCAATACCACCTCTGTGGCAGCACGTAACGGTGGCGGACTCGGCAGCATTGCTTACGCCACTTCAAAGGGAGGGGTCAGCACTCTAACCCGCGCTTTAGCCAAAGATTTGGCCGAATACAATATTCTTGTTAACGGTGTAGCACCTGGGATTATAGATACACCTTTTCACGAGCAGTTTACTGCTCCTGAAGTCTTTAAAAAAATGGTGAGCACCATCCCGCTCGGCCGCGCCGGAACACCGCAAGATACCGTGGGTGCTATCTTGTTCCTGGCCTCCGATTATGCAGACTATTTAACAGGGGAAATCATCGAAGTGAACGGCGGGCAGTTGATGGACTAGGGAAATAGATAAGGTGGAGGAATGACAATGATTTTGGAACGGGTAAATGTACCGCTGGCAGGCGGTTATGAGATCGACTTGCCGAAGATGATGAGGGTGAAACAGCACTTTAATGCTGATAGGTTGGAAGATATCGAAGGTGAAGTGGTCAAGCAAATGCAGGCCAAATTGGTGCCAGATGTTTTCCAGGGGAAGCGGGTGGCGGTTGCAGCAGGCAGTCGTGGGATTGCTAATCTGGCTGCGATTGTCAAAAGCACCATCACTCAACTAAAAGCCTGGGGAGCGGAGCCGTTTATTGTTCCGGCCATGGGCAGCCACGGGGGTGCAACCGCTCAAGGCCAGGCTAAGATTTTAGCTGACTATGGCATCGACGAGAAAACGATGGGTGTTCCGGTCATTTCCTCGATGGATGTGGTCGAATTGACCAAGTTGGATAACGGCATGCCTGTCTATCTGGATAAGGAGGCCTCACAGGCCGATTTGATTGTGGTGGTCAATCGCATTAAGCCCCATACTGATTTTAAAGGGGATTTTGAGAGCGGACTGCTTAAGATGCTCGGTATCGGTCTGGGTAAGCATAAAGGGGCTACTACCCTTCATTCTTATGGATTTGATCAATTCCATGACCTCATTCCCAAAACGGGAAAAGCCATTCTTGAAAAGGCCCCTGTCGCTTTTGGGATCGGGATTGTTGAAAACGCCTATGATGAAACAGCCAAACTGGAAGTGATTCCTGCTGAGGATATTGTTGAACGGGAAAAATCACTGCTGATTGAAGCTAAGCAAAATATGCCTAAGTTACTGGTTTCAGAAATCGATGTTTTAATTGTGGATGAAATTGGTAAAAACATTAGCGGTTCAGGCATGGACCCTAACATCACAGGCCGGCCCGGATCTAAACTTCCCGGCTTTTCCGCTCCGCCGATACAAAAAGTGGTCGTGCTGGATTTGACAGAGAAAACCCATGGCAATGCCACTGGTATTGGTATGGCTGACGTGACCACGCTGCACTGTGTGAACAAAATCGATTTCAGTTATACCTATGCGAATTGCATTACTTCAACCGTGCTGGAAGGGGCTAAGCTGCCGCTTATCATGAACAACGATAAAGAAGCGATTATCGTGGCCCTCAAAACCTGTAACCGGGTAACACCGGAACGGGCTAAGATCGTCCGAATTAAAAATACCCTGGAATTGAATGAGATCTATCTTTCAGAGGCTTATCTGCATGAAATTCGCAGCCAGGACAAGATCACCATTCTCTCTGAGCCTGGAGAAATGCGCTTTGATGAACAAGGATATTTGCTAGATTAGACAGATATGACTTGATTAGACCATGAGAGTTGGGGGAACGTCTATGATGGTAAAAGGATACGTTAGGCCGGATGGTCGCGCGGGGATACGGAATCATGTTCTTATCCTGCCGTCCGTCCTGTGTTCATCGGAAACCTGTGAGCAGATTGCGGCCCAGGTGAAGGGGGCAGTTACCCTGGCCAACCAGGCCGGTTGTGCCCAGGTAGGGGATGATGTTCAGCAGACCAAGCGGACGTTGGCAGGATTCGGAATGAATCCTAATGTGGCAGCCGTTCTGGTCGTTGGTTTGGGGTGTGAGAGTGTTGATCCATACGGTCTGGCCCAAGAGATAGAAAAGTCCGGAAAGCCGGTGGAAACGCTGGTGATTCAGGAAGCTGGGGGAACGGTCAAAACAATTGAACAAGGGGTTCAGTTGGCGAAGAAGTTAAAAGCAATCGCTGACACACAGCCTCGACAAGATATTGCTTGGAATCAGCTAAGTATAGGTATTCAATATGGTGACGAGACGACATCAACCCAAAGAGCGGCGATGCCGGCGGTAGAATGGGCCAGTGCTCGTTTGGCTGAACAAGGGGCTATCGTCCTCCGCACAAAAGAAATGGAAACGCTGACGATTGATGGCCAACTAAGGTACGGTGAGCAGCCGAGAGAACAAGGACAGTACTTGATGGCCGGCGGCACCAGTGATGCGGAAGGTATTACCGGGATGATTGCTGGGGGAGCCAGCTTAATTCTTTATGCAACGGGAGAAGGGAATCCTGTTGGCTCTCCCATCTCTCCAGTCATTAAAGTGTGCGGTGACCCCGAACTGATGTCCATCATGGGGGAAGAGCTGGATATAGACGCCAGCGGTATCCTGGAAAAGACGCATACCATCCCTGAGATCGGTCAGATGATTTTGTCTGATATCGGGAACGTAACCAACGGCAAAGCGACTAAGAATGAAGAACTTGGTTTTTCGGAATTTGCCATCCATCGTGTCTTACCCAGCTTCTAGACTTGTCACAAGGATAATGCAAAGGGAGGAGAAAGTTGTGAGTAAGCCATACAGGCCTCGGGTCAATAGCCCGGTCAATCCTTATAAAGAAAATGTTCAAGGCAAGGCTAATGAGCCGATTACGGTGGCAGGGCTTCTGGATCAAGCGAAGCAATGGTTGGGAGAAGAAGCAAAGCATATCCAGCCTGGTTGGACTTTGGAGGAAATTTATGACCGGTTGGAAGAAAATTGCCCACGGATTGCGATTATCGGTGGATCTGCCGATCACCCTGCTCACATATTGGATCAGTATACGGTCTCCCGGGCGGCGCTTAAGATCTGGCTAGAGGGTGGCGTTCCGTTTTATTTCAGCACACCTGTCCTGTGTGATGGAACAGCTCAGAGCAACATGGGCATGAGCTATTCTCTCCAAAGCCGTAATGCCATCGCTGAAGTCGTGGCCAACCAGATGGAAGCCCATTCTTATCATGGTGCTTTTGTCATTCAAGGCTGTGATAAACAGCCGCTCGGTGTGTTGAGCGGATTGGCCATGGTCGACCGGACACGGCGCATTAGAGGAGAAGCGCCTCTGTTTGCCACCTTTGCTCCTTCGCACGTGCTTAAAGGAGGAGAAATCCCGGCGGATCTCATGAGCGAGTTGCATGAGGTGGCAGAGCGTGCCCGGAAAATGGGCTACCCGGAGATCGCTGACGATCTTCTGGATGCCTCCAGCTTTATCTTACAATGTTCCTCAAACACTGCTTTTCAAGGGGTTTTTCTGCGAGCTGTTGAAAAAGGGGTAATCACCCCGGAGCAACATAAAGATTTTGAAAAGCGATTGGCGGTTAACACTTGTGATGCTGCTGGCGGGATCTGTGCTTTTCATGGTACCGGAAACAGCTCTAGGGATATCACTGCTGGCTTTGGTCTTGTTCACCCTAATCTTGAATTATTGACAGAGCCGCCTACCCAGGAACAATTGAATCCGGCGATCGAATCACTGTTTGGAATTATTAACCGTCCGGAGTGCAGTGTAACAGAGCTGCTCAAGGCTAACATAGCCAATGCTGTTCGTATTCACAGTGCCGGTGGCGGTTCCAGCAATCTGATGATGCATATCGTTGGAGCTATGTTATATGCCGGTTATGACTTTAGTCTGTGGGATGTCCGGGACATTCAGCAGGAATATCCCATTCCGGACCTGTTTGATTATAGCCTGACCGAGGGGCGAGACATTTTCGTTCTGGCCCAGCAATGTTGTTCAGGCCTCATTCGGGGAATGGAAACACTCTTTTACGAGTTGCTCAATAATGGCGTTCCCATGGATACTGATGCCATGACCGTAACCGGACAGACTTGGGCCGAGCGCTTGGCGGATACAAAGGGCTTAAGCGCTGACAATGTGAAGGATAACCCCATCATTCTCAGCAAACCGAGACGCCCGTTTAGCGGGGTGGATGTCCTCGAAGGAAACTTCTTTGAGAGCGCTGTTGTCAAGATCAGCGGCATGCCCACTCACCAACTGGATAAATTTGATGAAAAGGTCTCATTTGTCCTTTATTTTGAAAACGAAGATGAGGCCAATGCCCAGCTTTTGAATGTCAACCTGTTGGATGACCTTCGTCAGAAGAAAACTTTCGCCCACGAGCATCTGCTTAAGATGTGGGCCCATAATCAGCCGGAGACGTTCCAAAACGCACAAAACTTAGACTATGATTCTCTCTTCAAGCGTATGGTGCAGGAAGAGATTTTAAAAATTGCAGTGATCATTGCCGGACAAGGTCCGGAGGCATACGGTATGCCTGAGATGTTTACACCCATGCAGCACATTAATGCCAACCGGCAATTACAGAAACTGGCTACATTGATTAGCGATGGACGCTACTCCGGTGTCTCCTACGGTGCAGCTATCGGTCATATGACACCGGAGGCGTACCAAGGAGGAGGAATCCTCTACCTGCAAGAAGGAGATTTGCTGCTCCTGCGTTTCCGGGCTAAACGGATTGAACTGCTCGACGCAGAAAAGTTCCAAGAGGGACAGGTTGAATTGTATCAGGGCGACTTGGAAACTGAACGAGCCCAGTTAGGTGAAGAACGTAAGCAACGTATGAGACGGCGCCAGAAAGAGGTGGCACCAGGCAACCGTCTAGCTGGATGTACTGATGCGGCCCATGGTGTTGTACCCTTAGTAGTCAAAATGGATGCTGACATTCCTTACAAAAGAAAAGCAAATCGTTCAATAAAAGTGACTTAAACCAAACTGAATCAATGAACTAAGGTGAACCAAGAAAGGGATGTGAACAGGATGCAGGAATCAAGAGCCTTCCTTCGCTCACTGGGTTTTCCGGAGCGGGATTTATACGAACTTCCTGACTCAGAGAAACGCTTTCCTGATGGGGCCCAATATCGGATTGAACTGCCCAGCGTTGAAGGCCCTCGTGCCTTGGAGGCCACACTGGAAGAAATCGACCGCCATGGAATTACCGTACACCGTGTGTCCCAAGGAAGCGGCATTATGCTCTTGACTGATGACGAAATTGTAGAGATGAACCGGATGTGCGCTGAGCGGGGCATGGAGCTCAGCTTGTTTGTGGGCCCGAGAGGAACCTGGGATATCAGTGCCCAACCCTTCACCAAAGCAGGATCTTCTATTGCTTTAAGACATGAAGGGGCAGATCAGTTGGTCTATGCCATGGAAGATTTAAAGAGAGGGGCCAGCCTGGGTCTCAGAGGGGCGTTAGTCGCTGATGAAGGGCTGCTCTATTTGACTAAGAAAATGAAAGAAAAAGGGTTGCTGCCTAAGGATTTTGTGGTCAAAGTTTCTGTGCAGTTAGCCGCTGCCAATCCTGTGTCTGTGAAAATAATACAGGACCTGGGTGCTGACACGTTTAACGTGCCCACGGCGTTGACCCTTCCCAAGCTGGCAGCCATCCGCCAGGCAATTGATATTCCCATTGACCTTTATGTTGAAGTGCCTGACAACTTTGGCGGGTTCATCCGTCACTATGAAATACCGGAGTTGATCCGTATATTAGCTCCTGTTTATATCAAATTTGGTTTGCGTAATCATCCTGATGTATATCCATCTGGGCTCCATTGGGAAGCAACCAATATTCAGCTGTGCCGGGAGCGGGTTCGTCGAGCTGCCTTAGGCATACAAATCATTGAACGTTATTATCCTGAAGCAAAAACATCGAAGCTGGGAGCGAGTGATTTAGGCATTCCCCAAGTGAGCGTGCGCCAGGGGGATAACAGATGAATTGCCAAAAAAGTATTGAAACCGGTTTTCTGTTTTGGTTCATAGAAGGAGGGTATTATGAAGCCTAATGTGTTTATTGCCAATCCTATTCCGGCTGACATTGAGGCCTATATTGGTCAACACTGCCAGTACCGCAAATGGGATCGGTCTGAGCCTATTCCCCGTGGCAAGCTCCTCGAGGAGGTAAGAGATGCAGAGGGCCTCCTGCTGCATGGCCTTAAGGTGGATGAGGAGTTGTTGGCTCATGCGCCTCATCTGAGAGTGATTAGCACCATCTCCGTCGGTTATAACAACTTTGATATAGGTGCCATGCGTAAAAGAAAAGTGCTAGGTACCCATACCCCATACGTGTTAGATGATACTGTAGCCGATCTGGTTTTTGCCCTTATCTTAAGCAGTGCCCGGCGCATAGCGGAACTGGATCGTTATGTGAAAGAAGGGAAATGGAAAAAGGGTGATAACGAGAACTTATTTGGTATTGACGTTCATCATCGTACTCTCGGTATCATCGGCATGGGTCGTATCGGAGAAAAGGTGGCCAAACGAGCCAAGTTAGGCTTTGATATGGAGGTACTCTATTATAACCGCCGCCAGAAACCGGAAATAGAAGAGCGCTTAGGCGTCACCTATGTCTCTTTGGAGACCCTTTTGCGCCAGTCAGACTTTATCGTACTGCTTACTCCCTTAACCCCGCAGACAGTTCAGCTGATTGGGGACGATCAATTTCAGTTAATGAAGGAAGAAGCCATTTTCATCAATGCGTCTAGAGGTCAGACAGTGGATGAACAGGCGCTAGTCCGTGCTTTACAAAGCGGACGGATACGAGGGGCTGGTTTGGACGTCTTTCAGCAAGAGCCAATCCCGCCGGATCATCCTTTGCTTGCTTTGCCCAACGTGGTGACTGTTCCCCACATTGGTTCTGCAACCCATCAAACGCGCCGGGATATGGCCAGGGTGGCTGCAGAAAACCTGGTTAAGGCGTTACAAGGTGATTCTTCCTGCTACGTTGTACCAGAATTAAAAGATCTTATCTTATCCTGAGATCAACGAAAAGATTGGAACATATTAGGAGGTTATTCGCTATGAAGCTAGTCACTTTTTCATTTAATGGTCTTACTCGTGTGGGTGCCTTAGTTGATCAACAAGTGGTGGACCTGAACGCTGCCTATACGGCCTTGTTGGCCGATAAAGGTGAAGCAAGCCCAGTACTTGTTGCGCAGGCCATGGTTCCCTCTGAGATGCTCACCTTCTTGGAACGAGGGGAAGCTGCTCTTGCCGAAGCCAAAAAAGCAATGGATTACGCTTTAGGGTCCCCAGGTTCAGGCTTGAACGGGGAACGATTGATTTACGCCGTAGACGAAGTGAAATTAAAAGCCCCGATTCCCCGGCCTGGAAAACTGGTTTGTGTCGGTTTAAACTATGTGGACCACTGTGAGGAGACAGGAATGGATATTCCCAAATCCCCTGTGATTTTTTCCAAGTACGCTAACGCTGTCGTTGGGCCCGATGATGCTATTCTGCTGCCTCCTAACTCAGATCAGGTAGACTATGAAGCGGAACTGGCGTTTGTGATAGGCAAGAAAGCAAAACAAGTGAGCGAAAGCGAAGCCATGGCGTATATTGCCGGTTATACCATTATCAACGATGTCAGTGCCCGGGACATTCAGCTGGGAGATGGGCAATGGGTCAGAGGTAAATCCCCCGATTCATTTGCTCCGATGGGACCAGTGCTGGTGACGAAAGACGAAATTGAAGATCCCCACCAACTGGACATTAAGCTGCATCTCAATGGAGAAACAATGCAAGATTCAAATACGAAAAATTTGATCTTTAACATACCCTATATCTTATCCTATCTCTCTCAATCCATGACCTTTGAACCTGGGGATGTCATTGCCACTGGTACGCCTCCGGGAGTGGGGATGTCCCGTGAACCTCAAGTCTTTTTGAAAGATGGAGATGAAGTTATCGTTGAGGTAGAAAAGATTGGAAAACTGCGCAACGTTGTTAAAGGGAATCAATAATTCCTGATATGGGCAGGGTTGTGCTAGAACAAGACACGTGTGATGGAGCATGCCTCCATCACTTTTTTCAGATTTAAGCCCCTTTTCTTACTTGCAAAGAAATGTGGTGATCATGTGAATTGGAAAATGATTTTATTATGTACGATTTGGGGAACAAACTGGGTAGTGATGAGCACGGCCCTCTATTATTTTTCTCCGCTTATGTTTTCAGCTCTCCGCTTCATGCTCGGCTCAGCCGTTTTACTTTTGTTTTGTCTGATCCGTAAAATTCCACTGCCCAAAAAAGAAGACTGGAAATGGTACGCTTTATGCGGAGTTCTGCAGATCAGTTGCGTGTTTGCCATCACCCAGTCTGCCTTGCAATTTGTTGAAATAGGAATTGCTTCCATTTTGGCCTTTACGATGCCTTTTTGGCTAACCATGATGGCCCACTTTTTTATTCCTGGCGAACAAATGACAAGGTTTCACCTGTTGGGTCTTGGCATTGGATTTGGGGGACTGTTTCTGGTCCTCGATGTCAATCCCTGGGCTCTGGAATGGACAGGAACGGTGTTTGTGGTTCAAACTCTTTGTCTCATCGCTGCTGTCTCCTGGGCCACGGCTAGCCTGATCATCAAAAAAGTGCTTAACGGTCGGAATCAAATTCAGTTGACCGCCTACCAAATGGTGGTGGGGACCATTGTTTTATTTTTGTTCACCTTCACCATTGAGTCTGAACCGATGGCTAGCTGGAACGGTATGGCTGTGTTTTGCTTGATTTTTGCTGGAATGATTGCCTCCGCGCTGGCCTATTTTCTGTGGTCGCATATCCTTTCCTCAGGGGGGGCGGGACAATCCTCCATCTCCCTTTTGCTGGTTCCGGTGATAGGAACGTTATCCGGGTGGGTGTTTCTAGGGGAAACCCTCGCGGTTGATACGTTGGTCGGTATTGGGTTGGTTCTGGCAGGAATTTGGATTGTCAACCGCAAGCAGACAGGAGCAGAGAAGAAGGGACCTCCTGCTCCAGTGAATCATCAACAGAAAGGCGCCTTGTAAACCATGTTCATCGTGCTCAGTTTACTCGTTTGGTGCTTTGTCGTGAATACTTTTGTCCAAAATGCAGCGCTGGAATATGTGACCGGCTTGCTCGCCCTGCTTGCCTTAGTTATGGCGTTTAGACAAGCGGAGCGTCTCTTTCAAGTGAGCAGTGTGATTTTTTGTGCGGCAGGGAGCGGTCTTTTCTTGTCGAACGGCGGGACATTGCATGAATTACCCCTGCTGTTAACCTCATTTGCTGTCATTTTGGTGTTGTTCTATGTTCTGCCGTTTATTAACAGTATGATCATAACGGGACGTTATGATCAATCGGTCAGTAAGCTGTTGAAAGCGCATGTGCAGCATTTTGGCCAACTATATGGACGAGGGTTAAGCGCCAGCTTTTTGCTGGGCTCCTTTTTGAATATCGCCATGCTCCCCCTTGTCTATGGTGTGTTGACCAAACACTTAAGATCGCTGCCAGAACGACTTGCACATCTTTTTATCAGCAGCTCTATGCTAAGAGGATATGCCTTGTGCCTTGCCTGGAGTCCCATGGAAGTACTAGTGGCTATTACCGTTGATATAACAGGCACTGGCTATCTCACCTTTCTGCCATGGCTGTTATTGATTGCCCTCACCTTGCTTGTGATCGACGGAGGCCTCGGTTATTTACGTTTTCGAGCCTGGCGGATACATGATCATATGGAACAGACAAGAGAAAAACTGGATTGGTCTGTTTATCGACGCATAGGGTTGTTAATGTGTTATTTGGCTCTGTTTATTGTTTGTGTCACTGTTGTCAAACAGTTGTTTCAGCTTAACTTTCTGTTATCTGTATCATTGGTCATTGTACCTTTTTCGTTTGTTTGGGCTTTTATGATTGGGCGGCTGCGTACTTTTTTTATTTATAGTTTGAAGCAGTGGCGAGAGAGAGTCTCTACTCTCCACAGTTATGTTCTTCTCTTTCTCAGTATGGGTTTGTTTATCGGTGCCTTAAGGGATTCCCAATGGATCGATTATTTACAAGCACCCTTTATCTTTTTAGCAGGGCAGCCGATTTTCTTGTTCGTGACCATCCAAGTGATGTTCCTGGGTCTGGCCTTGATTGGATTTCATCCTCTGGTGACAATGGGGTTGGTCGGTGAAATGGTGCAGCCACTATTGATGTGGATGAACCCGGTTAGCATTGGCCTTGTGCTGATTACGTCCAGTTTAGCAACAGTAATGGCGGGGCCGTTCAATGTCTCTGTGATCTTGACCGGCAATTTGCTCAAGGAAAACCCCTATAAGATCATGGTGTGGAACTTGACTTTTGCGTTTTTGTTTGGCGGGACGGGGAGTATAGTCGCTTGGGCCTTGCTCTAATATGTTATCTGAAATTTTTATTTACTTTATATTTTTGTTCGTGTATAATTCTTATATAGAGAAATGAGTTTTATATTATAAAACATAATCTATTATTATCGTCTCTTGTAAACGCTTAAGTCAGTTCAAAGTGGGGGGATTAGGAAGTGACACAGAAATTGAAAGTTGTTGTAACTGACTATGAGTATTACGATTTACGCTACGAAGAACGTGTTCTCCAGGCCTTGCCTGATGTGGAATTGGTTAAGGGACAAGCTCGTACAGAGGACGAGGTTATCGAGATCGCCAAAGATGCTGATGGTATCATCAATCAATATGCTCCGATTTCAGCCAAAGTTATTGAACAGCTGGAAAAATGTAAGGTGATTTCCCGCTATGGAGTTGGTGTTAATACAATTGACATTCCCAAGGCGACGGAAAAAGGGATTTACGTGGCTAATGTGCCTGATTACTGTATGGATGAAGTGTCTGATCATACACTGGCTCTGTTGATGAGCTGGGCCAGGAAGGTGGTTCTTCTCAACCAATATGTGAAAAATGGGGTTTGGGATTTTAAAAAAGGCATCCCCATTCACCGTTTCCAAACTCAGACTGTCGGTGTTTTAGGGTTTGGGCGGATTCCTCGCAGTCTGGTCAAAAAGTTAATCGCGATCGGCTTTAATGTGCTCGTGTACGATCCGTACGTACCGGAGGATGTGATCCACGAGGCTCAAGCTGAGCCAGCTTCATTGGAAGAGATTTTTAGAAAAGCGGATTTTGTCTCTGTTCACATCCCATTAACTGACGAGACAAAAGGCTTGATTAACAAGGATCTCTTTAAACTCGCTAAGAAAAACCTTGTGATTGTCAATACGGCGAGGGGACCGGTCATCAATGAGCAAGACTTGATTGAAGCCCTGCAAGCGGGGCAGATTGCCGGTGCGGCGCTGGACGTAGTCGAGATTGAACCGATTCAGCCTGACAATCCTTTACTCACAATGGATAATGTGATATTAACACCCCATGTAGCCTGGTACTCGGAAGAATCTGAGGATGAGATGCGCAGTAAGTGTGCCAGAAATGTTTTGGAAGCGCTCCAAGGCCAAACGCCGACATACTTGGTCAACAAAGACGTACTAAATGTACTCAAAAAGTAGGTGGACATGATCTCATCATTCGGTTCACAGCGGAATGAGGCTTAAGCATCATTCCGTCCTAGTATAAAAATTATAAAAATCAAAGGGGGAAAAAAGATGAAAAAAACATTTTTAATCTTCGGTATGCTAGTGCTGGTTTTGGCTCTGGCAGCTTGCGGAGGTGATTCTGGCACAAGCTCAAATGGCGAAGCAGAGCAAGAGGAAGAACAGAGCGCGCCTGCTGGAGAGACGATTCGCATTGATATCGCTAGTGTTTATGAAGAAAAATCAGCTCCGGCCAAAGGGGCAGCCAAATTCGCCGAGTTGGTTAATGAGCGTTCCAATGGAGAGATTGAAGTTAATTTCTTCCCTAACGGGGCTCTGGGTACTGAACGAGAAAACTTTGAAGCTGTTCGTGCCGGCGATCTGGAGATGGTCCTAGGGGGATATCAAGGTGTTGATATGTATGCTCCCGAATACATGTTCTTTACAGCACCGTTCTTATTCCAAAGCATGGAGCATATGCAAGCTGCTTTATACGGGGACCTTGGAGAGCAGATGTTTGCCGAAATGGCTGATGCCGGCTTGCAAATCATCGGAACCAATATTCGCGGTGCCCGCCATATGACCGCTAACAAACCGATTGAAACACCCGATGATGTAAAGGGCCTGAACTTGCGTTTGCCTGAAATTGAAGCCTGGATTGCGTCCTGGGAAGCCATTGGTGCCTCTCCAACGCCTGTTGCTTTGCCTGAATTATACGGGGCTTTGCAAACCGGGGTTGTGGAAGCGTCTGAAGGTCCGTACGAGCAAATTTATACGTTTAAATTACAAGAAGTTCAAGACTATCTGATCAACACTGGCCATATCTATGAAGCAACCTTTATGTGGATGAACAAAGATTTATGGGATTCCTTAAGCCCCGAACACCAGCAGTTGATCCAAGAAGCAGCAGAAGAAGCAATGGCTTATGCCGATGCTGAGGCTGTGTCTGATGCCGAGCAATTCTATCAAGAGTTGCAAGAGGCAGGTATGCAAGTGGTTGAAATAGACAAAGAAGCGTTTGTTGAACAGGCTCAACCTGGATTGGAGCGTTTCTTCCAAGAGTCTTGGACTGTGACATCTTTGGAAGAAATTAACGCTCTCCTGGACTAGAAACCTGTATAGAATCCGACCTCACACACAGCACCCATAACCGCTTGTGTGAGGTCGCTCCCATATCATTTTGAGAATAGTAAGAAAGAAGCTGACAAAGGGGCATGGATGATGATGAAACGTATTCTCGGTTTCCTTGACAAGACCATCGATTTCTTTATTGTTCTGATGTTAGTTGGCATTGTAGTCACCATCACCCTGCAAGTGGCTTTTCGTTATATCTTTCAGATCTCTGCGCCATGGACAGAAGAAGTGGCCCGCTTTATGTTTATCTATCTCACTTATATCGGGGCTGCCCTTGCCATTAGGGAAAAGTCCCATATCGCCATTGATATATTAGTTGAACGGCTTCCACGCATGTTGCGAGCAGCTGTACACATTATTGTTCAACTAGCCATTATCTTTTTTCTTAGTATTTTGCTTAAAGGAAGCTGGATCATGGTGGAAAGCAGCACTGACGTTTCGTCGGCAACCATGCGTTGGTTAAGCATGTCCTATGTTTATTTGGCCCTGTTTTTAGGATCGGTTTTAATGATTTTCTACAGCGTGTTACGGGTTATTGAGGTCATTAAAGAAACATTTTTCACCTCCAACAATTCATTAAATGATTCCTCTTCCTCTACCGTGTCTAAATCGTGATCAATCTCAGAAAGGGTTGAGCCAATGGTACTTGTAGTCTTTATCGGGCTTTTATTGGTCTTGTTTCTTATCGGAATGCCAGTTGCTTTCAGCATGGGCTTTACCTCTTTTGTGCTGATGCTTATGGATGGCAATATCCAATATGCCAATATGGCCCAGCGCTTAATGGGCGGTATAAATAGCTTTGTTATTCTGGCAGTGCCCCTCTTCCTTCTTGCCGGTAAACTCCTGAATACGGGAGGCATCACTGATCGCATCTTTGATTTTTGTAAAGTATGCGTGGGTTTTCTCCCTGGAGGTATGGGACACGTTAACGTGACCAGCAGTGTTATTTTTTCCGGAATGTCTGGAACCGCAGTTTCGGATGCAGCTGGTCTTGGGCAAATCGAGATTAAAGCGATGCGCGATGCAGGATATGGACGGGGATTTTCTTCCGCTATTACTGCTGCTTCATCCACTATTGGTCCGATTATTCCGCCCAGCTTGCCCATGGTGATCTACGGGGTAGCTGCAGGTGCTTCGGTCGGGGCCTTGTTTCTTGCTGGTGTGATTCCCGGTTTGTTAATGGGCGTGGCCATGATGCTGCTTGTTTCCTATTTTGCCAAGAAGCGGGATTTCCCCCGTGAAGCACGTCCAACGTGGCCAGTATTTTTCAGGGCTTTGCGTCGGGCATTTCTGCCTTTGCTCACACCAGTGATCATTATCGGAGGAATCTATAAAGGGATTTTTACACCCACTGAGGCAGCAGTCGTAGCAGTATTGTACGCCTTCTTTTTGGCCGGGATTGTTTATCGGGAATTAACATGGAAATCATTGGTTCAGGTGTTGCGTGAAACTGCCCGGGATAGTGCCATTATCGGCATTATTATTTCCATGGCTACCATTTATGGAAACGTCATCATGCGTCAGCGCATCCCGATGGAAGTGTTGGACTTCTTTACCTCTTTCGCTGATTCTGCCTTGATTTTACTTTTGGTCTTAAATCTCTTTTTACTGATCGTCGGTGCCTTCATGGAGACAATCGCAGCCATTACAATTCTCACGCCCATCATATTGCCATTGCTTAATGAATTTGGTATTGATCCTGTTCATTTCGGGATCATTATGGTTCTCAATTTGATGATCGGGCTTTTAACTCCACCGTTTGGCATTGTGCTGTTTGTGATCTCCAAGATAGGCGGCATCGGCATCTTGCAGTTAATTCGGGAACTTATTCCATTCTATCTGTTGCTGATTGCGGTGTTGCTCATCATCACTCTGTTCCCTGATCTCGTTTTGTGGCTGCCTAAATTGATGACGAGTTAGTGTTTTATATTACAAACCATGTTCTGCTTCCTGTCTTTCGGTTATCTCGTATTTATCTGTAAGCGTTTTAGAAGCCTTAAGAGCTTATAATCTCCTTGCTTAAAGATCTTATTTTGAAGGGAAAGATCGATGTGAAGGTCTTGCGCTGGCTCGATGAACATTTGGAAGAGTATATGTTGATCCTTTTAAGTGTCATTGCCGTTGTTATCGTTTTTTATCAGGTGTTTATGCGTTACGTAATGGGTGATTCCTCACGCTGGTCTGAAGAACTGGCACGCTACTTGTTTATCTGGCTGATCTACATCGGCATCAGTTACGGAGTTAAACGACAGCGTCACATTTCAGTAGATGCATTGTCTATGGTACTTAGTGCCAGAGGAAAGGTGATTCTCAATATTATAGCGAATATGCTGTTTTTATTCTTTGCCGTGTTTATGGTTTTTTATGGCTATCAAGTGATGATGTATATTTTTGACAGGGGCCAAACCTCTGCGGGGCTGGGTTTACCCATGGGTTATGTTTATGCGGCAGGGCCGGTTGGAATGGCATTAACCTCGGTTCGTCTTATTCAACATCTCATCAAACAATTTAGACGTTTGCTGGCAGGGGACCTGGAAGACGTAGAAGAAGAATTTGAGGAACAGATAAAACAAAGTTAAGTGTAAACAGGTTTAAGGGAGGAGAAGGATGACCACGCTGATTCTCTTTGGCACCTTATTTATTTTGCTGCTCTTGACGGTTCCTGTTGGTATTGCCCTGGGACTTTCCACCATGATAACACTAATGTTTTCCGGTACCATGTCCCTCAGCTTTTTAGCGCAAGGTTTGATCACCGGAACAGATTCATTCCCCTTAATGGCTGTGCCCTTCTTTATTCTGGCGGGGGAAATCATGTCCAAAGGCGGTATTTCCAATCGACTTTTTGACTTGGCTAATGTGATGGTGGGGCGCTTCACCGGTGGCTTCGCCATGGCCACAGTCGTGACCTGTATGTTTTTTGCTGCCATATCAGGTTCTTCGCCCGCTACCGTCGCTGCCATTGGTGGGATTATGATTCCGGCCATGGTGCAACAAGGTTATGACAAAAAGTTTGCTACTGCAACAGTGGCGGCAGCCGGGTCTATCGGGGTCATTATACCCCCCAGTATTCCCATGGTCTTATACGGTGTCTCCTCTTCCACTTCGATCGGAAATTTGTTTATCGCGGGAATCATCCCCGGTATTTTAATCGGGATTGCCCTGATGATCTGGGCTTACATTTACTCGAAGAAAAAAGGCTATCGTGGCCGACAAGACAAGGTTACAATTTTAGATTTCTTTAAGGCTTTATGGAATGGCAAATGGGCTCTGATGATTCCTGTGCTTATCTTGGGAGGAATCTACGGAGGTATTTTTACCCCGACCGAAGCAGCAGTGATCGCTGTGGTAGCATCCCTTTTAATCGGTATGTTGCTTCATCGAGAATTAAAAATAAAAGATTTGCCAGCGGTATTTAGAGAGGCAGCGCTAACAACCGCCACAATTCTGATTATTGTGGGTGTGGCCTCTACTTTCGGACGACTGTTGACGGTCGAGCAGATCCCGAATCAAGTTGCCGATATGATTATGAGTATTTCTGAAAATCCGATTATCGTCCTTTTATTTATCAATGTGTTGCTCTTGGTGGTTGGCTGCTTTATGGATACATCTGCCGCCATTATTATACTAACGCCAATTCTTGCTCCCATTGCAGTGCAGTTAGGCGTTGATCCTGTCCATTTTGGCATCATAATGGTGGTTAACCTGGCCATTGGCTTTATCACCCCTCCATTGGGTGTCAATCTCTTTGTGGGACAAGGAATATCAGGTCTGCCTGTACTAACTATTTCCAGGGCCGTTATCCCGTTCTTTATTGCCATGGTGATAAGTTTACTACTCATCACTTATCTTCCGGATATATCCCTCTTTCTGGTCAGCCTTGGAAAATAAAAAAATGTCTGATCCGCAAAGGGGGTGACTGAAAAGACGTATAAGACGTATAAATAGACAAACATGTCAAGGTTAGTACAGTGTGTTTTGTTGGAGTTTTCTTCAACTCTTGAAACTTGAATCTGTCATCTAAAAAAACAATAAAAGGGGGAAATGTATGTGTTGACAAAAAAGAAATGGCTGCTTTTGTTATTGTCCTTAACCATGGTGATCTCTGTCCTGGCTGCTTGCGGCTCCAGTGAGGATACGGGAGGGACCGGCAGCGATGGTGACGCATCCCAAGGAGAGGAAAGTGGCAATGGCGATGCCATGGTGTTAAGGATCAGTTTAGGGATTAACAACCACCATCCACTTTATGAATCTGCTCTCCATTTTAAAGAATTACTAGAAGAAAAAACCGATGATTTTGTCGTTGAAGTGTACCATTCCGCTCAGATCGGGGACGACCGGGTGGCCACTGAGATGCTCCAAATGGGAGACTTAGCCATTACTATCCCATCCACTTCACCTTTGGTTAATTTCGTTCCTGAGTATGGGGTCTTTGATCTGCCTTTCATGATTCCTTCAGAAGAAGTGGCTGATGCTGTACTGGACGGTCCGTTCGGAGATAAAATGCTCGCCCTGCTTGAGGAACAGGACCTAATCGGTCTGGCTTGGTACGAAAACGGATTCAGAAATCTGACGAACAGTGTTAGACCTGTTGAAAAAGTAGAAGATCTTAAAGGTTTAGTTATCCGTACCATGGAAAATCAAATCCATTTAGATGCCTGGTCAGAACTGGGGGCTAACCCGACTCCGATGTCCTTTGCTGAATTGTTTACCGCCATGCAACAAGGTACTGTTGATGGCCAGGAAAATCCTTATCCAACGATTGAGTTAGAAGGTTATCCTGAAGTACAGGATTACATTTCAGACACCAACCATGTCTACACACCTTTCGTATTCTTATTCAGTAAACCTATCTGGGATACATTATCACCTGAGCAACAGGAGCTTATCCGGGAAACTGCCCTTGAAGCCCGACTGTTTAATCGTGAACGTACCCGCGAAGTGGCTGAACAAAGTAAAGAAAAACTGAAAGAATTGATGACCTTTACAGAAATCAGTGATGAAGAACGGGCACGTTTCCGGGAAGCGGTTATGCCTGTCATTGACAAACATGCTGATAACATCAGCCGCGACATCGTTGAAGAATTTATGGCTGAGATCGAAAAGCATAGCTAACCATATGCGATTGAATTGATTTAGGGGTAGGGTGGAGAGGTTTCTCCATCCTAGTCCATTTAATTCTATTAAACTAGTACAGATGAATGCTTGGGATTAGAGATATACATGGGGAGTGAAAAAAAATGAAGCTGTCCGATAAAGTCTCTGTTGTTACAGGAGCAGGATCTGGTATCGGCCAGGCTATCGCCGTTCGGTTCGCTCAAGAAGGGGCCCACGTGGTTATCGCTGACGCTAACTTGGAAGCGGCAGAGCAAACCTATGCCCTTATTAAGGATACTTCGCCTCAAAGTAAGGCCTATCAGGTTGATGTCGCACAAGAGAAACAGATAGAGCGGCTAATCTCCTGGACCAAATCCCAGTTTGGCCGCATTGATATCTTGGTGAACAATGCCGGTATTGGAGTAGCAGCTCCAGTGGCTGAAACAACCGTTGAAGATTGGGATCGGGTCATGGCTGTAAATGCAAGAGGTGTTTTTTTGGGCTGCAAGTTTGTGGTTCCCATCATGGAAGAGCAAGGAAAAGGAGTTATCGTTAATATTGCCTCGGTTGCTGGTGAAGTGGGTGTGTATAACCGGGCTGTATATTGTGCTTCTAAAGGGGCCGTGATAGCCTTAACTAAATCAGTGGCCATTGATTATGCCGAAAAAGGGATCCGGGCAGTCGCCGTTTCACCAGGAACGGTAGAATCGCCATGGATTGGCAAGATTTTAAGCAACAATCCTGACCCCGAATCGGCACGAAAAGCGATGGAAGCCCGTCAACCGATTGGTCGTATGGGCACTCCTGAGGAGATTGCCAATGCGGTCTGTTTCCTCGCTTCAGACGAGGCCTCTTTTGTCACTGGAAGCAATATGATTGTTGACGGCGGTTTAATGGCCAGATAACGGCGAGTTGTCAGTACAATAATAATGGCTGAGCCGTAAAATGCGGTTAAGAGAATTAATATTGAAAAAGTTGCTTTAATTACACGCCATTTTCAAAAAATATGTTATAATAAATGTGAACAAAAATAAAAACAGAGTTTTATATTATCGTACATCAACGAGTGATGGGCAGTATAGGGCCTATTCAGAGGGAGGATGAATATGAATATCGTTCGCTTTTTAGATGAACAAGGAACAGCAGTTTTGGGTGTCTTAGAAGGGGAAGAGATCTATGAGATCACTAGTCTTCATCCCGAAGCATGCCGGGACATTGTCACCCTGGCTCAGCATGCCAAAAATGTCGGTCAGACCCCTTCTCAATTGATTTCCTCATTAAACTATAGGCAGCAGGCAAAAGTTTACCGTCTGCAGAACGTTGAATTGTTAACTCCTGTTGATGCACCTGAAGTGTGGGCTTGCGGGGTGACATACGAGCGGAGCCGGGATGCAAGAAATATAGAAATGAAAGAAAAGCCCGAAGGACTTACGTTCTACGATAAGGTTTATGAAGCCGAACGTCCGGAAATTTTCTTCAAGTCCACGTCAGCCCGGACTGTTCACCCTCATCAACCAGTTTGCATCCGTTCTGATTCAGAGTGGCAAGTGCCAGAACCTGAGGTCGGTTTGGTTATTAATGGATCAGGTGAGATCATCGGATATACTGCCGGTAATGACATGAGCAGCCGTGACATCGAAGGAGAAAATCCTCTCTATCTGCCTCAAGCTAAAGTTTGGCGCAACTCATGCTCATTCGGTCCGACGATCCGTTTAGCTGAGACGGTGGATAACCCTTATAATATGGACATTGTGTGTCGTATTTACAGAGAAGAAAAGCTCATCTTTGAAGGCAGTGCTAATACCTCCCAGTTAAAGCGCAAATTTCATGATCTCATTGACTATCTCTGTCGGGACAATAAGGTCTTCGACGGTACAGTTCTCTTAACTGGTACTTGTATTGTTCCTCCTGACGAATTTACCCTGCAGGAAGGAGATCTCATCGAAATTGAGGTGTCCGGTGTGGGAACCTTGTCCAATCCTGTTGCTCTGGCGACACGGACAGGAGTACAAAAATCTTAACTTCATATAAAAAATCACAATGGTGGAAAAGGAGTGGGTATTTATGACACAAACTTATCTCAATTACATCAACGGAGAATGGAAAGCTTCTGCATCCGGTCAAACCATCAAGAGCATCAACCCGGCTAACGTTAATGAGGTCGTTGGGGAAATCCAAGCTTCAACTGCAGACGATGTTCAAGAAGCTGTTCAGGCGGCTAAAGCAGCTCAGAGAACATGGAAAAAAATGTCTGGTGCCGAACGAGGCAATATTTTGTATAAAGCAGCTGACATTTTGGAAAATCGCCTAGAAGAAATTGCCGAAACCATGACCCGGGAAATGGGAAAAACGCTCCCAGAGGCAAGAGGAGAAACGATGCGTGGTGTTCACCTGTTGCGCTATTATGCTGGGGAAGGCTTGCGCAAAGTAGGGGATGTCATCCCGTCAATGGATGGGAAAACTCATATTTATACAACCCGCGTCCCCTTGGGCGTTGTTGGTATCATTACCCCGTGGAACTTCCCAGTGGCCATTCCGATTTGGAAGATTGCCCCTGCTCTCATTTACGGCAATACCGTTGTCTTTAAGCCAGCCAGTGACACAGGAGTAACAGCAGCAAAAGTGGTTGAGGTCTTCGCACAGGCTGGCTTACCAAAAGGAGTGCTTAATTTTGTCACTGGAAGCGGATCTCGTGTGGGCAATGCCATTATTGAACATAATGATATCCATGGTATCTCCTTCACTGGTTCTAACTCAACGGGCCGTTATATCGCCCAAACTGCTGCTGCCCGGGGCGTGAAATATCAGCTGGAAATGGGAGGGAAAAATCCTGCCATCGTCGATGAAGAGTGTGATTTGGATTTGGCAGTCACACAAGTCATCAATGGTGCCATGAAGTCTACGGGACAGAAGTGTACGGCAACGAGCCGGGCTTTGATCCATCGCAACATTTATGAGCAATTTAAAACTAAACTGCTTGATGAAGTTCAAAAGATTACCATTGGAGACGGTTTGCAAGATGGCGTTTGGATGGGGCCTGTAGCCAACAAAAACCAGCTTGATACCATTCTCACGATGATTGAAAAAGGCAAAAGTGAAGGCGGCAAGATTCTTTTCGGCGGGGAAGTGCCAGAAGGTGAGCAGTACAAGAACGGTTACTTTATACAACCAACCGTGTTCGAAAGCGTCTCTCCAAAAGCGGAAATTGCTCAGGAAGAGATCTTTGGTCCGGTCCTGGTGCTTATTCCAGTGGACAGTTTAGAGGAAGCTTTTGAAATTGCTAACGACGTCCGTTTTGGACTCAGTGCTTCTCTGTTTACCACTAACGTTAATAAAGCTCTGTCATTTATAGACGAAATCGATGCCGGTATGGTTCGTATCAATGGTGAAACAGCTGGCGTGGAGCCCCAAGCGCCATTTGGCGGCATGAAGGAATCCAGTTCACATTCCCGTGAACAAGGGCGTGCTGCCATTGAATTTTACACTTCCATTAAAACTGTTTCCATTTGTCGTTAGAATGATCATTAATCAAGGGTAAAGCTAGGACATCTCTTCTTAAGACCTCTTCGTGAATTGGGTTCGCGGAGAGGCTCTTTTTTCACATCGGATATGACGTACTGGTAATTTAGGAATGATTTTTACTTTGGGTTGTTCCTAATTCACAAATGATGTACAATAGTTTTATAATGTAAAACAAATGATTTGACTGAGTTGACACATGAAGACGTAAATGTGTATGCCATTAGTTTGTTTGATCTTGTAAAAGGATATTATTTAGTGTTAGAGGGTGTTTAAAGTGAAAGAAACAAAAGGACTCATTAATGCAGTTGACCGGGCATTACGAATTCTCGATTTATTTACTGATCAGCAGCCTGAATTAAAATTAACAGAGATCAGCAAAACGCTTAATTTGCACAAAAGTACTGTTCATGGTTTGTTACGTACCCTTGCTTATCATGGTTATATTTCCCAAAATCCAGAAACAGGAAAGTATCGCCTTGGACTTAAATTTTTGGAAAAGAGCGACAGAGTATTGCACGCGCTAGATCTCCGTAAAATTGCTAATCCCCATTTACAAAAAATTGCTAATAAATACGGTGAGAGTACCCACCTAGTGATTTTGGAGGGTGGAGAAGCCATCTATATTGATAAAATTGAAGGCCACCTGGCCATCGGCATGTATTCTCGAATCAGTAAACGGGCTCCCATTTATTGTACGGCAGTGGGAAAGGTTTTAGTTTCAGAAAAACCGGAATGGGAGCTTAAGGAGATTGCTCAAAACCAGAACTATATTATGCATACCAAGAATACAATTAAGAATGCAGATGAATTATTGGAAGAAATTAGACGCGTAAGAGAGTTAGGGTATGGCATGGATGATGAAGAGTTAGAGATTGGATTGCGGTGTATCGCTGTTCCTGTGCGCAATAATACGGGTTCCATCGTAGCTGCCATTAGTATCTCAGGTCCTACAATGCGTCTCAGTAACAAGGTACTCCCTGAAGTGGTCGATAGCATGAAAAAAGCCGCTGCCCAGATATCGTCAGAATTGGGTTACCAAAGAGATTAGTAAAATGCAAATTTAATCCCCTTAACAAACCACGCCAGTATGCGTTAGTTTTTCTCCCCTTAGCCCTATAGTTGTTCATGTACACTTCCTTAACAGTGCGGATTAGCCTCCATTAAACCAATAAGCTTGACGTAGTGCAATCCGCGCTGATTCACCCGGTTTTGTAAAATGATTAGATGTGTTAAAATATTATTAATTAACATAAAATTGAGATTCAGCTTGATTCAGAACAAGACGTTGAGGAGAGGAGAGTGATGATATGCTGCATGTTGTGGCCTGTATCAAACAGGTTCCGGACACAAAAGTGATTAAGATGAATCCCAAAACTAATACTATGGACCGGGCCAGTGCACCTGCCATTTTGAACCCGTATGATGCCCATGCGGTGGAAGAAGCCGTCAGACTTAAAAAAAGGTATGGTGGGACGGTATCGGTGCTAACCATGGGTCCACCGCCAGCTGTGAAAGCGATCAAGAAGTGTATTGAACTGGGCGCAGATGAGGGCTATATGATTTCTGACCGGGCCTTTGCCGGGGCAGATACATTGGCCACCAGTTATGCCTTGACCAAGGCGCTCAACAAAATAGCCACAATCAAACCCATTGACCTGATCATTTGCGGCAAAATGACCATTGACGGGGATACGGGTCAGGTGGGGCCAGGCATTGCCCGGCGTTTGGATATTCCACCGCTTACCAGTGTGAAAAAAATCGTGGAAATCAACAAGGAACAAGGCTACGCTATTGTTCACCGCAAACTGGAAGACGGGTATGAAGTAGTACAATCCACCCTGCCCTGCTTGTTTGCCGTTGAAAAAGAGATCAATGAAGTTTCCTTTGCACCTTTACCCAACATGATTAAAGCAGCCCGCTACCAGCCCCATATTTGGTCCGTGAACGATCTGGAGGATGTAGATCGTAAACAATTAGGCTTGAAAGGATCACCTACTATTGTGGCCAAAGTGTGGGCCCCGCCCAAGCCAGAAGGCGGAAAACTGCTGGAAGGAATACCGGAAGAGCAGGTGAAGCAGTTAATTGGCATTGTGCTGGAAAAGAAAGAATTGTTCCAAGGCAAGGGGGGAGTGCAATGAATTTTGAGGATTACAAAGGGATTTGGGTCTATATTGAAGAGCAAGAAGGTGTGATTGCCCCCGTTTCTTTGGAGCTGTTGGGCGCAGGAAGACAACTAGCCGACAAACGGGGGGTGGAACTGGCTGGCGTGTTAATTGGAAACAGAGTCAAACATTTGTCGCAGACCGTATTTGAGTATGGAGCTGATACGGTCTATGTTTACGATGATCCTATTTTTGAGCATTACCGGACAGAACCATATATGTACGCCTTGTTGGACTGTTGTCAGAAGCATAAACCCGAAGTGATACTGTACGGAGCGACTCCTACCGGCAAAGATTTGGCCAGTGCCGTAGCCACTGATTTGCCGACAGGCCTGACCGCCGATACGACCATGCTGGACATCGAGGAAGATACAGGCTTGCTTTTGGCCAGCCGACCTGCTTTTGGGGGCAATATTATGGCCACTATCTTGTGTAAAAAATACCGCCCCCAAATGGCCACAGTCCGTCCTAAAGTGATGAAAGCCCTGAAGCGGGAGCCCGGCCGTACAGGCAAAGTGGTGGAAGAACGTATATGGCTAAGGGAAGAAGATGTGCGCACCAAAGTACTGGAGATTGTACGGGAAACCACCAAAAAAGTGCGCATTGACGAAGCAGATATTGTTGTTGCCGGCGGAAAGGGATTGGAAAGCAAGGAAGGGTTTCAGTTGATCCACCAGCTGGCCGATGTGCTGGGCGGGGCAGTGGGAGCCAGTAGGGATGTGGTGGAAGCAGGCTGGATTGACCATCATCATCAAGTAGGGCAGACAGGAGTGACGGTCACCCCTAAAATCTATTTTGCCATCGGTATCTCCGGTGCTATCCAACACCTGGTCGGTATGCAAAATTCGGGATTAATTATTGCTATTAACAAAGATCCCCATGCGCCTATTTTCCAAGCGTGTCATTACGGCATTGTGGGAGATGCATTTGAGATCGTGCCCTTATTAATCGAACACTTTAAGCAAGCCCTGGCTCATCTGAATGAAGCAGCCGTAACAGAAGAGGAGGTTCGCCATGCCTGAAAAATTTGATTGCATTGTCGTGGGTGCCGGTCCAGCAGGAACGTCTTGTGCCTATGAACTGGCCAAAGCAGGGGTGAACGTCTTGCTTTTGGAGAGAGGGGAGTACCCGGGCTCTAAAAACGTGATGGGCGGTGTCTTATACCGCAAAATGATGGAAGATATTATCCCTGAGTTTTACAAAGAAGCCCCCCTTGAACGTCCTATTGTGGAGCAACGGTTTATGATGATGGATAAAGAATCGGCACTTACCTTTAGTTACAAAGGGCTGGAGTGGGCGCAGGAACCATTCAACAATTTTACTGTGCTGAGAGCCAAATTTGACCAGTGGTTCGCCCAAAAAGCGGTGGAACAAGGGGCCTTGCTGGTCTGTGAAACAGTGGCCTTAGAATGTATTGTTGAAGACGGGCGGGTGGTTGGTATCAGAACGGACCGCCCCGACGGTGATGTGTATGCCGATGTGGTGGTGCTGGCAGACGGAGTCAACTCCCTCTTAGCCAAACAGCTTGGTTTTCATAAAGAGTGGCGTCCCGATGAAGTGGCACTGGCTACGATGGAAATTTTAAAACTGGATAAAAAGGTGATCGAGGACCGCTTTAATCTTGAACCCAATCAGGGATGCACCATTGAGCTGTTTGGCGATGCCACCAAGGGCATTTTGGGCACTGGTTTTCTGTATACCAACAAAGATACTTTAAGCATAGGCGTTGGCACGTTACTTTCCGGCCTGATCAAACATAAGATAAAACCATACGAGTTGTTAGAATATGTTAAAAATCATCCCATGATCCGCCCCTACATCCAGGGCAGTGAGCCTGTGGAATATTTGGCCCACCTGATCCCTGAGGGAGGCTACCGTTCCATGCCCAAGGTGGTTGGGCACGGGGTACTGGTTGCCGGGGATGCGGCACAGTTGGTCAATGCCATCCACCGGGAAGGCTCCAACCTGGCCATGACCTCTGGACGCCTAGCTGCGGAGACCATCATCATGGCCAAAGAGTATAATGATTTCTCTGAAAACATGCTGGACCATTATCGTGTCAAGCTGATGGAAAGTTTTGTGGGACAGGACATGAAAAAATATAAAGATGCCACTCATCACTTTGATAAATTTCCTCAATATTTCGAACGCTATATTCCCATGTTGAACCGGGCTGCCAGCCAAATGTTTACCGTTGATGGCCTGTCCAAATGGGAAAAGCAGAAAAAAATCTGGCGGGATATTGGCTCAGCAGGTGAGAAAATGAAACTTGCCCGGGATGTGATCCGGGCCTGGAGGGTGATGAAATGATGGCTGAAGCGGCCAAAAAATTGTCTTCGGCGGGAGCAGGCGAGACGGCCAAAGGGCAAACGATTGAAGAGAAGCAGTATCTGGTCCGCTTTAATGCGGACACCAAATCCCATTTGCATGTCCTTGACCCGGAGATCTGTATGACCAAATGTCCGGACAAAATCTGCACGATTTTTTGCCCGGCAGATGTGTACAAGTGGGAAGAGATCCGCATGCATGTGGGCTATGAAGGGTGTCATGAATGCGGCAGCTGCCGCATCGGCTGTCCCTATCAAAATATTAAGTGGGAATATCCCAAAGGCGGCCATGGGATCGTCTTTCGATTGGGGTGAACAGGTTGTTTAAAATAGGTGACTGTGTGATCTTTGCTTTGGATGGGGCACGAGGGGTTGTATTGGGTATGAATAGCCATTCCTGCCATGTGATCTGGGAGGACACCTTTGTGAGTTGGGAAAAGATGGATCTGTTAACTGTTGATGCTGAGCTGACGCAAAAGCAAAAAATTGCCTTACCCCGGCGCATGTCAATTTAGCTGCTTTGCTGTGAACGAAAATACTCACTTTGCAAAGGTCATATTATAATGACACACGATCAAGTCAGAAAATTGGGAAGCAGGATGGAGCAACTTCTCCATCCTGCTTCCACTCATTTTAAGAGGAACTATAAAAAATGACAACTTTATCTTGACAATCTAGTTCATAAGCATTATATTTTGACTAAAAAAATAATATAATCAAAATAATAGATATATAAATAAAATACATGCGGATAAACAGTTCTCAAGTTAAACCCAGAGGTTTAAACATAACTTCTCGATATTGTTTCTAGTAAAAATAAATAACCTTATTTATTAGAATATTATTCTGTATTGTCAAACTTTCAAAATTCAAATATTGAAAGCGCTTAAATTTTTTTAAGATATGTTATATAAGAGACGCTATAAAGGAGGTGATGGCATAGTAAAGCCGTAATTAAAAAATCAGGATAATATCAAAAACAAAAATAGAGGGGGAAAAAGATGAAAAAAGCATTAGGCATGTTACTAGTTTTTATGCTGATTTTAGGGGTATTAGCAGCGTGTGGAGGCAATACCGAAACAGCAGCACCTTCCGGAAGTGATGCCACTGAACAACAAAGTGAAAATACCAATGATGATGCAACTAAACCAACTTTTGAAAGCAGAACCATCGCTTTAGGCCACGCTACTTCGGATTCAGAAAATTCCCACTATCATCAAGGGGCCTTGAAATTTAAAGAGCTAGTAGAAGAAGCAACAGATGGCCAAGTCACAATCGAGATTCATCCTAACGGTGTGTTAGGTGGCGAACGTGAAATGATTGAAGCTGTGCAACTTGGTACAGTAGATATGGTCTTCACATCAACCGGTCCCGTTGGAAATTTTGCTTCTAAATCTAATGCTTTTGATTTCCCATTCCTTTTCAGAGATCGTGAACATGCTTATAAAGTTCTTGACGGAGAAATTGGTGAAGAAGTTAACCAACAGTTAGAAAGTGCCGGATTAAAAGTGCTCGTTTGGGCTGAGAATGGATTCCGTAACATTACAAACAGTACACATCCGATTAAAACACCTGATGACTTAAAAGGAGTTAAAATTCGTACGATGGAGAACAAAATCCATTTGGATTCTTTCCGTCAATTTGGAGCTGATCCAACACCGATGGCATTCACTGAATTGTTTACAGCCCTGCAGCAAGGGGTCGTCGATGCTCAAGAAAACCCATTGTCTGTTATTATTCCTAACAAATTCTATGAAGTGCAGGATTATTTAACACTTACCGGTCACTTCTACAGCCCTGCACCACTGATTATCAATAAAGATCTATTTGACAGCTTCTCCCCTGAACTTCAAGATGTCATTACAAAGGCAGCTGAAGAGATGCGTGACTTTGAACGCGAATTTATTTATCAACAGGAGCAAGAGTACCTAAAAATTGCTGAAGAAAATGGTATGGAAATCATCCAGGCAGACGAATACGATTTTGAGGCATTTTTTGAAGCAGCACAGCCGGTATACGAAAAATATGCCGATGAATATGGTGATATCTTAGATCGTATTATAGCGACTGAATAACACATATTTGAGAGGGGAATATCCCCTCTCTCTTCTGAAGTGATGAAGGAGAGGAGATTATGCGGGTCGTTTTACGCTACATTGATATATTTAACAAATACTTAACGATCATCATGGGTCTTTTTCTGGGTATCATGTCCGTTGTTATCTTCTTTCAAGTTTTCTCGCGTTTTTTCTTAGGATTACCATTGCCTTGGTCAGAAGAATTAGCACGTTTCCTTATGATTTATACAGTGTTTTTTGGGGCGGCTGTCGCTCTGCGCCACCAAAAATTAATCGCCATTGAAGTGATCGCTGAGAGTGTTTCCAAGAACACTAGACGATTGATAAAAACGGTTGCTAATGGTATTGGAATTGTTTTTTTTATTATTGTTCTTATCAAAGGTTTGGAAGTTATGGAGCGTGTCCATAATCAAGTTTCAGCGGCCATGCAACTGCCGATGTCTGTTGCTTATGCCGCAATACCTATTGGGGCTGTATTGCTAATCATTAATGGAATCGCTGTTATTATTGAATTATATACGGTAGAAGAAGGGGAGGCTGAAAGTTAATGGCCTTATTGTTGGTTATCGCTATGTTTGCACTCTTCTTTATAGGTGTGCCTGTTGCAATCAGTCTCGGATTTGCCTCCACGATCGCCATATGGTGGGACGGAACTATACCATTGATTATCGTTGCTCAACGATTGTTCACCTCCGTTGATCTGTTTCCGTTGATGGCCATTCCTTTTTTCATTTTAGCTGGGACATTAATGGAAGCCGGTGGAATATCTCAAAGGCTGATCAACTTTGCAAATGCGTTAACTGGTCACATGACGGGAGGACTGGCGCTTGTTGCGGTGGTGACTTCCATGTTTTTTGCAGCTGTATCAGGCTCAAGTGCCGCAACAGTGGCGGCTATCGGTTCTATCTTGATACCTGCTATGATTAAACGTGGTTATCATAAGAATTTTTCCGGTGGGATTCAATCCATATCAGGTGAATTAGGGGTTATTATTCCTCCTAGCATTCCAATGATCCTTTATGGGGTAACGACAGAAACCTCCATTAGGGACATGTTTATTGCCGGAATTATCCCGGGCATATTTATTGGAATCTCATTGCTTTTAACGGTCTATATCATCGCCAAGAAGAGAGGATATAAGGGAGATACAAATATCACTTGGGCTGATCGTAAAAAAGCGTTTAAGGAAGCTTTGTTACCCTTGATTATGCCTGTTATCATTTTGGGTGGTATTTATGGTGGTGTGTTTACACCCACTGAGGCAGGGGCCGTTGCTGTTGCTTACGCGTTCATCGTTGGCGTATTTGTATACAAGGAAATTAAGTGGAAAGAAGTCATTCAGCTGCTCAGCCGTTCTGTTGTTATGTCTTCCATTATTATGTTTATCATTGCTAATGCTGGCTTGTTTGGATGGATCCTAAGCCGTGAAGGTGTACCGCAAATGGCCGCTTCATTTTTTGCCGGTATTTCAGATTCGCCAATTATCTTTTTATTAATCATCAATGCTTTACTGTTGTTTATCGGTATGTTTATTGAGACGTCCGTATCTATCATTCTATTGGCTCCGTTGCTAATGCCTGTTGCCATGCATATGGGCATTGATCCTGTACACTTTGGGATTATTATGATTGTTAATTTAGCGATTGGAATGTGTACACCACCATTAGGCGTTAATCTCTTTATTTCATGTCAAATTGCCAATATCAGCTTAATTGAAATTACAAAAGCTATTATCCCGTTTTTGCTTGTTATGATCATAAATGTTTTGATCATTAGTTATGTCCCTTGGTTGTCCACGTGGCTGGTCCAGTTATTAAACTAGATGATTTTGTCACTTTTTAGCTGAAACATGAGAAATAAAAGACAAATCAGAAGACACGGATACGGGTGGCTGTGCCACTGTTGTAGATACAATGTGTCTTGATTTTTCAGAATAGATTACTGTAAAATAATATGTATCGTTGTAAGCGTTTTTTCTTTTATCAATTTATCGGAACATCGTTCTGATTATCGGAAAATAAGAAACAATAAACTTTATTACAGTAAATGAAGCTAAATATCAGCTGCAAGCAGAAGACAGTGAAGATCGAGGTGGACTGGTAATGACATTAGACGTTGCTACATTCGGTGAAACCATGGTGCTATTTAGTTCAGACCGGTTAGTACCGCTTGAGTATACCCATCAGTTTTACAAACAGATTGGCGGTGCCGAGTCCAATGTAGCTATTGGTTTGGCGCGATTGGGACATCAGGTGGGCTGGTTCAGCAAGTTGGGTAATGACCCGTTTGGGCGTTACATTGAGAAATTTATCAGAGGGGAAGGGGTGGATACCAGTCGGTGCATTTATACAGATCAAGCCCCCACTGCGGTATTTTTTAAGGAAAAATTAACTCCAAAAAACATCAATGTATACTATTACCGCAAAGGTTCAGCAGCAAGTTTACTGCGAGCGGACGAACTTGATGAAACGTACATCGGATCGGCCAAAATGCTGCATCTGTCTGGGATTACCCCAGCGCTCAGTCAATCGGCCAAGGAAGCTGTGTATAAAGCGATAGAGGTAGCAAAGGCGAAGGGAGTCAAAATTGTGTTTGACCCCAACATTCGTCTTAAGTTATGGTCCATAGAAGAAGCCAAGCCTGTGCTGCTCGATTTGATTCGTCAGGCCGACATTGTTTTACCCGGCGTAGAAGAGGGGCAGCTCATAACCGGAGAAACACAACCTGAAAAAATTGTGGACGCTCTGCGTGCCCATGAACAGCAAACTTTTGTTGTTAAACTGGGCGCAAAGGGTGCCTATTACACTAACAGTCAAGAAAAAGGTTACGTTCCAGGCTTTACGGTTGAGGAAGTCGTTGATCCTGTCGGTGCTGGTGACGGATTTGCCGCAGGGGTTATGAGCGGATTGCTTCGTGGTTGGACGATCCAAGAGGCTGTACGTTTGGGCAATGCGATAGGCGCCATAGTGGTGGGAGTCAGCGGTGATGTGGAAGGACTGCCTTATTGGGCTGAGGTACAGCAGAAACTAGAGGACAATGGCACTAGACAGGACGTTGTACGTTAAATTTAGTCTATATTTAAACAAGGGAGAGGATAAGGATGGAAAAAGAACAGGTGTTACGACAGTTGTTGGACAGTGGTCTTGTGGTTGTTGTTCGTCGGCCGCCCTCTGCTGAAGTGGAGGCCATTGCCCAAGCCCTGGTAGACGGCGGAGTCAAAGCCCTTGAAATTACTTTTGATTCTGAAGATGCTCCACAGATGATTGAAAGCTTGAAAGGCAGATTTGGAGATAAAGTTCTCGTTGGAGCGGGCACAGTGCTGACAGTAGAACAGACCAAACAGGCGGTTGATTGCGGCGTTGACTTTGTATTCTCTCCCCATTATGACCACGATGTTGTAGCAGAAACTGTTAAGCACAACAGAATTTCTATTCCGGGAGCCATGACGCCCACTGAAATTGTTCAGGCCCATCGCAGTGGGGCGGATTTGATCAAAGTGTTCCCAGCCTCTGTGTTGGGGCCTGGTTATTTTAAAGAACTGCGGGGGCCGCTACCCCATATCCGGCTCATGCCCACAGGCGGTGTGAACCTGGACAACATCCCCGCATTTATTGAAAACGGGGCTGTGGCTGTAGGTGTAGGGGGCGCCCTGTTAAAACCTGATCTCATCAATCAAAAAGCGTACGATCAGCTGACTGATCTAGCCAGCCAGTTTGTGAACACAATCAAAAAGGTTAAAAATAACAAGCAAAAGGGAAGGTGATGATAGTGATGAGTAAAAAGGTTCTCATCTTAACGGGAGACGCTGCAGAGACACTGGAAGTGATTTATCCGTTATATCGTTTTAGAGAAGAAGGTTTTGAGGTAACAGTCGCAGTACCAAACAAAGATGAGGTACAAACTGTTGTACATGACAGACAGCCTGGCATTATGGAGATTTCAACCGAAAGGTTAGCCTATCGAGTTCCTGCGCAGAAAAAATTTAGCGACGTGAATCCTGAAGATTATGATGCACTCATGATCCCTGGCGGAAGAGCTCCTGAACATATTCGTACAAAACCGGAGACTCCACATATTGTCGGACATTTTTTAAGGGAAAATAAACCTATAGGCGTTATTTGTCACGGAGCCATCGTTTTCCTGGTTCCAGAATTAAAGGAACTTTTGACACAGAGAAAGATGACTGCTGTTCCAACATGCCGTTATGAAGTAGAGCAAGCAGGGGCAGAATTTATCAATGAGCTGGTTTATAGAGATGGAAATCTGGTATCTGGCCAAACGTGGAGAGACTTGCCTGAGTTTATGAAACAATTTTTAGCAGTTATAAAAGATAGACATTGAGATGTAAATCAAAACATAAGGAGTCATCCCCCAATCTCTAGAGTTTTATTGCTCAATTACTTTATTCGAGATTTGGGGAGGTACTCCTTTTTTCATTCCTAAAATTCTTTGAGACTGTTGGGGTCAACGGATGAAATGGATTCAGTTAAATAATTGATCAATGTTATTTTTTATGATGTAGCCATTTATGATCGGCATCTTCATAGGGATTTAATGTTCGTCCGGTATTACCCGCCATAAACCACAGATAATACACCTGATAACCACCTGCTGCTGCCACAGGGTGGTAGCCTTTATCAATGGCAAAGGTATCTCCTTGGCGTACAATATAAGCATTATCTATACTTCCATCTTTGGTATAGTGTAATTGTACACCGAATCCTTGCTCAGGATTTACTTGAAAATGATATACTTCTTCTAAATTAGGTTCCTCGGGAAAAAACTCACCGTCATGTTTATGGGGGGGGTATCCAGACCAGTGTCCTGGATGATTAAAGGTTTCCCCCAAGACAATTCGCTGTACACGACCGTCAGCGTTATCGGCGATAATATCATGAACTTCCCGTTGCCAAGTCTCCTTCCCACGGTGATGGATCACTATCTCGTCAGGTGTAACGACAAAAGGTTCGAACTTTTCTTCCGCTTTGGCTTTGCAAACTGCGATGTGTACATCGGATTCCGCATACACTTTATATTCGGATTGACATGGCACATAGACTGCTGTTCCTTTCCCATCAAAAACAGTATTTCTGCCGCCTAAATGCTCCCATTTCTTATTTTCAGAAACAATAGTTGCCGTCCCGGTCATTATTACAAGGACTGTTTCATAATTGCCAGTTTGACTCGAATAATTCTGCCCTTGTTTAAGTGAGATTTTTCCAAAGGCTAAATATTTCAATAGGATGCCTTCTTCAGGAATAATGTCTTGGTAGCCTTCAACATAACGAGCTCTGTGGAAGCGACTCAAAATCATCATCTCCTTATTAAGTTAAAATTATCACAAATAACAACGTTGTTATAGTTGAATATAACTTATTTTTATTTTTTTTTCAACATTGCAACTCCAATTAAACTTTTTTAAAAGGAAATGCAGCATGAATCATATAACTCATGCTGCTAATTACAAGACGTCTTTAGGAGGGGCACTTGATTTCCTTACCACGAGCTCCGGTTCTAAATAAATGGCGCTTGGAACTTCCTTAGATTCAATCATTTGCAGCAAAATTTCTGTCACTTTCTTTGTTATATCAGTTAATTCCACTCCGACAATGGTAACAGGAACAACGAGGTTTTGCATCTGGGGGATATTGTCGTAGGAAACGATAGAGATATCTTTTGGAATATTAAGCCCTGCTTCATTGACAGCACGTAAAATTCCCCTTGTTAAATCATAACTGGCACTAATGAGGGCGGTTGGCCTTTGTTTTTTTTGCAGCATGCTTCTGGCTGCCAGATAACCATCATGAGACTCCAAACCATTAATTTGGGCAATCATATCCTGCCTTAACTCGATTCCCCGCTGCTGGATGGACTCTTTAAAACTCTTAACTTTTTCGATTTGAAAAAGATCCCGCTCTGCCAGATCACCTATATAGGCGATATCTTTATGACCTAATTCGGAAAGATGATTAACAGCTAGCTGGATGGCTTTTTTTCGGTTAACGTCTATAGTTGGAAAAGGTGAACTTCCAGCGATTCCATAGTACAAAATAGGGATGTTGGAGTGCTGAGGCAGAGATTCAATATCAATGTCATCTCGATCATAAAAGACAAGGATTGCATCAACCTGAAACCGATGGAACGTTTCGATAGCCGTATCAATTTTGTTAATGGAAACAAGAGTAGTATATGCATGCTTCTCCAATTCTTCATTGATTTTCGTGATTAACGTTGATGGCGCAACACGTTCAACCGTAGGCCACACTACCCCGACGGTCCATGATTTCTTTGAAACGAGGCTTCGTGCAGCAACATTGGGTTGATAGCCCAGTTCATTGGCTATACTGATGATTTTCTTTTTCGTATCTTCCTTGACCAACGGGCTGTTTCTTAAAGCTTTTGATACGGTTGAATAGCTGACACCTGCTCTTTTGGCTATATCCTTGATTGTTACACCCATAGTAAACCCCCATGTAAGGTCTTATTTCATTTAAACTATAGTACTCTATTATTTGTCAAGTTTTTATTTTTTTCTATCAAATGTTTTTTAAAGAATATTGACAAAATGTAGAGTTTATCATTATCATTAAAAATAACAACGTTGTTATTTCAGAAAACATATACTTTTTGGTATTCCGTTGAGAGGAGGATGAGAGTTAAGCTACCTTTAAAGGATTGCACTTAATTTGTTCGTTCAAAATTAAACTTAATAGTCTGCTTTATTAAAAGAGCAATTATTCGTGGTGCATTGTAAGCGTTAACCTTTTAAAAAAATATCTCAAAATTCATGTGGTAGTTTATTACTTTCTAAAAATTAAGTCATGAGAAAGGGGTTTTATAATGAAACGGTTTCTAGTCTTAACTAGTATGATCGTTCTAATGCTAATGTTAGTAGCATGTAGCCAGGAAGGTGGCAATGAAACAGCACCAATGAATGAAGGGAATAATGAGAATGATGCTGGTAATGGCGAATCTGGTGCTCAATCTTTTAAGCTTACCCTCGCGCATAACTTAAGTGAAGAACATCCTGTTCACTTAGGATTGGTAAAGTTTACGGAACTTGTAGAAGAGCGTACAAACGGAGAAATTAAGTTTGATATTTTTGCCAATGGTGTACTTGGTGATGAGAGAGAGGTATTAGAGCAGGTACAAGCAGGAGGTGTTGCGATAACGAAGGTAAGTGCTGCGTCCCTCGAAAATTTTGCTTCACAATATGCGGTGTTCAGTTTGCCTTATGTTTTTATGGATCGGGATCATTTCTATAGATCGATGGAATCAGAGGCTGTTCGGGAATTGTATCAAGCAACAAAGGAACAGGGATTTATTGGTTTGACCTACTACGATTCAGGTGCGAGAAGTTTTTACACTGTAGATACACCAATTATGCATCCAGACGATTTAAAAGGACTAAAAATTCGTGTGATGGATAGTCCAACGCAGATTGAGTTAGTGGAGATTTTGGGCGGCGCACCCACCCCTATGCCGTACGGTGAAATATACACAGATCTTCAACAAGGTGTTGTGGATGGTGCTGAAAGTAATGTCACAGTATTAACGACTGGTGGCCATGGCGAAGTAGCCAAAGCGTTCTCGTTTAATGAACATACGAGAATTCCTGATATTGTCGTCATCAGTTCAGATGTCTGGGATGAACTATCTACAGAACAACAGGAAATCCTGCTTCAAGCAGCAGCGGAGTCGACTGAATATCACAAAGAAATATGGAATGAGGCCCTAGAGGTGGCCCAAAAAGAAGCTGAAGAGATGGGGGTTGAATTTTATTATCCTGATCCGAAACCTTTCCGTGAAGCCGTTCAGCCAATGTTGGAAAAGTATAGACAAGATCCGCAAATCAATACTTTGATGGAAGCCATTGAGGCATTGCAATAGATATTTATTTGCCCTAGTAAGAATTGTTCTCTAACACGATATGCTCTGTTTTTGTACAGAGCATATCGATTTTGTATATCAAACAGATAGGAGATATGTCAGTGTTATATCCGAGAGAAACGCGCACTAGAGAGTGTAAGGATTTGTCAGGTATTTGGCACTTTCAGGCGGATCCTGATGGACACGGGCGATCATTTAAGTGGTTTTCCAAAGGACTACCTTGTCCAATTTTGATGCCTGTCCCATCCAGTTACAATGAGATCACTACCGACCCCCAGTTAAGAGATTATATTGGTGATGTTTGGTATGAAAGGTATTTCTATGTACCAAAGGACTGGTCTGATCGTCGTGTTATGTTACGTTTTGGGAGCGTGACACACAGTGGTACCGTATGGGTTAATGGGGAAGAGATTGTCAGGAATAAGGGCGGATTTTTACCATTTGAAGCCGATATAACTAATGTTGTCTATTACGGGCAATTAAATCATTTGGTTGTATGTGTCAACAATGAATTGTCTTGGGAAATGCTTCCTCCTGGAGAGGTCTCCTTTCATCAAGACGCAGACGGCGTTTCACGTAAGGATTTGCATCAGCAACATGATTTTTTCAATTACAGTGGAATTCATCGCCCGGTTTATCTGTATACCACACCAATGACCTATATTGAAGATGTGACGATAAAGACTTCTTTTGAAGGGCATACCGGTTTTGTAGATTATCAAGTTTGTATCTCTCAGCAGAACCCTTCTTTTTTGTCTGATTCGATAGTTAAGGTGTTTCTTTATGATGCATCCGGAAACAAAGTCGCTGAAGGTAAAGGAGAAATCGGGAAAATAAAGGTACAGGATGTACAACTGTGGAATCCGGGGGATGCTTATCTTTATCGGATGAGTGTTTGTTTATACGATGAACAACATGTAGAAGTTGACCATTATGAGTTAAATATTGGTATCAGGACGGTGAAGGTCGAAGGAAATTCGTTCTTAATCAATGGTCGTCCATTTTATTTTCGAGGTTTTGGCAAGCATGAAGATATGGACATTAAGGGGAAAGGGTTTGATCATGCATTAATCCTGAGGGATTTTTATCTCATGGAATGGATTGGAGCTAACTCATTCCGGACCTCTCATTATCCATATGCAGAAGAAGTGTTAGATATAGCCGATCGTCAAGGTATTGTAGTCATTAGTGAAGTGCCCGCGGTAGGTATGTTAAGCAAGGCAGTCCCTGCCATGGGTGAACTTGAAGATGTTTTCCACCAGGAGAAAATCAATGACAAAACGCTTGAGCATCATATACGTGTGACACGTGACATGATTCGGCGTGACAAGAATCATCCCTGTGTGGTAATGTGGTCGTTAGCGAATGAAGCATCCACAATGGAAGAAAATGCAGAACCTTATTTTCGAAAACTTGTGGATGAAACACGTAAGCTTGATGACCGCCCTCTGATGATCGTCAACCTGATGTTGATAGAACCTAAAAAGTGCCGTGTATCAAAGCTATTCGATGTCATTGGGTTAAATACGTATTTTGGTTGGTATTCAGAAATGGCCAATTTAAAAGCAGCTTCTGCCCGTTTGGAACAATTTCTAGAAGATTGGCACCGGACGTTGGGAAAACCATTGATGATTACGGAATATGGTGTTGATACTATACAAGGGCTTCACAGGCAGCCTCCTGTCATGTATTCTGAGGAATATCAAGTGTCTTTTTTTCAGGCGTATCATCAGGTGTTTGACCGTCTTGGATATCTTAAAGGAGAGCATGTCTGGAATTTTGCAGATTTCATGACAAAAGAAGATCTCGTGCGTATTGACGGGAATAGGAAAGGTGTTTTTACTCGCCAGCGCCAACCAAAAATGAGTGCCTATACGCTAAAGGAGCGCTGGACAGCACCTGCTGAAATCTCACAGGAGTCAGATGGCCATGGGGGTAGGAGATGATGGATAAACTCAGGGTTGCCATGAACAAAATGCTGATGATAACAACGTCTGTATTGACGGTTGTTCTTGTATTGGGAGCACTGTGGCAGGTTTTTAGTCGATATGTACTCAATGCCCCGAGTACGTTTACGGAAGAATTACTCCGCTTTGTATTGATATGGGTGGCAATGCTCGGTGCTAGCTATGCGTTTGGTACCAATCAGCATCTGGCCATTGTTTTTTTGAGAAATAAGCTAAAGGGAAGAAGGCAGCAGGTTGTTCGCATGATCAATGATTTGCTCGTCATATGTTTTGCCGCTGTAATCTTGGTCAAAGGAGGCTATGACATTTCCATTTCTACAATGACACAGGTTTCACCAATCTTAAAAATTCCAATGGGGTATGTTTACACAATATTGCCTATTTCTGGCGTGATTATTATCATATATCAGATTTTGAACATTAAGGACTGGATCGGCAATATCAAGAAAACTTAGAAAATCATACAGAAAGGATGTGCCTGGATGGAGGCAGCGCTTCAAGTAGGTTTGCTGCTATTTGTCAGTTTTTTTATCCTTCTATTCATCGGTGTCCCCATACCTGTTAGCATTGGCATTGCTTCGTTGTTGGCGGCATTGCTTGTGCTTCCCATAGATATCGTTTTGTTTACCGCTGCTCAAAAAATGGTGGGTGGGATAAACAGTTTTGCCCTTTTAGCCGTTATTTTCTTTATTTTATCAGGAAGCATTATGAATAATGGTGGCATTGCTTTACGACTGGTGAACTTGGCTAAGCTGATCAGTGGCAGATTGCCAGGTTCCCTGGCGCACACCAACGTGGTAGGGAATATGCTTTTCGGTTCCATATCCGGCTCAGCCGTTGCTTCAGCAGCGGCTATTGGCAGCATCATGGCCCCATTGCAAGCGAAAGAAGGTTATAACAAGGCGTATTCTGCAGCGGTCAACATTGCTTCAGCTCCAGTTGGATTACTGATACCTCCAAGCGGTGTTTTTATTCTTTACTCCCTTGTGAGTGGAGGAACATCCATATCTGCGCTATTTATGGCGGGATATATACCTGGTTTCCTGATGGGAATTGCTGTTATGATTGTTGCTTATTATATCGCAAAAAAGGAGAATTATCCCGTCTCTCCACGGGTCAGCTTCAAAGAAGCGATGAAAATCATTTTGGATGCCATACCCAGCTTATTGCTGATCGTGATTGTCATCGGGGGGATTGTAGCAGGTATTTTCACGGCCACTGAAGGTGCAGCGGTTGCTGTATTGTATTCCTTCATTTTGTCGCTGATCTATCGCTCTCTTAGGTTGAGAGATATACCCAAAATATTGCGGGAAACTATTGTAATGACAGGTATTGTGCTGTTTCTTGTAGGTGCTTCATCCATCATGTCTTGGGTGATGACGATTGCAGGAATACCGGCTGCGCTCAGTAATGCGATTCTTGCTATTTCCGATAATTACTTTGTAGTCATGTTTATTATGACTGTGGTTTTATTGATCATTGGGACCTTTATGGATTTAACACCGGCTGTCTTGATTTTCACACCTATCTTCCTGCCTATTGCAGTTCAATTAGGTATAGATCCAGTGCATTTTGGTGTCTTGATGGTGTTTAATTTAGGCATTGGTATCATGACCCCTCCTGTCGGTAGTTGTTTATTTATTGGTTGCAGTGTGGGGAGAGTGTCGATTGAGGAGGTAATTAAGCCGTTACTGCTTTTCTTTATAACACTTATTATTACATTATTTCTCGTAACTTACATTCCTCAAATTAGCTTGTTTATTCCGAGATTATTGGGGCTCATCTAGAAAACGTTGTCTTCAGTTATACAAAGAGTCATATGTTTCAGTTTGTGAAACAGCTTGGTTGTGTTTACCACGGAAGAACAGATAAGGAATTCCTCTTCTTGGTATGTATAAGAGTGTCTTTTAAAACGATGTCAAAAACAGAATCACACAGTAATCAATCATATCTTATGGAGGAGTACTATGATTAGAGAACACTATCCCTTTCAATTCGTAAAAGAGCAAAACAACTGCTTTATGTTTAAATTGAGAGATGAACCTGTTGAAATTCGTTTTTTTGTTCTTGAGGAGGATATATTTCGTGTATTGATTTATCAAGATGATTTGAAACTGGACAGAACATGGTGTGTTGCACCTGGGTTTGATGACATTCCTTTCGAAGGAAGGGACAGACTGGACATATCTCCATTTACTCTTCCACCAGCCCACTCTGAACAGGATGGAAATTACTTTTATGTAATGACGAAAAAAATGAAAGCAGAGATCAATCTTGATGGATTTAAAATCAGTTGGTATTTCAAAAAGGAAAATGATTGGATCCCCATTGCAAGGGACAGACAGACACAGGCTTACAATTTATTGGACAGCCTTGGTGAAGGAATATTCCATTATATGGAACGTACGGCGGATGAACAGTATTATGGATTAGGAGAAAAAACCGGAAATGTGAATCGGTATGGCCGTCGATTTAGAATGTTAAATATGGATCCTATGGGGTATGATGCGGAAACCACAGATCCTCTTTATAAACATATTCCCTTTTATATCACTAGAAATATGGAAAAAAAGTATGCTTATGGATTATTTTATGATAATTTGGCTACGTCGGTCATAGATTTTGGCAAAGAGAAGGACAATTACCATGGTCCATTCCGCTACTACCATGCAGAAGGCGGAGATTTGGACTACTACTTTATTTTGGGACCGAGCGTTGCTGAAGTGGTGGAAAAATTCTCATGGCTTACAGGAAGAACAGCGTTTCCACCGAAATGGAGCCTCGGATATTCTGGATCTACCATGACTTACACTGAATCCCCTAATTCCCAAACAGCACTGCAGGAATTTGTGGATTCTTGTGAGCAACATGATATTCTGTGTTATTCGTTCCAACTGTCTTCCGGATATACCACTTTAGGAAACAAACGTTGTGTATTTCATTGGGACCGTTCAAAATTTCCAGATCCAAAGGCGCTTACTCGTTCGTTTCATAACAAAGGTTTGAAGTTGTGCGCTAATATTAAGCCTTGCTTGCTCACTGTTCATCCTGATTATGACCTACTGAAATATGAGAGAATGTTTGTTGAGTCAAGAGATGGAAAAGAACCGGAAATAAGTCAGTTTTGGGATGGACTCGGCTCATATCTAGACTTTACTAATCCTAAAACCATAAATTGGTGGAAAAGCAGTATTAAGAAAAATTTGCTCGCTTACGGTATTGACTCTACTTGGAATGATAACAACGAATACGAAATTTGGGATAGCAAAGCTAAGGCAAATGGGTTTGGAAAAACAATTGAGATAGGCTTGATAAGGCCTCTGCAGACATTGTTAATGATTAAAAGCTCTTATGAAGCGCAGTTAGAGTATTCTCCTAATGAGCGCCCGTATTTGATCTCACGTTCAGGATGTCCGGGCATGCAACGATATGCCCAGACTTGGTCGGGAGATAACTATACAGAATGGAAAACGCTAAGATACAACATTCGTATGGGTATTGGTTTGAGTTTGTCAGGAATATATAATTTCGGGCACGATGTAGGGGGGTTTGCCGGTCCAGCTCCTGAGCCCGAGCTGTTTGTACGATGGGTTCAGAATGGCATTTTTCACCCGAGGTTTACCATTCATTCCTGGAATGATGATGGAACCGTGAATGAGCCATGGATGTACCCGGAGGTTATACCTTTTATCCGAAAACTAATTAAGTTCCGTAATATGATTACACCCTACTTGTATCAATGTCTTTATGAGGCTCACCAGCATTGTAAACCAATTGTTCGCCCAACTTTTTACAATTTTGAACATGACCCGAACACATTTAAAGAAAATGATGATTTTATGCTAGGAGACAGTCTTTTAGTGGCATCGGTGGTGGACAAAAACAGTTATGAGCGGGAAATTTATTTACCCGAACATGAAGGAGGTTGGTATAACTTTCATACGGGAGAATGGTACCCGAGTGGAACAACCGTTATAATTCCGGCTCCGTTGGATTATACGCCTTTAATGGTCATGGAAGGAGCCATCGTTCCGGTAAATGATGCAGAGGTATCATTTTCGGACAAATTTGCTGATGAAAGAGGTTTTTATCTATTTCCTTATCAGGAGAAAGGGGAGAGTGTTTTTCATCTTTTTGAGGATGATGGTGTTTCATACGGTTACAGGGATGGCTATTTTACTTTTCTACATGTACGTATGATATGTGCAGAGGATCAAATCAAGATAGAAGTTGAAAAGGAAGGTAATTATTCCCTTCCTTATAAAGACGTTCGATTTTATTTGCCTGATGGAGAAAAAAGACCGTTGTTAATCAATGGGAAGATGGTACCTCAAAAAAGGAGACAGGTATACGAAGTGGCAATTCCTTAAGATTCTATTTGCTGAGAGATTAAAGGGGTGAGATATAATGAAGATGACTTTCAGATGGTTTGGTGATGATGATAATGTCACTTTAGACCAAATCCGTCAAATTCCAGGTGTCTCAGGCATTGTTTCTGCCATCTATGACGTTCCTGTTGGCGAGACTTGGCCCTTGGAAAAAATTTTTGAACTGAAAAGCAAGATTGAAGCCAAAGGGTTAACCTTAGAAGTGATAGAGAGCGTCCCGGTTCATGAAGATATCAAACTCGGGTTACCCACCAGAGATAAGTATATTGCCAACTACCAGGCAACATTGCGGAATCTGGCCAAAGCGGGAATTAAGGTTGTTTGTTACAACTTTATGCCTGTCTTTGACTGGACACGCTCACATTTAGAGTACCAATTTGCTGATGGTTCAACCACCCTTATATATCAGGATGAAACCATACAAAGGATGAACCCGCTGGTTGGGGATTTAGAACTTCCGGGATGGGATACGAGTTACAAAAAAAGCGAGTTAAAAGTATTAATTGATCAATATCAAGGCGTGTCAGAAGAAGACTTATGGAATAACCTGCAATATTTCTTAAAACATATTATAGCCACGGCTGATGAAGTAGGTGTTAAAATGGCTATTCACCCTGATGACCCGCCATGGTCCATTTTCGGTTTGCCCCGCATTATCACCAACCAAACAAATTTAGAACGTTTACTCAGCCTGGTCGATAGTCCGAACCACGGGTTAACGTTCTGTACGGGTTCTCTTGGAGCGGATCCTAGCAATCATCTACCGGAAATGATTAGATACTTTGGGCAAATGGGTCGTATCCACTTTGCTCACTGCCGTAACGTTCGGATTACAGGAGAAAAATCATTTGTAGAAACATCTCATCGTTCGGCAGACGGATCCATCGATATGGTCGAAGTGTTAAAAGCATTTCATGACATAGGCTATAAGGGGCCAATGCGTCCTGATCACGGAAGAATGATTTGGGGTGAAAGAGGAAGACCAGGCTACGGATTGTATGACAGGGCGTTGGGAGCCACTTACCTCAATGGCATTTGGGAAGCTCTCCAAAAAGCAACTGTATAATAGTAAAGTAATCCTTATCATCATTCATTTTGGAGGTAAATGATGAAAGTCCCTTTTAAAATTGATTTAAACGACAAAGTGGCTGTTGTGACAGGTGGAAGCGGTGTATTAGGAAGCACATTTTGTGAGGCATTGTCTATCTGTGGAGCTAAGGTGGCCGTTTTGGGGCGGACCAAGGCCAAGCTGGATCAGGTTGTTGATAAGATTCAGGCACGCGGCGGCCGAGCGATTGGTGTAAATGCCGATGTATTGGATAAACGAGCTTTAAAGAAGGCAAAAGAAGAAATTATTGCGCGTCTCGGACCATGCGATATTCTGATCAACGCAGCTGGAGGTAACCATCCTAAAGGAACGACCACGAAGGACTATTTTTGGCCTGAAGAACTTGATCAATTAGGAAAAGAAGTGACCACTTTCTTTGACTTGAACCAAGAAGGAATTGAATATGTATTTAATCTTAATTATCTTGGCACCTTGTTGCCCACTCAAGTTTTTGCTCAAGATATGATTGGGAAACAGGGGGCCACGATTATCAATATATCTTCTATGAGTGCCTTTACACCCTTGACCAGAGTTGCAGCCTATAGCGCGGCAAAAGCGGCCATTTCCAATTTTACTCAATGGCTGGCCGTACATTTTTCAAAAGTAGGGATACGAGTGAATGCAATAGCGCCTGGTTTTTTTCTGACAGAGCAAAACAGAAATTTGTTACTTAATGAAGATGGTTCTTATACTGATCGAGCGAAAAAAATCATCAACCAGACACCCATGGGACGGTTTGGAAAAAGTGAAGAGTTGATTGGAACGCTCCTCTGGTTGGTGGATGATCATGCATCGGGCTTTGTCAATGGTATTGTTGTGCCTGTAGATGGTGGTTTTTCTGCTTATTCAGGGGTTTAACACAACAATGATGACTTGTTATTTCCTGCAATCTTTTTGGAATGACGATGACAAATATTGCTAGGAAATAGCAAGTTTTTTATGTCCATTTCATTATTACTATGCTAGAGGTGAGATTTTAGGAATACTCAAAAGGTTCGAAGGGGCAGACTCAGCAGAAACAACCCGGCCCCTTCTTTTTGAAAACCATGCCGAGATTGTTTATACTATATTTATTGGAATGTGAGCATCAAGTTATCGTAAAAAGGGATGAAGAAATGAGTACACGTAAAGATATAGTCCAATCTGTGGATCGTGCCCTCACCCTTCTTGAATGTTTGGCTGAGGAAACGGACGGATTAGGTGTGACTGAACTGAGTAACCGTTTGGATCTGCCCAAAAGCACGATTTCCCGCTTTCTGAAAACATTATTGGAACGCCAATACATCCGCCAAAATCCTAAAACCGGCCGCTATCAGCTGGGCCTGAGAATACTGTATTTGTATGGTTCACTCATGGACCATCTGGATGTACGCAAGGTGGCTTTGCCCTATTTGGAAGCTTTGTGCAGGGAAACGAATGAAGTGATCCATCTCTGTGTCCGTGATGGAGCTGAAGTGGTTTATGTGGAAAAAGTTGAGAGTGAAACTACAATTCGTATGCATTCCAAAGTGGGTAACCGGGTACTGATGCATTGTACGGCCGTTGGCAAGGTACTGCTGTCTGAACTGGAAGAGGATGAAGTGGCAGGCATTATCTCCCGCAAAGGGATGCCCCGCAAAACAGAGAATACCATTACAGATTTAAACAAGTTATTGACAGAACTGTCCGCAGTTCGCAGCCAAGGATATGCCATCGACGATATTGAGCATGAAGAGGGCATCCGCTGCATCGGGGCCCCTATCCGCAATCATGCAGGTCAGATTGTGGCCGCTATTAGTATATCCGGTCCTACGTTCCGCATGACCAAAGAGCGTGTTGAACAGGAATTGAGCCTAACAATCAAGTACTATGCTCAGCTTATTTCTAGCCAGTTGGGATACACCTGTCAAAGGAGATGATACACAATGGCAAGAATCAATCCATTTAAAGGGATTATCCCTCCAGTCCCCACCATTGTAAATGAGCAAGGACAGTTAGACGAAGCAGGAATGAAAAAGTTAGTGGACTATTTAATTGAAGGCGGAGTGCACGGGTTACTGATGTTGGGTACCAGTGGCGAATTCAGCCAGATGAGCTTTGAGCAGCGTAAGCAGGTGGCAGAGTTTGTTGTGAGGTATGTGGACCAGCGGGTACCCGTCATGATCGGTACCGGCAGCCCCAGCACCAGGGAAGCAATAGAGCTGAGCCGTCATGCCGAACAGATTGGTGCAGATGGTGCGCTGGTCATCAATCCTTATTATTGGCCACTGGCAGAAGATCATCTCTATGCCCACTACGCCAGCATTGCAGAAGCGGTCAGCTTCCCTGTCCTGGTTTACAATTTCCCCTTGTTGACCGGCCAGGATATAACCCCTGATTTCCTGTACCGGCTGGCAATGGACTATGAGAACATTATGGGTGTAAAAGAGACCTTGGATACAGCCGGACATTACCGGGAGATCATTGTCAAAATCAAACAGAAGCGGCCGGAATTTGCAGTATTTTCCGCCTATGACGACCACTTGCTCAACACACTGGCTTTGGGCGGAGACGGCTCTATCCCGGGCAGCGCCAATTTTGCCCCGGAAATAACAGTTGGTTTGTACGAAGCCTTTCAAGCAGGAGATTATGACAAGGCGCTCCAGTTGCACCGCCGTTTGGCCTTACTAATGGAGATGTACAAACTGGACGTTCCCTTTGTTAATGTGCTAAAAGAAGCGATTCGCCTGATGGGATTGGAGATTTCCACGGCTGTTTTACCTCCAGCCCGGCCTCTCAGTGAAGAAAAACGGGAGCAATTAAAACAAATGTTGCAGGCGGCAGAATTGCTAAATTAATGATTGACAGTTCGATCGTTCCTGTACTATACTTTATATCAATGTAAAAACTTAAAGGCTATGCAGCCAAAAACCAGCTGGTTGAAGAATCTTTTTAACAAGTTAAAAGGATATCTTCTCTTATCAAGAGTGGCGGAGGGACTGGCCCAATGAAGCCCGGCAACCTTCTTAACGTGCCAGAGCGGGTTAAGAAAGGTGCTAATTCCTGATAGATAAGAGGTTCAAAGTGTTAAGCAGCCTCTCTGTCTGTCAGAGAGGTTTTTAATTTAATACCCCTTAAAAACAGATATACACAACAGGAGGAGAGAAACCGATGAACAAAAGCTTAATGGCATTAATCAGTCTTATCCTTATCTTCTCATTAGCTGCTTGTGGGGGAAGCGAGGAAACAGGAGGGTCACTTCCGGAAGATAAGTTGCGGGTTGGTGTGACTGCTGGTCCACACGAAGAAATTATGGAAAAAGTGGCTGAGGTGGCAGCACGGGAAGGACTTGAAATTGAGATCGAAGTTTTTACCGAGTATGTCATGCCTAATATTGCTTTGGCTGAGGGAGAGCTTGATGTGAACAGTTTTCAGCATGTTCCCTATCTTGAAAACTTTAAAGAAGACCGGGGCCTGGACCTCATTGACGTAGCCACCACAGTCAATTTCCCTATGGGAATTTACTCCAAGCATATTAATGATCTCAGTGAGTTAAAAGAAGGGGATAAACTGGGTCTTCCCAACGACCCGACAAACGGAGCCCGTGCCCTGATTTTATTTGAATTAGCTGGACTCATCAAGCTGGCAGAAGGGGTTGGCACAGAGGCCACTGTGCACGATATAGTGGAGAACCCCTTAAACCTAGAGTTTGTTGAACTGGAGGCGGCCACCATTGCCCGGGTGCTTGACGATTTAGCAGCCGCAGCCATTAACACCAACTTCGCTATTGAAGAAGGTTATGTGCCTACTAAAGATTCTATCTTTATTGAACCCGCTGATTCTCCGTGGGTCAATGTTATAGCAGTGCGTACGGAGAACAAAGATGATCCTGTCTTAGAGAAGCTGATCAAGGCCTATCATTCTGATGAGGTGAAGCAGTTTATTGAGGAGAGGTTTGAGGGTTCCGTTGTTCCCTCATGGTAAAAACTGCTCTTGAACGGCAGGAGATCATAGCAGAGGAATGCCTCATGTTGCATGAGGCATTTTCTTTAGGAAAGGGGAAAACGTATGATTAAGCTGGAGCGAGTGTCCAAAACATTTGTCTCGAAAAATAAAGAAGTACAGGCCTTAAAAGAAGTGTCTTTGGAAGTGAAAAAAGGTGAAATTTTTGGTGTAATTGGATACAGTGGAGCCGGAAAAAGCACTTTGATCCGTTGTGTTAATTTACTGGAGCGCCCCACCTCGGGCAAGGTGTGGGTTGACGGAACTGAACTTACGGCTTTATCCAGTGCTAAATTGCGTGACGTACGCAAAAAAATTGGTATGATCTTTCAGGGGTTTAACCTGTTAAAGACAGCCACTGTCTATGAAAATATTGCTATCCCGCTCAAACTGGCCGGTCTTCCTAGTAGCGAAGTGGAGCGGAGAGTGAAAGAATATGTGTCGGTTGTGGGGTTAGACGACAAGTTGGAACATTATCCCAGTCAGTTGTCTGGAGGCCAGAAGCAGCGTGTGGCGATTGCCCGGGCTTTGGCCCATGAGCCCGAGGTGCTTTTAAGTGATGAAGCAACAAGTGCCCTTGATCCTGAAACGACCGATTCTATCCTTGAACTCTTATTAAAAATCAATCGTCAATTCAATATTACCATCTTGCTTATTACCCATGAGATGCATGTCATCCAAAAGGTATGCGACCGGGTGGCCGTCATGGAAAATGGCCAAGTAATCGAAGAAGGTCGCGTTTTTGAAATCTTTACCCATCCACAGCACTCTATCACCAAAAAGTTTGTTAATAGTTTGTTCAATGAAGAAGTACCAGAGGCTGTTGTGGACAGATTACAAGCAACCGGTCCTATTATTACACTGTCCTTTGTGGGAGAATCGGCCGGGGATCCGGCTCTGGCCGAAGTAAGCAAGCGTTTTGATGTCTATCCTAACATTTTGTCAGGACAGATTACACAGTTGAAGGATAAGCCTTTTGGCCGTCTTGTTGTCCATCTTAAAGGAGATGAGTCACAAACCCAGCAAGCGATTCAGTATTTACTCTCTCGAGGCATTAAGGTGGAAGGGACAGTGCTAGACGCTGGGAAGGAGGTTGCTGTCAATGGATAGTATCACAGCGTTTTTTCAAGAGAGGGGACCTATTCTATGGCAGGCATTAATCGAGACTTTTCAAATGGTCTCCATTTCACTGGCTATTTCAGTGGTGATCGGCCTGCCCCTTGGAGTCCTGCTTATATTGACCCGCCCTGGCCAAAGTTGGGAAAGTCCTGTTATTTATCAATTTCTAAACGTGACCATTAATGTGATTCGTTCCATTCCATTTATTATTCTGTTGTTTTTTATCCTTCCTTTTACCAAATTGATTGTGGGCACCGCGATTGGAGTGAAGGGAGCCATTGTTCCTCTTGTCGTGTATACGGCCCCCTATATTGCCCGGCTGATGGAGTCCTCTTTGTTAGAAGTGGATCGTGGTGTGATTGAAGCTTATCAATCAATGGGTATAAAAACAAGACAAATTATCTGGCACGTGATGATCAGGGAAGCACGGCCGTCCATTATCCTGGGGATCACCATCGCCACCATTGGTTTAATTGGGGCCACCGCCATGGCCGGGTTGGTTGGTGCAGGTGGATTGGGTGATTTGGCTTTCCGCTTCGGCCATCTCCGCTATGAAGCTGACATCATGTATGCAACCGTGGCGGTTCTGATTATTATTGTTCAAGGTCTGCAGTCCGTCGGTAACCGCCTGGCAGCAAAAATGAAAAAAGATTAATTTAGCTAGTTACACCACAGGCCACGCTGAGACAGCGCAGGAAACGTTCCCGCTCCCGGTATAGCTGGTGAGCTTCTTGGATACTGATGGCTTGAAAGCGGATGTTTTGCCCCGGCAGCATCTGGGCCAGAACGGGAATATCCACTGAAATGACGTTGGCGATGCGGGTATAGCCACCTGTCGTTTGGCGGTCGGCCATCAAGATAATAGGCTCGCCGCCGGCAGGAACTTGAACGGTGCCCAAGGCAACCGCATCTGAAATGATATCCGCACCCGATCGGTGGCAAAGTTTCGGACCGGCCAGACGATACCCCATCCGGTCGGCTTGGCTGGTGATCTGATAGGATTCAGCAAGAAAGGTTTCAATGCTTTCTTCCGTAAACACGGCTTGTTCAGGACCAAGAATCACTCTGATCGTTTGCCTCTCTTGATAAACGGGAATATCTTCAGTCATTAGCCCCCGGCCGGCCAGTTTTTGTTTGGCCTGTGGGGGCTTTCTGCCGTCAAGTATATCACCTTTGTCCAAAGGCCGGCCATGAAATCCTCCCACTGCCCCTTTGACATATGTGGATTTGCTGCCCATCACCAACGGTACCTCAATCCCGCCGCTGGCGGCCAAATAAGCCCTTGCACCCTGCTGTGGAGGACCGAAGGAGAGTGTTTGCCCGGCCTTGGCCAGAAAGGATTTCCACAGCGGCACTTTGCGGCCATCGAGGGAAGGGGATAAGTCAGCACCACAAATGGCCAGCACAGCATCGTTCAAGAGACGGAGCTCAGGGCCCGAGAGCGTCATTTCCAACGCGGCTTCATCCCGGCGGTTACCCACCAGCAGATTGGCCACTTGTATGGCAAAGGGATCCATCGCGCCCGAAACGACCATGCCGTATTGTTGAAATCCCGTCCGGCCCAAATCTTGTACAGTGGTGAATAAGCCTGGTTTGATCACTTCAAAAAGCGGCCAATTCTTCTCCAAACTCATCTAAAACGTTCCCACCCGTCTGATTTGGACTCCTTGTCTCAGCAGGGAATCCCTTAGTTTGTGCACAAATAGGAGCGCTTGGGGGCTATCGCCGTGCACACATACTGTGTCGGCAGTAATAGGAATTTCTGTACCGTCCACAGTCTGTACTTTTCTTTCCAGAATCATACTGGCTACTCTTCGTGCCGCTACCTCCGGGTCGTGGATCATGGCTTCCGGCTGTGTGCGGGGGGTGAGTGTGCCGTCTGGCTGATAGGTCCGGTCGGCAAACACCTCTTCAGCCACTGTCAGGCCCACTTGACGGCCTGCTTTGACCAGCTCGCTGCCTGAGGCGCCAAACAGGATGAGTTGGGGATCAAAATGATACACAGCTTCAGAGATAGCTCGGGCGATTTCCGGATCACGGCTGGCCATGTTATATAAGGCGCCATGAGGTTTGACATGATTCAGCTCTGTGTGGTGAATCCGGGCAAAGGCAGCCAGTGCCCCAATTTGATATAACACAAAGTGATACACATCTTGTGGGTCTACCTGCATGTGGCGGCGGCCAAAGCCGATCAGATCTGGCAGTCCAGGGTGGGCTCCGATTCCCACTCCATTGTCGGCAGCCATTTTTACTGTACGGGACATAACATTAGGATCCCCGGCATGATAGCCGCAGGCAATGTTGGCCGAAGTGATGTGTTCCAACACTTGTTCATCCTGGCCAAGGGTATAAACGCCAAAACTTTCACCCAGATCACTGTTTAAATCCACCTGACAGCCCACTATCTTTCCCTCCTGTATGTGGTGATTCGGGGTTGATAGCTTCCTTTTTCAACAGCTTCCTCAATCTGTTTGTACCGATCATATGGAATAGGCACAAATTTAACATAATTTCCTGCCTTGAGCAGAATGGAAGGTTCCCGTAAAGGATCATACAGCTTCAAGGGCGTGCGGCCAATGATTTGCCACCCCCCTGGCGTTTCCATGGCGTAGATTCCTGTTTGCTCACCGGCAATACCGACTGAACCAGCCGGTACCTTGGAGCGTGGCACTTCTAAACGAGGCGTGGCGATCCGTTTGGACATGCCTCCTAAATAGGGAAAGCCGGGTGTAAAACCCATCATATAGATTAAGTACATTGGCTGGCTGTGTATTTTGATCACTTCCTCCGGGGTGAGACCATTGTGCCGGGCGACATTGTCCAAATCTGGGCCCAGCTCTCCCCCGTAACAGGTCGGAATATGTATAATTTCAGCTTCCGGAAGATCAGCCTGATGCAGACTGGCTGCGATGCTGTGCAGATAAGCAGTCAATTCATCGTAACTGATGACATAGGGGTCATAAAAAACGGTGATCGAGGTATAGGTCGGTATCCATTCAATGAGACCAGGGTGTTTATCTTGTTCAAGCAGCAGAGAAAAGCTGCGGATAAGCTGATTGGTCTCGGGAGAGATGGTGGACCCCAGCTGAACCCTGATTCCTGTATCACCAAGTGCTGTCATGTGAAACATGTGCCTCACCCCTAGTCCCATTCTATAATATTTTTTGTTCATGTAACAATCTTTAGATTTTTAATTGTTTCCCTAACCTGTTCGTGATAAAATGGGTTTAAATTTCTAAACTTTTGAGCAGAGATGAGGAGGAGTTAAGATGAGCACAGTTCAGCAAGAGCAGAAAGGATACTTTGGAGAATTTGGTGGCAGCTTCGTACCACCGGAGTTACAAGAGGTTTTGGATGTTCTGGCCGAACAGTTTGAAAGGTACAAGGATGATCCGGACTTCAATCAAGAGTTCCGATATTATTTAAAGGAGTTTGTGGGACGCCCCAGTCCCTTAACCTATGCCCAGCGCCTGACAGAGCAATTGGGTGGGGCCAAGATCTATCTTAAGCGGGAAGATTTGAATCATACCGGGTCCCACAAAATTAACAACGTGATAGGTCAGATACTGCTCGCCAAACGGATGGGTGCCAAACGGGTGATTGCCGAAACAGGGGCGGGACAGCATGGTGTAGCGACAGCAACGGCTTGTGCTATGTTTGGCCTGGACTGCACGATTTACATGGGTGCGGAGGATACACGAAGACAAGCGCTCAATGTGTTTCGCATGGAGCTGTTGGGAGCCAAGGTGGTGCCCGTTGAAAAGGGGCAAGGACGCCTAAAGGATGCGGTAGATGAAGCTCTTAATGATCTGGTTCAAAACTACAAAGATACCTTTTACTTATTGGGTTCGGCAGTGGGCCCGCATCCCTTTCCCAGTATGGTTAAACATTTTCAAGCTGTCATCAGTGAGGAATCTAAGCAGCAGATCATTGCACAAGAAGGGCGTTTGCCTGATGCCGTGATCGCCTGTGTGGGCGGGGGCAGTAATGCCATCGGTGCTTTTGCCCATTATCTGGATGAACCTGATGTGCGTTTGATCGGAGTGGAGCCAGATCAGGCTGCCACTCTAACGCAAGGTGTCCCGGCGGTTATTCATGGCTTTAAATGCCTTGTGTTATTAGATGAAGAAGGAAATCCCAAACCCACGTACTCTATTGCTGCCGGACTGGATTACCCGGGCATTGGTCCTGAGCACAGCCACCTGAAAGTGTCGGGACGGGCGGAATATGTGACAGTGACCAATGAGGAAGTGGTGGAGGCTTTTCAATTTTTGTCCCAAACTGAAGGCATTATTCCTGCTTTGGAAAGTGCCCATGCGATCGCTTATGTTTGTAAGCTGGCCCCCACTTTGAGTCAAGATCAGGTGATCATTGTTAATTTGTCCGGCCGCGGGGACAAAGATGTTCAGCAGGTGTTTAACATGCTGAAGCAAAACAGCTGATGAGCGTTTAGGCTGGCAGAGCAATGGCTAAGGCAGAGCTAGTGGTAGGGAGGGGTTCTGACTATAACCCTTCCCTTTTCTTTCTCCGCCTGATTTAGCGACAAACTCTTGAATCAGCTGTATTGCGGTCTCATTTTTTTGCGCTTGTTCACATGCTGGTCAGCGCCCATGGCAGCAATGCAGCCATCAGCCGCTGAGATGACGGCCTGCTTGATGGGTGTGCGTCTCGCATCGCCTCCGGCAAAGACTCCGTCAACGTTAGTGCGCAAGGTTTCGTCAACAATGACATAGCCTTCTTCATCCCGTTCAACAGCATCCTGCAGGAAGTCGGTTCCCGGTTTCATGCCAGCCAAATAGAGGAAGACACCGTCCACATGCCAGGTTACCAGCTCCCGCTGATCATCCTGCACGCGGATTCCTTCCACTTTCTTTTCCCCAAATATTTCCTTTATACGGTGTTTCCAATAGATTTTGACATTAGGCAGATTTTCTACCAGACTGACATCGGCATCTCCCTTTAACTTACTTCCCGGGATGAGGAACAACACTTTGTCAGCATGTTTGCTCAAAGCATAAGCTTCAGAAACGGCTTCTTCCGTTTCACCGGCCACGGCCACGGTCATACCTTTAAAGAATGCCGCATCGCAGGTGGAGCAATAGCTGACCCCACGGCCGGTAAACTCTTCTTCCCCTTTGATTTTGCTGGACGGTGCTTTGGCTCCAACAGCAATAAACACCGATTTGGCCTTGATTTTCCCTTCTGGAACTTCAAGTTCTTTAATCTCCTGGCTGAAATCAACAGAAATGACATTGCTTTGCACAAAAGTAGCCCCGAAATCTTTGGCTTGTAGCTGCATTCTTTCCAGCAAAGCCAACCCGGTTAATTCCTCGCGTACACCAGGATAGTTGGCAATTTTATGGGTGATGGCCAGTGTACCGGAGGTTGGTGCTTTATCAATAACCAGTGTTTTCAAGTTGCCACGAGCGGCATAGACAGCAGCTGATGCGCCGGCTGGACCGCCGCCAATGGTGACAAAATCCCACACTTCTTCAAGAATTTTTTTATCCACAGGCTGGAAGATGGACTCTTTGTTTTCTTGATTCGCATTGTTGTTTTGATTCTCTTCGTTCACACCCAGGATTTGTTTCATTTTATTGGGACGGTAGCCAACAACAGCCTCACCATTAACAAATGTGACTGGGGTGGAGAAGATGCCATGCTCATGCAGTTCATCAAAATAGGATGGATTCTCTTGAACATTTTTCTCTTCATAATTGGTATAGCCCCACGTTTTTAGGTCATTTTTGATTTTTTCACAGTAAGGACAACCAATGCTGGTATAAACAACAATCTTCACAAGATCCACTCCTTCAGAATTTGATAATGATTTCTATATTATAATTATTATAATATAATATCCATGTTAAAAATCAACTTTAATGCTCAGAAACATGTTTCCAGTTCCACAGGTTTTAAAGGAGTCTGATGTCACCTGATGATGATTTAGCAAAAGTTGTGGCTGGCGTTCACCGCGATCCTGTGATAACCTTTATGTTAAAGTGTGGGCCCAATCCACAACGAGCGATTTACCATGATGTAGATGATCACCTCTCCAAAAACTATGCTGTTTTTTTATGGAATGGCGCAATTCTTGTCTTAAACCTAATTAGAGGGAGGGGCTGGAGATGAGCTTTTGCTGCGGAGCTAGTATGACAGGGGCAATCGGAACGGTAAAATATAAGCAAACCTTGATACACGACGTCCCTATTGTCTATTGTCCCATTTGCCAGTCGTTTGCTGTGCACGAAAAAATTCGCGATGAGTATGAGATATTGGCGGAATACGCCCATGCTGATCATGCCCCAGAAGTTTATTTGAGTGACTATATCGATATAGAGAAGATAGAAACGCTGTTTACAGATTGTATTGATTTAGCTGGAACCACAGAGGACGTGCTGCGGGAGCAAATCGACCATGCTCTTGATCTATTATCAGTGGCCAAAAGATTAAACGACCAAAAATGGCAGGAAGACTTGATGTACCGCTTAAAAGTTTTAAGCGACCGCTTGCGCCGGGAGCAAACTAAGTCGATGAACTCCACCTTGTAAATCACTGGATTATCCATCATTATTGATAGAGTTGCTGGTTGACCAGCAGCTTTTTTCATCACCTCAACCCTGTAAAAAGCAAATCGCTCAACGAATACTAATATTATTGAGAGGTGAGCACCTTGTTATCTATGATTGTGGGGAAATGGTTAAACAAACAATCAGCGGTTTCTATAGAAGAATCACCAGCCATTGAACAGTTAGTCCAACAAGCTAAAGTTAACATTGACATGCGTAATGAACTGATTAGTCAATATACACCGTTTATGATTAAAGTGGCGTCAAAAGTGTGTAAGCAATACATTGATCGCTCTAGGGATGAATATAGTATAGCCTTGGAAGCGTTCAATGAAGCGATCGAAACTTATGATGAGGAGCAAGGGAGTCATTTTTTGTCATTTGCTGAAATGGTCATTCGTCGCCGGGTCATTGATTATATTCGTAAAGAAACCAGACAGACCCGGGATATTCTGCTTGAACAGGACTCGAAAGATGAAGAGGAACAAGTGGAGAGTTTGGCTCAAATCAACGCCTCTATATCCCAATATAAGGAAGAAATGGATAGAGAAAGAAGAAGAGAGGAGATTCAGGAGTACCAACTGTTTCTAAAAAAGTTTGATATTACTTTTTCCGATTTGGTTGAATGCTGCCCAAAACACATAGATGCCAGAGAAAATGCCAAACAGATTGCCAAAATCTTAGCTAGTAAACCTGAACTTGCTAACTATTTACTGGAGAAGAAACAGCTTCCTTTAAAACATTTGCTCAAATTTGTCAATTGCAGTCGTAAAACTGTGGAGAGAAACCGAAAATATATTATAGCGATGGCCTTGATCTATATTGGCCAGTTTGAATGCTTGCGCTCTTATATTGAACCTGAACAAGTCCAAGGGAGAAAGGGGGGATAAGAATGGCAAAAGGCATTGTTCTAGAGATTAAAGAAACTGAAGCCATTGTTATGACGAATGAAGGGACTTTCCATGCTATACGGAAACGGAAAGAGGAACGGATACAAATTGGGGATGAAGTTGAGTTACCGGCTAGTGAAATGGTGGATAGGCCTATAAAGAGGCGATTCCACATTCCAACAATTGCTTTGGTGGCCTCATGTCTCATCTTATTTTTAACCCTGATCGGTTATATGGCCCTTGGGCCGGACCATACGGCTGTAGCCTATGTGCATCTTGATCTTAATCCCAGTGTGGAAATGAGTGTCAACAAGTCCATGGAAGTACTAACGTTGAAAGGGCTTAACCCAGAAGGCCAGCGCCTGGTAGAGTACATGGAAGACTGGTCCCATCGTTCCTTGCATAACGTTATTGTCAATATGTTAATCATGGCCCAAGATCAAGGCTATTTGCAAGATGTGACCGATGTACTGGTCACCACATCTGCTGTGGGAGACCGGGATATCCTTGATTATGAACCACAAATTGTAACGGCACTGCTAGAAGCAGAGGCCCAATTAATTCAGTCTGACAGTTTCTATATGGGCCCCAGTATCAGAGAAGAACAGTTCAATGAGAAAGAGATTGAACTAACATCTGTATCTGCTAGTAACAACGACAGTCAATCGGATCAATCTTATCAGGGACGCTATCTTATTTTTTACCAAGTGAACACCAATCAAGATATTCGCCGCAAAGCACAAGATGTAGGTCTGTCCCCTGGAAAGTATATGATCTATCTTTATGCTTTAGAACAGAAACTAGATCTAGATCTTGAAGACATTCAAGAACGTTCCGTTTCAGAGTTGGCGAGGGATTTAGGAGGACTTGGCCAGGTATTATCCCGTTCATTATCGGAAGCCGAGCCACAAGGTGAGAGCAACAAACAGACGGAGCAACCACAGCCACACACCAATGGCCAGAACAAACCTCAAAAAAACAATTTTGCTCCAGACAATACCTTGCCTGAAAAAATGAATGATCAGGATGCTCCTGGCGGTAAGGAAGAAATAGAAGAGGAAGAGTTGGAAAGGAAGGAGAGTATTTCTTCCCGGGGTAATGGGGAGCTTGTTTCTGCCCATTTGTCTAAAAAGAGGAACGAGTTTCCCCCTAATGGTCAAGATAAGATGATGTTAAGGCCAGTCCAGTCTGATCGCGCAAACTCTGAATCACGCAGTGAAAAAAAGAACGATGACAAACCGAAAGAGAGAAAACAACCTGGCCAAATAAAGGAGCAGCACAACAAGGAGAAAAGCGACATCAAAAAGAAAAATAATATATTTCAGCAACCCTCCACAAAGGAACCCCGTTCCGCAGTGGAGGCTAATTATTTATTTTGCGCACAGATCTGAAAATACAATCTTTTATTTTGGCTGTTTACAAGTCTGGGATATGGTGATATAGTACTTACTCAGAAGTCGATACACATCGACTTGTTAAGTAAAACAGGATGAAAACCATCATATAATCAAGTGACACTCTTATCCAGAGAGGTGGAGGGACTGGCCCGATGAAACCCGGCAACCGCCAGATAATAGTCTGGAAAGGTGCCAATTCCTGCGAAGATGTCATATCTTCGAGAGATGAGAGGATGAAGTGGTACACGACATCCTTTCTGCATCTCAGAAAGGATTTTTTATTTGATTACATCTTTTTGCTCCTTTAAAGGGGTTGAAAGCAGGTGGATTTATGATCGAGATTCAAAATATCGTCAAACGCTTTAAATCTAAAAAGCAGGATATTACAGCTGTGGATCACGTCTCCCTCTCCATCAAAAAGGGTGAGATTTTCGGTGTGATTGGCTACAGTGGTGCAGGTAAAAGCACTTTGATCCGCATGATTAACCTGCTGGAAGCACCAACAGAAGGAAAAGTCATCCTGGACGGCACCGACTTAAGCACTTTGTCCACCAGACAGTTGCGCCAAAAAAGGCAAAAAATTGGTATGATTTTTCAACATTTTAATCTGCTCTGGTCCCGCACTGTGAAAGAGAATATAATGTTTCCCCTGGAAATTGCGGGGGTGCCCAAAGCGCAGAGGGAACAACGGGCCAAGGAGCTGATTAATCTGGTCGGCTTGGATGGCAAAGAAGATCAATATCCTTCCCAACTGAGTGGTGGGCAGAAGCAGCGCGTGGGTATTGCCCGTGCGTTGGCCAATGAACCCCATGTGTTGCTGTGTGACGAAGCAACATCCGCTTTGGACCCAAAAACGACCGATTCGATTTTAGATCTGTTAAAGGAGATTAACCGCCGTCTGGGTTTAACGATTGTGTTGATTACCCATGAAATGCATGTTATCCGCAAAATATGTGACCGGGTGGCTGTGATGGAGGCGGGCCGTGTGGTTGAGTTGGGGGATGTCACTGATATTTTCCACCACCCCCAGCAAGAGATCACCAAGCAGTTTGTGAAGCAGGTGACAGAATCGGATGAGGCTCTGTCTGCTTCAGCGGAAAGGCATGTCCATAACGGCTGGGTTTTAGAGTGCCGCTTTATGGGAGAGGCAGCCGGGAAACCGGTCATCAGTCAGCTCATCCGTCAGTTTGAAATAGAAGTCAACATTTTACAGGGTAAAATCAGCCGGCTAAAAGATGCGTCCTACGGCACACTGTATATTCAGGTTACAGGCGACGAGGCTGAAGTGAACCGGGCGATTGATCACCTCAAGGTCCAAGGGGTTGAAGTGGAGGTGCTCTTGTCATGATGGAGGTATGGGAGGTGCTGTTCCCCCATGTTTATCTTGATGAGTTATGGGCTGCCACTTATGAAACCATATATATGACAGTGGTCTCACTGTTTTTTACAGCGCTGTTAGGTATTCCTTTGGGTGTGTTATTGTATATGACGGCCAAAGGGAACCCGTGGGAAAATCAGTGGTTTTATCGTGTCACGGGAACCATTGTCAATATTTTTCGCTCCATTCCGTTTATCATCCTGATTATTTTACTGATTCCCTATGTACGGATGATCTTCGGTGTGGGTTATGGTATGAGCGCTGCCATACCAGCACTGATTATAGGAGCAGCTCCCTTCTACGCCCGCCTGGTGGAAATTGCCTTTAGGGAAATTCCCAAAGGGGTTGTGGAAGCGGCACAGGCGATGGGGGCTGGCAACAGGCATATTATTTTTAAAGTGCTGCTCCCTGAAGCCAAACCTGCTCTGGTGTCTGGTTTAACCGTCACTGGCATTGCCTTAATCGGCTATACGGCTATGGCTGGTGTGGTCGGTGCCGGCGGCCTGGGTTATTACGCCTACCGTATGGGCTTCCAGATGAACTATGAAGATGTAACACTGGTGGCAACCATCGCTATTATTATCATCGTGCAAGTATTTCAAATGGTTGGGGACCTTATTGTCAAAGCTCTTGACAAACGGTAAGGTTGACCATACATCACTAACACAATAAATTGTGCATTAAAAGGGGTGTAGAGAGATGAAAAAACTATTATTGCTATCTTTAGTCTTTGTTTTAGCCTTGGGCTTGGCTGCCTGTGGTGAGGCAGGTGATCAGGCAGAAGAGGTTGCACCTGAAGAGACTCAGGAAGAAACCACACAGGAAGAGGGCCAGGAAGAGGCTGCGGTTGAAGGGGGCAAACTGGTTGTGGGAGCAACTCAGGTTCCCCATGCTGAAATACTGAATGAAGTGGTCAAACCGCTGTTGGATGAGGAAGGCATTGAATTGCAAGTGGAAGTTTTTAGTGACTATGTATTGCCTAATCAATATTTAGCTGAAGGTGACCTGGATGCCAACTTCTTCCAACACATTCCTTATCTTGAGAGCCAAAATGAACAACATGGCTATGACCTGGTGGTTGTAACTGGGGTACACATTGAACCGATGGGTGGTTACTCTGTCAAATACGATTCCATTGAGGAACTGCCTGAAAGAGCTAAAATTTTCCATCCTGATTCCGTTTCAGAGGTGGGCCGCATTCTAAAGTTGCTTGAATCCCATAATCTGATCAAGCTGGCCGATGATGTTGGCTTCTATGGCACGGTTCGGGATATTGAAGAAAATCCTCATAACTTCCAATTTGAGGGCATGGAAGCAGCCACGGTGGCCCAGGTTTATGAAGATGCAGATCTGGCCATTATTAACACGAACTATGCTTTGCAAGTTGGTTTAACACCGGCTGAGGATGCCCTGATTTTGGAAAGCCCTGAGGACAATCCGTATGTGAATGTATTGGCCACTGTCAAAGAAAGAGAAAATGATCCTTTAATCCAAAAACTGGCTGAAGCGCTTAACTCTGAAGAGGTGCGCCAGTTTATTGAGGAACGTTACGAAGGTAATGTGCTGGTGGCTTTCTAAGTACCATATTTACGAAATGTAGTTTATATAGTAGATAAAGTTTGATAGCAGCAGATGAAATTGATTAGCAAAGGAAAATGGCAGCCTAACCGCTGTCATTTTCTTTTGTAGACATGGAACAGGTAAGGGAACCAAAATTATGCAAGTGTGATCCTTTTCATAGCCATTATCTTTTTTGCCCTGTCTGTAGTATAATGTGTACGTCAGAGGTGATGATGAATGAAAAAGAAACCTGAACTTTTGGTCACAGCCAAAAGTGTCGCCGAAGTGGAATGGCTTGTTGATGCTGGAGCCGATGCTGTATACATTGGCCACCAATACTACGGTCTGAGAGTAGCCGGGGATTTTGAACTGCCTCAGATTGAACAGGCAGTCCAAGTGGCCCATGACCGGCAAGCTAAAGTGTATGTGGCTGTCAATGCTTTGTTCCATAACGACCGTCTGAAAACATTGCCAGATTATCTTAAAAGCTTGGAAGAAGCTGGTGTTGATGGTATTGTATTCGGTGATCCGGCGGTTTTGATGACGGTGTGGGAGATTGGGTCAACAATGCCCTTGCATTGGAACACGGAAACCACTTCCACCAACTATGAGACAGTGCACTACTGGGCCAAAAAAGGAGCCTCAAGAGCCATTGTGGCCCGGGAGTTGTCTCTGGAAAATGTGCTAGAAATTAAAAAACAAGTGGATATTGAGATTCAGGCCCAGATCCATGGCATGACCTGCATTTTCCATTCTGCACGCCGGCTGGTACGCAACTACTTGAACCATATTGGAGAAGAACGTGTTTCCACTATGCCAGAAGCCAACTTGTATCTGAAAGAGAAGAAAGAAGAAGAAACGCACTATCCTGTGTTTGAAGATATCAACGGCACACACATTATGAGCAATGAGGATATTTGCATGCTGGAGCATCTGCCAGCCTTCATTGACGGTCGGATTGACAGCCTGAAGATAGAGGGCATGTACAAGACAACGGAATACCTGGAGCAAGTGACCCGCATTTACCGTCAGGCGATTGATGTGTATCTGCAGGACGCTGATGCTTTTCAAGCCAAGCTGGGCGGCTGGCTGGAGGAGATCAAGCAGATTCAGCCTCCTGAGCGCCGTTTGGGCACAGGTTTTTATTTTAAGGAACAGATCTATTAAAATGAAGGAAAAATAATGTGCCTTCCTTAGCACAGAAAGGAGTGGATCGTATGGCGACCGAAGCACAAGTGGAGACATGCGCCACAGGGCAGGCCAATGTTTCTTTGAAAAAGCCTGAACTATTGGCCCCGGCAGGCAACTTGGAGAAACTGCAGTTTGCTGTCAGATACGGCGCTGATGCCGTGTATATTGGCGGCCAGCAGTATGGCCTCAGGGCCAAAGCAGGCAACTTCAGCTTTGAAGATATGGCTAAAGGGGTTGACTTTGCCTCCCGATACGGAGCCAAAGTGTATGTTGCCGCCAACATTATTGCCCATAATGAAGATTTGCAAGGGGTTAAAGACTACTTTAAAAAATTACATGACATTGGCATTGACGCCTGTATTGTAGCTGACCCCGCCTTGATCGAACTAGGACGTGACGCTGCCCCCGATTTGGAGATGCACATCAGCACCCAAGCTTCCATTACCAACTGGAAGGCAGTGCAGTTCTGGGCCCAGGAAGGGATTCCCCGTGTGGTCCTGGCCCGGGAGGTGTCCCTGGAGGAAATCAGGGAGATTAAACGCAACGTGGATATTGAGATTGAAGCTTTCATTCACGGGGCAATGTGTATCTCCTATTCCGGACGCTGTGTCCTGTCCAATCATATGACAGCTCGCGATGCGAACCGTGGCGGCTGCGCCCAGTCATGCCGCTGGCCTTATGAGTTATATGGCGACAAGCGGATAAGTGTGGATCATGATCCGTTTACCATGAGTTCCAAAGATTTAAGCATGGTGGAGCATCTGCCTTTACTGATTGACGCCGGGGTAGACAGCCTGAAAATTGAAGGACGGATGAAAAGTATCCATTATATAGCCACGGTGTGCAATGTGTACCGTCAAATCATCGACTCTTACTGTGAGGATCCGCAGAACTTCCGTTTGAAAGAAGAATGGGTGGACGAGATTTGGAAAGCAGCCCAACGTTCACTGACCACCGCTTTCTACTTTGGCGATCCCACTGAACAGGACCAGCTGTTCGGCAAACCGGAGAAGATTCCCAAGTATGATTTTGCCGCCCTGGTACTGGATTATGACCCGGACACCCAGGTTGCTACGTTGCAACAGCGTAACAACTTCGGTGTTGGTGATGAAGTGGAGTTCTTTGGCCCCAACTTTGTCCGCTTCAAACAAACCGTGAAAGAGATGTGGGATGAGGAAAATGAACCGTTAGAACGTGCTCCGCACCCGATGATGACGGTCAAAATGAAGGTGGATCAGCCGGTTCATCCCTATGACATGATGAGAAAAAGAAAATAAAGACCGTGACTGGCAACCATCCCTGGCAGGTATTTCGGGGGTGGTTATTTTTTTGCCTAGTGGATAGAGCTTTTTGTCATGTTGTTTCGAATAATGGAGAGCAGGCGTCCTTTAAACCGTGGTTGTATAAAATCGCCACCAATCGCCTCATTGATTATAACCGTTCCTAAAATACTGAGAATAGCAGAGAGGCAAGGGGGAATCCTATGTTTGAAAAACTTGGATCACTGGTAAAGGAGTGGAAAACATGAACACGGAACAGATGGAAAATGGCAATTACAGCACTGAAATTGAAGCGTTTATTCATGAGTATAAGGCCGGATTGGCCGATTTAAAAGAAAAGCTGCCTGAGGTGGTTGACCAGTATCATGCCTTTACAGGTGCCTGCTTTAAAAAGGGGAAACTGGACCAGAAAACCAAGCACTTGATTGCTTTAGGGATCGGACTGGCCACCCAGGATGAATATTGCATCATGTATCATACCCAGGAGGCGCTGCAGAAGGGAGCTTCCGATGCTGAGATCTTGGAAGCGCTGGGTGTCAGTGCCGCTTTGACAGGGGGCATTGCCATGAGTCATGGGGCCACCCTGGTCCAAGCTTGCCTGGAAGAACTGCCCCACCGCAAGCATTGATCACCTCTATAACAACATATCAAGAAATATAAGAGCCGGAACGAACTCCCGTCCTACCTGGCGGGAGTTTTTTTGCATCATTAGGAAGTTTTTCCCCTCATGCACAGGGAAAGGCTTTGTGATACGATTAAAGCAACAACTTCACCAGGAACACAAGTGTGCCCAAACGTAATGAGAATAAAAAGAGGGATCATCCATGATGCTGGCACGTTTATCCTTTACTGTTATGGTTCTTATTGGTGCTGTACTAATGAATTTTTCTCCAGGCGATATGGCAGGCTTGGCTGAGTCAAACCGCCAGGGAAAGATCAGGGTTGCTGTTGATCCTCACCTGCCTCCGTTTCAATTTATGGACGAAGGAACATTAACAGGTTTTAATATCGATATTTTAGAAAAAGTAGCGGAATACCAACAGCTTGAAGTAGAATATGTACCCTTGAATCTGGAGCAAAGTGTGGATGCCCTGGCCAATGGCGAGGTGGACGTCATCCTGGGCATTCATTTTTCAGCAGATTATGCCGAAAGAATGGAATTCAGCGACCGCTTTTTTACCTCTTCTGTAGGGGTACTGGTTCCGGCCCATGAAGACCATATTAAAGGTCTGGCCGATCTGTCCAACCGGATTGTGGCCTTACAACGGGGAACCGTGGAATACGACTTTCTGAGAAATATCCGCCGGGTTAAATATCATGTGACCAGCAGCCAGGCACAGGCGTTTGAATTGCTGCAGAGAGGACGCGCCGAGGTGTTTGTGGGCAACCGGCATACAGCCGAATATTTACTGCAGGAGTATGGCGTGGCCAATCAATACCAGTTTGCGGACGGTTATCTGCTGCCTCTGGAGTATTCCCTGGCTGTGCCTGGGGGGCGTTACCAACTGTTGCACACCTTAAACAGAGGATTAAGAACTGTTGTTCATGAAGGTGATTACACCCAGATTTATAATCATTGGTTTGGCCAGGATCCGGCGCTTGTGGCTCAGCGGTTGAGGACAGCGATCACCGTCATCGTTTCCCTTTTTGCCATTGCTTTAATGATGATGGTGTACGGGATGTATTGGAACCGCAAGCTGCAGCAGGAAGTGGACAACAAAACCAAAGATCTGCAGGAAGCCAATCGCAGCCTGGCCTATCAAATTGAAGAAACCAAGAACAGCCAGCAATTTAAAGAGCAAATTTTGGATAGCAGCCCGCGTGGTATTGTCACTTGTGACCGGCACGGTCTGATCACCTCGTTTAACCCCAAAGCCCTGGAAATTGTGGGAGTTGAAGAAAAGCCGCTTGGAAGGCATTACTCACACATTCCGCTCATCTCCGCTCTGTTTAAGGGCAAAATCAGTCAAGTGCTTGCCCAGGGACAGCAATTTCTCGGGGAAGAGTATGATTGGGCCCCTGATGGCCAAACAACCTATCATTTGCGCTATTATGTTTATCCTTTATATGATTACGAAAAGCATGTGACCGGGGTTATTCTTTCCTTTGAAGATGTCACGGAAGAGTACCGGTTGAGAGAACAGCTGTTTACCCAGGAAAAAAACAGGGCCCTGGGCCAGCTGGTCGCTGGCATCGCCCATGAAATCCGCAATCCGCTGACATCGATCAAAACATTTGCCGAACTCATTCCTTCCAAATTTGAAAACGCTGTGTTCCGGCAGGAGATGGCCACCCATGTTCCCAAAGAAATTGAGCGTTTGAATCAGCTGATCGGCGGCTTGATTGATTACGCCAAACCACGGCGAGCCAAAAAGGAACCGGTCTATGTCCAGTCATTAATCGAGGCGGTCCTTATTTTATTTCAGCCCTCGGTTGAAAAGAAGGGGTTCCGGGTCCGCACCAACCTGGAGAGAGATTTGTCCATCAATGTTGATGCGCAACAAATGAAACAGGTGTTGATTAACTTAATCCTCAATGCAATCGAAGCGATGGAGATAAAGCGCAACAAAGCGGTAGACGCTCAGGCGGAGGGTCTAACACTCCATGTGTCTGCCTGGGCCGATGAGACAGACGTGTATATCGCAATCAAAGATGAAGGGATTGGCATGAGCATGGAGGAACTGAACAAAGCATTTGAACCATTTTACACGACCAAACCGAAAGGGACTGGACTGGGGCTGTCCCTTTCTCAGCAATATGTGGCTGAAAACAATGGCAGACTGGTTGCGGAAAGCACACCCGGGCAAGGAACGGTGATCACACTGATCTTTAACAAGGAGAGGGATGCCAATGGCCAAGATACTGGTAATCGATGATGAAGCCTCCATTTGTTCTTCGTTGCAGTTTGCCCTGGAAGATGAATATGAGGTGAAAACCACCACCGACCCCTGGACAGGTGTGGAATGGCTGAAACAAGAATCCTTTGATTTGTGCTTATTGGACTTGAAACTGGGGGAGATCAACGGGATTGATGTGCTGACCGAGATTAAAAAATGGCAGCCGGATATGGTTGTCATTATCATGACTGCCTACGGAACCATTTCCTCTTCCGTTGAAGCTATCAAAAAGGGCGCCTATTCCTATTTAACCAAGCCATTGCATATGGAAGAACTGCTGACCTTGCTGAAGCAAGCCCTCCATTTTCAGCATCTTTACCGCCAGGTGGCCTATTTGCGCCAGGAGTTAGAGAACAAATACCGTTCTGAGGGCATCATCGGCAAGAGCCCGCGCATGAGGCGGGTATTCGAGCTGATTGACAAGGTCAAAGATATTGAAACAAACGTGCTGATTTCAGGGGAAAGCGGGACTGGAAAAGAACTGGTGGCCCGGGCCATCCATTTTTCCGGCAAGCGCAAGAACCAGCGGTTTGAAGTGGTCAATTGTGCGGCCATCCCCGATCAGCTGTTGGAAAGTGAACTGTTCGGCCATGAAAAGGGCGCCTTCACCGGTGCCGTCAGCCGCAGAGAAGGGAAGTTTCAACTTGCCCAGAACGGCACCATTTTTTTGGATGAAATTGGGGACATGCCCCTTCACTTGCAGGCCAAATTGTTGCGTGTGCTTCAACAGCGGGAAGTCACTCCCTTGGGTGCTAATAAAAGCATTAAACTGAATGTGAGGGTGATTGCTGCCACCCACAGGGATTTAAAAAAAATGGTGGAAGAAGGTACTTTTCGGGAAGACTTGTATTTTCGCCTCAATGTATTGGAAATTTCACTTCCCCCTCTAAGGGACAGGCGGCAGGATTTGCCGTTTCTTATCCAGCACTTTATTCAAGTCTTTAATCAGGAACTGGGCAAACAGATCGCAGGTGTTGTTCCGGATGCCTATGAATGCCTGCTCAATTATCATTACCCGGGTAATGTCCGTGAGCTGGCCAATATTGTGGAGGCGGCCATGGTGATTTGTGAGGGGGATCAGATCCAACTGAAAGATTTACCCGAAGAAGTGCGCCACAATCATGTCCGTCTCCACCCAGGCTCCCAGTCCATTCAAAGCCATATTGAAGCATTGGTTGGCTTGCCTGTTAAAAAAGTGGAAGAGCTGCTGATTAAAGCCACATTGGAAAAAAACAGAGGCCACCGCAAACAGACAGCCAAGATGCTGGGCATCAGCGAGCGCAGCTTGAGGGATAAGCTGAAACAATACAAAGGGCGCCAAACATAGGAAAGATATGCGGCAGATCTTGCCCCTGCGGCAAATTATGCCGCTTTTTTATTGGGGACCTAATGAGATGAGAGCTGTGGACAACGGCGGTGACAGCAGCAAAAGAGAGAAAACGGTTACAAAAACCGAAGTTGGCATTAAATTTGCATAACTGTTATTAGAGCGTATCAAAAAAATTTATAAACGGAGGGTCATCAGATGAAGAAACATCATCAGCTGAAAAAGATAGGTTTGTTGTTGCTCACCATGACACTGATTTTGTCTGCCTGTGGCGGCGGCGGGCAGGAACAAGGAGCCGAAGAGGACTTGTTTATCACCATTGCCACCGGTGGAACTTCCGGAGTGTATTATCCGATTGGCGGGGCCATCTCCACCATTCTGGAGGAAGAGCTGGGCTATGATACTTCTGTCCAGGCAACGGGTGCCTCTGTGGAAAATATTAATCTCTTGCTCAATAACAATGCTGAGCTGGCGATAACCATGGGAGACGCAGTTTTGCAAGCTTATGAAGGGTTCGGAGCTTTTGAAGGTGAAGAACCCAAAACGGAGCTGACCGGGATTGCCGGCTTGTATCCTAACTTTGTACAGGTTGTCACCACGGCCGATTCCGGCATTGAAACATTTGCAGATTTGAAAGGCAAACGGGTTGGTGTAGGAGCTCCCAATTCCGGTGTTGAACTGAATGCCCGTATGATGTTTGAAGCCCATGGCATGAGCTACGATGATATTCAGGAAGACTATCTGTCCTACAGTGAAGCGATTGATCAAATCCGCAACGGCATGATTGACGCCGCTTTCGTGACCAGCGGACTGCCCAATGCCACTGTGATCGACTTGTCCACCACTCATGAGGTGAAGATTGTGCCGATCGAAGGGGAAGCGATGACTTACTTGGAAGAACATTATCCGTTCTTTACCGCCAGTGAGATTCCTGCCGGCACGTATGATAATGAAGAACCGATCCCAACGGCTTCCATTACCAACTTGCTGCTGGTGAACCATACGCTGTCTGAAGAGGTTGTCTACAATATCACCAAAGCTCTGTTTGAAAACCTTGAGACCCTGCACAATGCGCACAATGCCGCCCAAGATATCAGCCTGGAAAAAGTAGAAGAGGGTATGGTTGTTCCTTTGCATCCCGGGGCACAACGCTATTTTGAGGAACAAGGTGTTTTAGCTGAATAACAGTCAGAAGGAGGCAGAGGAAGCATGTTACGCTATGCTTCCTCTCCAGTTATGAACAAATATGTCCTCATTGCAGTCTTGTGTTTAGTGGCAGGCAGTTTAAGCGCTTTGACCTTTGTTCTGGCCAGCCCTGCCGGCCAATATGACCTGGTCATCCACAATGAGAAAAATGGGACGGTTTATGTTCAGCAAGCGGTCAGTGAAGGAGATATGCTGGAACTTTCCTGGATTCATTCTGTGGAAAAGACACCATGGCATGAAATCCTGCAGGTTGAGAGCGGCCACTTTGTCTTGGTGGAGACCCGTTTTCAGTCGTTCGGGGCCGGTGTGCCCCATACCAAAGAAGGAACTGTCAAGGTTGAAGATGATTATGTCATTATGACAGAGCTGTCCGAAGTCATTCCTGTCTACCGCTGGATACATTCCCACCACGTGCAGTTTGGTCTAGAGTTAAACGGAGAGCCGCTTTTACAAACAGGAGATATTCCCCATCATCAGCCGGTAGAGATGAGGCTTAAAAAGAGGTGGTAAAGATGAACAACCGCTTAACAGAACGGGAATTGAAGCTGGATGACCGGCAGCAGGCCATATTGGAGAAATATGATACTGAATCACGCTTCCGCCAGTTTAACCGGCGCAGCTTAACTTTCATTGTCACCCTGGTGGCTGTGACACTTTCTGTGTATCATTTCACTACATCATATATTGGCACACCGGTCACTTTGCAGCACCGGTCGCTGCATCTGGCCCTTGTGCTTGCTCTTATTTTTATTCTTTACCCTGCTTTTCAAAAGCAGAGACGGGATGTATTGCCCTGGTATGATGCCTTATTAGCTTTGCTGGCGATTAGCACCACCGTTTATATTTTTCAAGATTATGAGGGAATCATCCGCCGCGGCGGCCTGCCCAATGAATGGGACCTGCTGTTTGGTGCCATTCTGGTGCTGTTAGTTTTGGAAGCAGCCAGACGGGTGACGGGATGGGCGCTTCCTCTCTTGGCCGTATTGTTTATTCTGTATGCGTTGTACGGGCGGGACATGCCTGGGATTCTGCGGCACCGGGGCTACAGCTGGGACCAGCTGGTCAACTTCTTGTATGTTACGACAGAGGGCATTTATGGCACCGCAATAGGGGTTTCAGCCACTTATATTTTCCTGTTTATCTTATTTGGCGCATTTTTGGCTAAATCCGGCATGGGGCAATTTTTTAATGATCTGGCCTTGGCCATGGCCGGTCATACTAAAGGGGGGCCGGCTAAAGTATCCGTGTTGGCCAGCGGCTTTTTAGGCAGCATTAATGGGGCTGCTGTGGCCAATGTGGTTACCACGGGGGCTTTTACCATTCCCCTGATGAAAAAGATCGGTTACAATAAAAACTTTGCCGGTGGGGTTGAAGCCTCGGCTTCAGTTGGCGGACAGATTTTACCCCCTATTATGGGGGCAGCGGCCTTTATTATGGCTGAAACCCTAGGTATTCCCTATACCACCATTGCAGTTGCCGCCATTTTACCAGCCCTGTTGTTTTACCTGGGCATCTTGACCCAAATCCATTTACGGGCCTCCAAAGACGGTTTAGAGGGGATGAAGCGATCCGAACTTCCCCGTTTGCGTGATGTGATGAAAGAGCGGGGCCACTTATTAATTCCCTTGCTGTTTCTCGTCTATATGCTGTTCTTCAGCGGGACGACGATCATCTTTTCTGCCTTTTGGACGATTGTGGTAACCATCCTGGTCAGCATGCTGCGCAGGTCGACGCGTATGAGTTTTAAGGATATTACAGAAGCTTTGGAAACAGGGGCCAGAACGGCGCTGGGTGTGGCCATTGCCTGTGCGGCTGTCGGCATCATTGTCGGCGTGGCCACCCTGACTGGCTTTGGTTTGAAGCTGGCCAATGCCATCGTCACGCTGGGGGGAGAGAGTCTCTTTTTGACCTTGCTTTTAACCATGGTTGCTTGTATTGTGCTGGGTATGGGGTTACCCAGCATCCCCACCTACATTATTACCGCAACCATGGCCGCGCCGGCTTTGGTGAAACTGGGTGTGGAGCCCCTGGTGGCCCATTTGTTTGTCTTTTACTTTGGTATTTTTGCCAATATTACACCTCCCGTGGCTTTGGCTTCATTTGCTGCGGCAGGGGTTTCCGGCGGTTCTCCCATGCGTACGGGTTTTATGTCCATGAAATTGGCCGTTGCCGGCTATATCGTTCCATTCATGTTTGTCTACAACAGCTCCCTGCTGTTGATAGAGACAACAGTAATGGAAAGTTTGGCCTTACTGCTTACTTCTGTGACCGGTGTGATGATGTTGGGTATTGCAGCAGAAGGTTACTTACTGACCCGTATGCACCCGCTCCTCAGAATCTTGATGGCCACAGGGGCAGTGATGTTTATGAATCCCAATTTGATTCAAGATATCATCGGTTTTGGTGTTTTGGTACTGACTGTTGCTATTCAGTACTACCTAAACAAAAGAAACTAATTCAGTTCCAAACTTGTCCATGTTTCATTTAAGCTGATGGCAAAAAGGTTTTGCAAGAAACTATTGGATGGTGGCATATACCAGGTTCTATGCCAGAAAGAAACTCCTGTCTTTGTCAGACAGGAGTTTCTTTCGAAATACATCCTGAACTTTTTTCATGTAGTTGGGGAGGAGATTAATGAATGACAAAAATATTTTTGTAAATAAATATAACAATAGCATGTGTATTTTTTGTTGTTTTTATTAATATAAAAAAATCAATTTTTATCTTTTTTAAATTTTTATATTGCATTTTGCCTCTTATTTTTTTTATAATAAAAAAGCAAATTAAATATTGTAAAAATTCTAATAGGGGGGATTGGTATGAAGCACAAGGATTACCATTTGCGATCGCCTGATTTGTTGCCTATTGGTTCTAAGGAGCGGAAAATCAGTACATTAGGTTTTTCGTTTATGTGGGTTGGAATGGCAGTTGTCCTCGCTGCATTTGCCATTGGTGGAGAAGGGGTAGGTTCAATTCCGCTTGGATGGGTGATATTGGCTACTCTGATCGGGTCGGTTGCCATTGGTCTTTTCATCACTATCACAGGCGATATAGGCATTGAACATGGTCTGTCATTTCCAGTCTACATGAGAGCCCCGTTTGGAACGATTGGCACACATATTCCTTCTGTTTTGCGGGGAGTAACAGCTTCATTTTGGTTTGGGATCAATACCTTCTTTGGATCGGCAGCTATTAATGGCATTCTCAATATAATGTTTGGCTTTGACAACTGGTTTCTATGTTATATCATCTTTGCCATTATACAAGTGATTAATACGTCTATCGGTATTAAAGCGATAGAACGATTTGCCGATTTGGCTGCACCTACAATCATTCTCATCGCTATTTGGATGTATATAAGCCTGTCCGGTCAGGCTGCTGCTGCCGGTCGAGATGTATGGGCTTGGGTTGAGTTACCCGCTACAGGATGGACAGCGTTTACGATTTTTATGGTTATCGTCTTCGGTAACATGGGATACTGGGCAACACTTGCAGCAGATATTCCGTCCATCTCCCGCTATATCAAAGCACCGAAACATGAACGTAACTGGTTTAAACGTAACAAAGGAACACTGGTTGGCAGTGTGGTTGCGATGCCGCTTACCCAAACCTTTATGGTGACCATTGGTGCAGTTGCCTTTATTGCTGTGGGCAACTATGACCCGATCGTCGCCCTTCAACAAACATCCAGCGGGCTTGTTCTTGCTATTCTATTGTTAATGATCGCCCTTGCTCAATGGTCAACAAATACAGCAGCCAACCTCGTTCCGGCTGCCACCATCTTTTCCAATGTGGGAGGTCCGAAAGTTCCGTTTTACGTTGGCGTTATCATTGCCGGACTAATTGGCTCTTTTGCCCAACCCTGGACCTTATTTGAGATTTTAATTCCCTTCTTATTAGTGGTGGGCGGTATACTGTCCGCCATCGTAGGTGTCTTATTTTCCGATTATTACCTCTTACGCAAACGGAGAATAAATCTGCCAGATCTTTATAGACATGATGGCCAGTACCGTTATGATAAAGGAATTAATATTGCCGGATTTCTTTCCTGGATTATTGGAGGATTAGCCGCTATTGCTCTGTCTACCTTTTCGTTTTTGGTCGGATTTATCGTCGGGGGAGCTGTGTATTACGTATTAGCGAAATATTGGTACTTTAAAAAGCATAAACAAGCTGAAATTGAAGATCCAAGTGATGAGAAGTATTTAGGGATTACTGTGGGACGTGACTGGCAGATCGAAGAAGAAGGTATGGACTCTACTCCTTTTGTAGAAAAGAAGTCCTCACTCGAATATTCTTGAAATGAAATCTTGCCATTCTTAAAAAATGCTAGAAAGCATAAATAATGGGTAAATAAAGGAGGAAAAAGTAATGGCAGAATCAAAACAATTTTTTGAGGAGAAGGAAAAAATAGACGCTTTGCTAAATCAGGGGTACAGTATCGTTAATATTGAAGAGAACCTGAGTGGGGCCTTTGTTGACTTTGAATTACAACGTACACCACGGGGAAATGAGGAGAGAAGAAAGAGGCTGCACATTTTAACCGCAGATGCCAGAAAATATTTTTCGACAATTGTGTTTCAGCAACAAAAGGCCAATTAAAAAATTAAATTTACTCCCATTTTTAACACGGTACCACCGTGAAAAAATGGGAGTTATTTTATTGCTTCTTCTTATTATTATCTACTGAGGCTTCTGACGCATGCTCATGATGGTACTGTTCCAATCCTTTCTTAAACAATTCCAATAGGATTTCGTGCTGGGTTTTATTTCGAACATGTTGGCGAATCCTGGTCAGTTCCTCAACCAACTCCGAATCAAGATGCAAATTGACCGTTTTACTTTTCTCCTTAGGTTTAAGAATATAATGGCGATTCTTTTTCCGAAGCACGCCAGTGATGCGGCTGTCTTGAGGCAAAGATTTTTTATCGGGAATATAAATCATATTTCCCTCTAATATAATTTTAGTCACATTTTCATTAAAACGAATGTAAATCTGATTTTCCAGGTCTTCGTTTAAGGAGCGTATTTGTCGGGCCAAATGCTGGTTTTCAACTGTGTTTTTCATCTCAATCGTGACGTCCACCTTGGTATCCTCCTGTTAAAACCTATTCAACCTGTACTAATTCCTGCTCGGGGATATTTTGAACAATCGAAAAGTCCTTCTCTAATTGTATAGTATAACAAAAGACATCGTCGACTAAATCGCTTTTAACAACCACTCCAATTTCGCCTTTATAGTTTCCGCTCATCACTTTAACCCGATCGATCACATTAAAGACAGGTTGAATAAAGCCTTTTTTATAGAGAAATTGATACACATTTTTTTTAGGATATAAAAAACGTTTTTTACCTTGTTTTGATTTTAAAGCCCAAAATCTCTTTCGTTCGTCCACAATATCTCCTAAATATCCTTGATCAGCCCAGCGTTTAATGGTTGCCATGTTGCTTTCTTTTCCAGTATGTTTTTTGATGATGTTGATGATGTCACTGGAGGCCAGGTATTGTTGGCGCTCCTTCTCTTGTTTGAGCACCTCGCTATATTGCGCTTCTAACTCCTTTAAAAGTTGTTGATCCTTTTCAATTCTCAGCTTAATTTTGGCGATCCGTTCCTCAAGTTCCCTTTTCATTTCACTCCCCCCGTATTTATACAATTGATTATGGTTCTCATATATAAGTAATATGATAGCTAAGGAGTTGATTTTGAGCAATCTCCTAACTATAAAATATAGTGTTTATCAAAGAAAAAAATATTATACTTTTATTTAATTTAAATCAAAATATGTTAAGTGTTATAAAAATATTGACAAATAACAATTTGATAAAATAAAATATAACTAAGTTATGAAAATATAAACTTTTTTGCGGAACAATTGATTAAAGGAGGATTTAAGTTGACGGTCTCAGAAAAAATTGAAACGTTTTACAACCTCATTGGCGAAAAATGGGTTCCGTCCATGTCTGGAAAAACTTTTGAGGTGGTAAATCCTGCTGATGTTCGGATGCGTCTAGGGATTTGTCAACAATCAACCGAAGAAGATGTTGGTCAGGCTGTGTTGATGGCAAAGAAAACATGGCCTATATGGCGTGAAACCCCTGCCCCTGAACGAGGGTTATACGTGTATAAAGCAGCCCAGTTTATTGAAGAACGCAAAGATGAATTTATTCAGCAGCTCGTCCTTGAAGTCGGAAAAAGTTTCGCGGATGCTCATGCTGAAGTGATACGAACGTTACGTGTGATGAAATATCTAGCGGGAGAAGGCGAACGTTTGACAGGAGAAACGATTCCTTCATGGGACCAGGAAGTGACCGGTTATACGAAACGGGAACCCGTCGGTGTTGTGGGTATCATTACACCGTGGAATGTGCCCTTGGCTATTGCAGCATGGAAAATTGCCACAGCATTGGTTTGTGGATGCACGGTGGTATTTAAACCATCCAGTCAAACTCCGATTGTCAGTTTGAAATTGATCCAGGCTTACCAAGATATCGGATTGCCCCAAGGCGTGATTAATGTTGTCACCGGTTCGGGTTCCGTGGTAGGCAATGCCATAGCGAATCATCCTGATATCAAAGCGATTAGCTTCACCGGCTCAAATAACATCGGGAATCATATTAATCAGCTTGTGGCGAAACGGGGAGGACGTTTTCAGGCTGAAATGGGAGGAAAAAATCCCTTTGTTGTGTTAGAAGACGCCGATCTGGATCTGGCGACGGATCATGTGATTGTCGGGGGATTAGGAGAGAGCGGTCAGCGGTGTACAGCGACGAGTCGTGTGATCGTCTTGAAACAAATAGCAGATCCGTTTATCGACATGCTTGTTCATAAAATTAAACAGGTGAAAGTGGGGGCACCCATAGACAAAAGTAACCAAATGGGTCCCGTAATTGACCAACAGTCATTGGAAAACATTTTGAGATACATTGAGATTGGCAAACAAGAGGGAGCTGTCCTCCTGACTGGCGGATATCGGTTAACAGGTCCTGATTACGACAATGGATACTTTATCGCTCCTACTGTGTTCCGAAGTGTGACACCAGATATGACCATTGCCCAGGAAGAGATATTTGGGCCAGTCATTAGTGTGATGGAAGCGGAGGATTTTGAGCAAGCCATTGAGTGGGCCAATCAAGTGGAGTACGGACTTTCCTCTGCCATCTATACCAATGACATGAAAAGGGCTGCAGAGTTTATTAATCGCATTGAAGCAGGGTTGACTCATGTCAATATGCCCTCAACTTATAGTGAACCACAGTTTCCCTTCGGTGGCATTAAGGCTACAGGATTAGGGGGGATGCGTGAAGTGGGAAGCACGGCGATCGATTTTTACACAGAATGGAAAACGGTTTATATCAAGCCACATTCAACCCAAGAAGGAGGTCATCGCAATGAGCATTAAGCCAAATACAATCTCCATCTCGGCAGAGGATATTCAATCCAATTTTAACGAAGTCAATCCAGGTTTAACGAAGAAAGAAGCCATTGAAGAGGCTCATCGCTGTTTGTACTGTTATGATGCACCTTGTATCAAAGCATGTCCAACCGGGATTAATATTCCTTCATTTATTAAAAAGATTGCGTCTGGCAATATGAAAGGATCTGCCAGAGTGATTATGGAAGCCAATCCGGTAGGGGCTAGCTGTGCCCGTGTGTGCCCGACGGAAGAGTTATGTGAGGGGGCCTGTGTATTAAACAATGCCTCTAAACCGATCATGATCGGTGACTTGCAACGTTATGCAACAGATTGGGCCATGAAAAACCAGGAGCTTCTGTTCAAGGCCGGTGAACCAAATGGGAAATCGGTCGCCATCGTTGGGGGAGGCCCCGCAGGCTTATCGGCGGCTCGTGAACTTGCACGGTTAGGGTATAAGGTCACTATCTTTGAGGCAAAAGACAAAGCAGGTGGACTCGACACATATGGAATCGTGTCATTCCGCTTGCCTCAAGAAATTTCTCTCTGGGAAGTGGAACAAGTAGAAAAATTAGGGGTTGAGATTCGGACCAATTGCCAGGTCGGTAAAGATATTTCTGTGAATGAAATTATGGATCAATATGATGTTGTTGTTTTGGCCATCGGGATGGGCAATGTTCCCATGCTTGGCATTGAAGGTGAAGATCTTGATGGGGTCTATGATGCGATCCAATTTGTTGAGGACACAAAAACAAAGCCTCTGACAGACCGTTTTGTCGGATCGCGCGTCGCAGTTATCGGTGCTGGTAACACAGCCATTGACGCAGCAACCTGTTCTGTTCGCCTGGGGGCGGAAAACGTGACGATTCTTTATCGCCGAACTGCAAAGGAAATGACGGCCTATCAATTTGAGTATGAGTTTGCCAAGCAGGACGGGGTTGAATTCAGATGGTTAACCCAGCCCGTGCGTATCATTGGCGATGAACAGGGTAAAGTGAAGCAGTTAGAGTGCATTCGAATGGAGCTCGGTGAACCGGATGCTTCAGGACGTCGGCGCCCTATCCCAATTGAGGGATCGGAGTTTGTGATGGAGGTAGATACTGTCATTAAAGCGATTGGCCAGACCAGATATGTGGATTTAATCGAGGCTTTTGGTTTGGAACATGATAACGGGGTGGTGAAGATCAACGAAGAAACTTTACAAACCTCAAATCCAAAAGTGTTTGCTGCAGGAGATGTCATTTTTGGGGACAATCAAGGAGAGGCGATGGTCGTGTCGGCTGCTGAGCAAGGGAAACAAGCTGCCTATGGGATTCACCACTACTTATTTGGCAGAAAAAATGAGTCATCTTTAGCGGGATAAATAAATAGAAAATTGTCAATCAGCAAAATAAATTAACTTATACAATAATAAAGGAGGTCCTAATATGGCAGATTTAAGGATCAATCTGGCAGGCATTGAATCTCCCAATCCGTTTTGGCTGGCCTCTGCTCCTCCAACAAACTCTGGTTACCAAGTGCAAAGAGCATTTGAAGCAGGTTGGGGTGGAGCTGTTTGGAAAACATTAGGGGAACCTATTCTCAATGTCTCTTCCCGCTTTGCTGCACTTCATTATAATGGCCAACGAGTAGTAGGGTTTAATAATATTGAGTTGATAACTGACCGTCCATTAGAGGTTAATCTAAAAGAAATCTATGAAACGAAGAAAAAATTCCCCAATCATGCCATCATTGCTTCTTTAATGGTCGAGCCGAAACGGGAAAAATGGCATGAAATCGTCAAAAGGGTGGAAGATGTCGGTGTGGATGGGCTGGAATTGAACTTTGGCTGTCCCCACGGAATGGCAGAGAGAGGAATGGGATCTGCATCCGGGCAGCATCCTGATTTGGTAGAGCAACAAACCTACTGGGTAAAAGAAGTGGCCCAAACACCCGTCATTGTTAAATTAACTCCAAACATAACCGATATCACCCATACGGCTCGAGGAGCAGTACAAGGTGGAGCCGATGCCATTAGTCTCATTAATACGATTAACAGCTTAATGGGAGTCGACCTTGATACATGGCATACCATTCCCCATGTAGCCGGAAAAGGCGCGCATGGTGGATACTGCGGGCCAGCCGTCAAACCAATTGCTTTAAATATGGTGGCCGAATGTGCCCGTCATCCTGAAATTAATGTTCCTATTTCCGGAATTGGCGGCATCTCAACCTGGAAAGATACTGTGGAATTCATGTTAATGGGTGCTACAGGAGTCCAAGTGTGTACGGCGGTGATGCATCATGGCTTTAGTATCGTGGAAGATATGATCGATGGCTTGAATAACTATTTAGATGAAAAAGGGATCACCTCTGTGCAAGATATCATCGGACAATCAGTGGCTAAATACTCAAATTGGGGGGATCTGGATCTTAATTACCGAGTGGTGGCCCGTATTAATAATGATGTCTGCATTAACTGTAATAAATGTCATATTGCCTGTGAAGACGCCTCCCATCAATGTATTGATATTCTCACAAATGTAAATGGCGAGAAGTATCTAGAAGTACGGGAAGACGATTGTGTAGGCTGTAATCTTTGTTCCATTGTATGTCCCGTGGAGGGAGCTATTGATATGATTGAAATTCCAAGTGAAACTCCCATGTCCTGGAATGAGAGGCAAGCGGCCATTAAAGAACCGAGCTGTTCATCTTCATAAGAGTACCATAACAGAATCATAATCAAGAAGGAGGTACGTTTTATTGTGAAAAAACTGATTAAGAATGGTACGATTGTCACCGCAGCAGACACATATCAAGCAGATGTTTTAATTGAAGATGGAAAAGTTTCACAAATTGGAATAAACTTAGAGGCAAATGGTGCTGAAGTGGTCGATGCTGCAGGGTGCTATTTATTCCCGGGAGGGATTGATCCCCACACTCATCTTGATATGCCTTTTGGCGGGACCATTACGGCTGATGACTTTGAGTCTGGCACCATTGCAGCCGCTTATGGCGGCACGACCACGATTATTGATTTTTGCTTGACAACAAAAGGTGAGCCGTTGAAAAAGGCTATTGAGACCTGGCATGAAAAATCAAGGGGAAAAGCGGCCATTGATTATAGCTTCCATTTGATGATCGGGGAGATTAATGAAGATGTCTTAGCTGAATTGCCTCAGGTCATTGAAGAAGAAGGAATCACATCTTTTAAAGTCTTCATGGCCTACAAAAACGTGTTTCAAGCTGATGACGAAACCTTATTCCGCACTCTGATCGCTGCCCGGGAACTGGGAGCTCTAGTGATGGTACATGCCGAAAATGGAGATGTTATTGATTACCTGGTAAAAGATGCCTTGGCCAAAGGGAACACAGATCCCATATACCATGCCTTGACCCGCCCGCCTGAAGCCGAAGGAGAGGCGACAGGAAGAGCAGCTCAATTGACGGGGCTGGCCAATTCACAACTCTACGTTGTTCATGTCTCATGTGCTGACGCCGTAGAGAAGATTGCCGAAGCGCGTCGCAAAGGCTATAACGTTTGGGGAGAAACTTGCCCCCAATATCTCGTATTGGATCAGTCTGCATTGGAGAAGCCAAATTTTGAAGGTGCTAAGTACGTCTGGTCACCCCCTTTACGGGAAAAGTGGCATCAGGATGTGCTGTGGAACGCTTTGAGTACAGGAACTCTGCAAACATTGGGGTCGGATCAATGCTCCTTTAACTTCAAAGGACAAAAAGAGTTAGGAGTGGGGGATTTCTCCAAAATACCCAATGGAGGCCCGATTATTGAAGACCGTCTGAGTATTCTTTTCTCAGAAGGGGTTAAAAAGGGTCGTATCACGTTAAATCAATTTGTCGATATCGTCTCTACTCAAGTGGCTAAATTGTTTGGACTTTTCCCAAAAAAGGGGACTATTGCAGTTGGCAGTGATGCAGATATTGTCATCTTTGACCCTCATGTTGAACGTGTCATTTCTGCCGAAACCCATCATATGAATGTTGATTACAGTGCCTTCGAAGGAATGAAAGTGACAGGAGAACCCATCACAGTATTGTCAAGAGGGGAATTTGTGATTCGAGATAAACAGTTTGTGGGACAGATTGGTCATGGGCAATACATCAAGCGTAATAAATTTAATACCCAACTCGTTAATAAAGATGAAGCAACGGCTAAATAAGGGGCGAAACCGTGGAAAAAGGAATTTAAATCAATTATTTTAAACTCTACATTATTATATAGAAGAAAGGGGAAGAACAATGTCCAGATATGTGAAAATTGGTCTCATTCAAGCTACGCATGATGTTTCAGGGGAAGAACCGGTACAGGTTCACATTGATCATGCCGTTCAAAAACATATTAAGTTAGTCGAAGAGGCTGCATCAAAGGGAGCGAAGATCATCTGCCTGCAGGAAGTGTTTACCACTCCTTACTTCTGTACTGAACAAAATGAAAAGTGGTACGCTGCAGCGGAGCCCATCCCCGATGGCCCTACCACCCAAACGTTCATGGAGCTGGCCAAAAGGTTAGGGGTCGTCATCGTCTTACCTATATACGAAAAAGCAGCCGAAGGGGTGTACTATAATACAGCGGCTGTCATCGATGCGGATGGTTCTTATTTAGGAAAATATCGTAAAAATCATATCCCCCATGTTCAGGCTGGCGAAAACCTTAACAATGGATTCTGGGAAAAGTATTATTTTAAACCGGGTAACTTGGGGTATCCTGTTTTTGATACCACATATGGAAAGGTGGGCGTCTATATTTGCTACGACCGCCACTTCCCTGAGGGAGCCAGACTATTAGCCCTCAACGGAGCTGAAATCGTCTTTAATCCATCCGCTACAGTGGCTGGTTTATCTGAATACTTATGGAAACTGGAGCAACCTGCCCATGCTGTCGCCAACGGTATCTACTTTGGTGCTATCAACCGTGTTGGATATGAACAGCCTTGGAATCTCGGGGAATTTTATGGGCAATCGTATCTTGTGGACCCCAGAGGTAATTTTGTTGCAATGGGAAGCCGTGATAAAACGGAAGTTGTCATTGGCGAAATGGATCGGCATCTCATTGCAGAGGTTCGCGATCAGTGGCAATTCTTCCGTGACCGCAGACCTGAAACGTATCAAGATATGGTTAAATTATTACCATAGTAAATGGTTCAACTGCGAACACATGAAAAACTATCCCTTCGTGATGGAGGGATAGTTTTTTGTAAAGGAAATTTCTTTGTTAATATTTCTGACAATATAGAACATTAAGAAGGAATTTGGATCATATCGTAGAATATGAATATGTAAGTGATCGTCATGTTGTTTTACCTACGGTATCTCATTATAGGGCATGAAAGTTGGGGTGACAAAATTGGAACGGATTGTTTACCGGGGTGTCGATCTTGAAGAAGCGTATAAGGTTATCAGAGAACAATCGTATGATCAAAGGGAGCGCAGGGTTTTTCAAGATGGTGTGCATGCCAAAGCGGTTTTTGGCAACGGGGTTTACTTGGTGAGCAACATACTGGTGGCGGCTGAATATGCCTTCTGTCATGCAGAGACCTCAAGAAGTAAAGGGGCTATTTTGAAACAAAAGCTGCGATTGCGCAATCCTATTGTTTTGGATGAAACATTTGGCGAACGGGAGCTTAGGCAAGAAGCGTTAAAGTGGAAGTATCCAGATGGCGAGATTGAGGTATTGTACCCGCAAGGTTCTTCCCTGCAGCTCGTCGAATGGACAGGCAACATCATTCGGGAGTATTTGCTATCGAAGGGATACGACGGGATCGTCTACCATCTGAATGACGATTTGACGTATTATGTGGCCTATGATTGTAAAAACCAGATTTACGATGTGGAACTAGAGTTTGTCTTTGATATTGAGCAATTTTTAAAATCATCAAAAAAATTCAGCCGGGAAAACTAGTATAAAAAATAAGGTTATTAAAAAAAGGATTTGCCGGGTTAGCAAATCCCTTTTTCTATGCTAAAATGTATTTTAAATGATAATGATTATAAATAACATTTTTCCTGCTGTGTCCCCGCTGGTGGTTGTCCCTTTTCTTAATTTCTACATATGATATACTATAAAATGTACTTTGAGGTTGAGAATCAACTGAGAACCAACTCATCAGTGGGATCCAGCAAAATATGATTAACAAACATAGGAGGGTATTGGCTATGTCTGCACCACATTTAAAAATAGAAAACCTGAGAGTGGCTGTAGAAGGAAATGAAATTCTGAAAGGCTTCTCTTTGGAGGTTAAAGGTGGCGAAATCCATGCCATCATGGGTCCCAACGGGACTGGTAAGAGTACTTTGGCTTCGGCCATTATGGGCCATCCTCACTTTGAAGTGACTGGAGGTTCTGTGGAACTTGACGGTCAAAATGTGTTAGACATGGATGTGGATGAGAGAGCCCGTGCCGGTTTGTTCCTGGCCATGCAATATCCAAGTGAAATCAGCGGTGTGACTACAGCTGACTTTCTCCGTTCAGCCATTAATGCCAAGCGTGGCGAAGGGAACGAAATTTCTCTGATGAAGTTTATCCGCCAGCTGGAAGCAAAAATGAAAGTGCTGGATATGGATGAAGCTTTTGCCCAACGTTATCTTAACGAAGGGTTTTCCGGCGGGGAGAAAAAGCGCAATGAAATCCTGCAAATGATGATGCTCGAACCTCGCATTTGCATCCTGGACGAAATTGATTCCGGTCTGGACATTGATGCGCTGAAAGTAGTCGCCAACGGGGTCAACAGCATGAGAAGCGAGGAGCGCGGCTTTCTGATCATTACCCACTATCAGCGTTTGCTCAACTACATTAAACCGGACTTTGTACATGTGATGATGCAAGGCCGCATTGTCAAATCAGGTGGACCTGAGCTTGCCCTGCAGCTTGAAGAAAAAGGCTACGACTGGATCAAAGAGGAACTCGGCATCAAAGACGAAACAGTAGGCCAAGAAGCTTAAGGGCCAAAGGAGGGTACAGAATGACGGTAGAGACAAAAGCGGAACTGACGCAGGAGTTTATCACCGGGTACTCGAAACAGCAGGGTGAACCGGAGTGGCTGCTTGATTTGCGCTTGAAAGGCTTTGAATTGAGTGGCAAGTTGGAGCTGCCTAAACCGGAAAAAACCAAAATCTCCGATTGGAACCTGCTCACTTTCACCCACCCTGGGGAAGAAACGCCTATCAGTAGTGTGGAAGGTCTGCCTCATGAAGTGAAACGGGTCATTGGTGATGAGCAAGGGGCAGGCAATGTCGTTATTCATAAAAACGGACGGGCGGTTTTTCAGGCGCTGAGTGAAGACCTGAAACAGAAAGGTGTCATCTTCACGGATATTCAAACAGCAGTTAAGGAACATGGGGATCTGGTCAAACGCTACCTGGCTCAACTGGTGAAGGTGGACGAACATCAATTGACCGCCATTCATACCGCTTTGTTCAACAGCGGGGTTTTCCTGTATGTGCCTAAAAATGTGGAAGTCGATGTTCCCTTGCAAAGTGTCTTTTGGCAGGAAAACGGTGATGTGGGGCTGATTCCGCACATTCTGATCGTCGCTGAAGACAACAGTAAAGTGACCTACGTGGAGAACAGCATTGGTGCCGAGCAAGGAACGTCTGTGAACAACTATGTGGCTGAAGTGTTTGTAGGGCCCGGAGCCAATGTGACCTTTGCCGCCGTTGATAATCTGGGCAAGAACGTCACCAACTATGTGTACCGGCGGGCAACGGTTGACCGCGATGGGCACATCGACTGGGCTTTAGGCCAAATGCATGACGGCAACACGGTTTCAGATAACCTGACCATTCTGAAAGGAGACGGCTCCACTGGAGACAGTAAATCGGTGGTGGTCGGACGCGGCGAACAGTCCCAAAACTTTGTGCAAAAAATGATCCAATTCGGGCGTGCGAGCGACGGGCAAATTCTGGGTCATGCTGTGATGAAAGATGCTGCCCGGGCCATCTTTAACGGGATCAGCAAGATTGAAAAAGGGGCCACCAAAGCGAATGGAGAACAAACTGAACGGGTGCTGATGCTCAGTGAAAAAGCGCGTGGGGATGCCAACCCGATCCTGTTGATTGACGAAGACGACGTCACAGCCGGTCACGCCGCTTCCGTGGGGCAGGTGGATAAAATGCAGCTGTATTATCTCATGTCCCGCGGCATTTCCAAATCGGAAGCAGAGCGGCTGATTATCCTTGGATTCTTAAACCCGGTTGTGGAAAAAATACCGTTAGAAGGCATGAAAAAACGGTTAATCGATGTGATTGAAAGGAAAGTTAAATAATGAACGTAGAAGAGATCAGAGCACAGTTCCCTATTTTGGATCAAAAAATAAATGGGCATCCCCTTGTCTATCTGGATAGTGCAGCCACCTCCCATAAACCCCTGCCGGTGATCGAAGCACTGGCCAAATATTACCGGATGTACAATTCCAATGTGCACCGGGGCGTCCATACGCTGGGCAATTATGCGACGGAAGGCTATGAGGGCGCCCGTGAAAAAGTGCGCCGCTTTATCAATGCCAAAAGCACCAAGGAAATTATTTTTACCCGCGGCACCACGACGGCCCTGAACCTGGTGGCTGCCAGTTATGCCCGTCAAGTGTGCCGCGAAGGGGATGAGATTGTGATCACCCCGATGGAGCATCACAGTAATCTGATCCCCTGGCAACAAGCGGCCAAAGTGACTGGGGCCACCTTGAAATATATCGATTTAAATGAAGACGGGACACTCAATATGGAAGATGCCCGCCAAAAAATCACGTCCAATACGAAAGTGGTGGCCTGCACCCATGTCTCCAATGTACTGGGTACCATCAACCCGATTAAGGAACTGGCCCAGCTGGCTCATGCCCAAGACGCTGTGATCGTGGTTGACGGAGCACAAAGCACCCCCCATATGAAGATTGATGTGCAGGCTTTAGATGTCGATTTCTTCGCCTTCTCCGGGCATAAAATGTGTGGGCCCACCGGCATTGGTGTTCTGTACGGGCGTAAAAAGCTGTTGGAAGAGATGGAGCCCGTCGAATTTGGCGGGGAAATGATTGATACTGTGGAATTATATGAATCCACCTGGAAGGAGTTGCCGCACAAATTTGAAGGAGGCACCCCCATTATTGCCGGTGCGATTGGCTTAGGAGCAGCCATTGACTTCTTGGAAGAGATCGGTTTAGACAATATTACCCGGCATGAACACGAACTGACTGCTTATGCTTTAGAACGGTTACAGGAGATCGATGGGCTGACGATTTACGGCCCCAAAGAGCGGGGCGGACTGGTCACCTTCAATCTTGATGATGTCCATCCGCATGATGTGGCCACAGTGCTCGATTCTTACGGGATTGCTGTCCGTGCCGGCCATCACTGCGCCCAGCCTCTGATGAGATGGTTGAATGTGACCGCTACGGCCAGAGCCAGTTTGTATCTGTACAACACCAAAGAAGATATAGATAAACTGGTTGATGGTTTAGTGAATACAAAGGAGTATTTCGGTTATGTCATTGGAGAATAAATACCCGGTTAATCTTAATCAACTGTATCGGCAGGTGATTATGGATCATTACAAGAACCCGCGCAACCGCGGGGAAATTGAGAATGGTGCTTTAACAGTCAATATGAACAACCCCACTTGCGGGGACCGTATCCGCCTGCAGATGATTGTCAAAGACGGAAAAATTGAAAACGCCAAGTTTGTGGGTGAAGGATGCTCCATTTCCCTGGCTTCTGCTTCGATGATGACCGAGGTCATCATTGGCAAGCCGGTGGAAGATGCCCTGCAATTATCTGCCATTTTCTCTGACATGATGCAAGGCAAGCCGTACGATGATGAGACCTATGACTTGGGGGACATTGAGGCTCTGCAAGGCGTGTCCAAATTTCCAGCGCGCATCAAGTGCGCCACATTAGCCTGGAAGGCGATGGAAAAAGGGCTTGGAAAAGAAGAGGAAGCATAAGCAAACTGTGACACCAACAATGAAGGTGGCAGGCCCCAAACGGGGATGGATCGGTTAAGCGATTTGGTAGTTTGACCGGAGATGTGTGTTATAATAAAGATAATCCTGAAAAGGGAGGTATAACTGATGGCCAAAAAAATGCCGGAAATTGGTGAGTACAAATACGGCTTTGTCGATAAAGATGTGTCCGTGTACCGCGCCAACCGGGGACTGACACCTGAAGTGGTGAAAGAGATCTCCCAACGCAAAGGCGAGCCGCAATGGATGCTGGATTTCCGCCTGAAGGCTTTAGAGATTTTTTATCAAAAGCCGATGCCCATGTGGGGCGGGGATCTGTCTGAACTGAACTTCAACGAAATTGTGTATTACGTCAAGCCTTCTGAAAGACAATCCAAGTCATGGGATGAAGTACCGGAAGAAATCAAGCGCACCTTCGATAAACTGGGAATTCCTGAAGCGGAACAGAAGTTCCTTGCTGGTGTATCCGCCCAGTATGAATCTGAAGTGGTTTACCATAACATGAAGGAAGACCTGGAGAAACAGGGCGTCATCTTTATGGATACGGATACGGCCCTGAAAGAGCATGAGGAACTGTTCAAGCAGTACTGGGCTACCGTTGTTCCGCCCACAGACAACAAATTTGCGGCGCTGAACAGTGCGGTATGGTCCGGCGGAAGTTTCATCTACGTCCCCAAAGGGGTGAAGTGTGAAACCCCGCTGCAAGCCTACTTCCGCATTAACTCTGAAAATATGGGGCAGTTTGAGCGCACCCTGATCATTGCTGATGAAGACAGCTTTGTCCACTATGTAGAGGGTTGTACCGCCCCGATTTACGGCACCAACTCCCTGCACAGCGCAGTGGTAGAGATCATTGTTAAGAAAAATGCCCGCTGCCGTTACACTACCATCCAAAACTGGGCACCCAATATTTACAATCTGGTCACTAAGCGTGCCGTTGCGGAAGAAAATGCTGTGATGGAATGGGTGGACGGCAACATTGGCAGCCGCTTGACCATGAAATATCCGGCTGTGGTGATGAAAGGGCGCGGGGCCCGCGGAAGTGTGCTGTCCATCGCAATCGCCGGTAAAGGACAGCATCAAGATGCTGGTGCCAAGATGATTCACCTGGCTCCTGAGACTACATCCACCATTGTTTCCAAGTCCATCAGTAAGCAAGGCGGCAAAGTCACTTATCGCGGATTGGTCCACTTCGGCCGCAAAGCAGACGGAGCCAAAGCCAACATTGAGTGTGACACATTGATTATGGATAATGAATCCACATCCGATACAATCCCTTACAACGAAATTCTAAACAACAACGTCACACTGGAACACGAAGCCAGCGTCTCCAAAGTGTCTGAAGAACAGCTCTTCTATCTGATGAGCCGCGGCCTTTCGGAAGAGGAAGCTACAGAAATGATTGTGATGGGCTTCATTGAACCGTTCACCAAAGAGTTGCCAATGGAATATGCCGTAGAAATGAACCGCCTGATCAAGTTTGAAATGGAAGGCAGTATCGGTTAAGCCTTATCGATCAACAGTCCCCTGTTACACTTGCGTGTCTGAGTTTCTCGGGCACGCTTTTTTATTTGCCATCAGCTCGTTTGTTAAGAAAGTTAATAATGGGGCTCACGGGACCGGCCAGTTTTTAAAACCGCTCCATTGAAAATTTAACGTTGACGTTAAGATTAATGTTATGTATAATCTGAACTAAAAGTTATTTCAGAAAACAGGTGATTATAGCTGATGAAGAAGCAGGAAACTTACTCCATATCCCAATTAGCTCAAGAATTCGATATTTCCACCCGTACCATCCGTTATTATGAGGAAAGGGGGTTGTTAAATCCTGAGCGGACACCCGGGGGCACCCGCAGGTATACAAAAGGGGACCGGGCCCGATTGAAATTGATTCTGAGAGGGAAGCGTTTTGGCTTTAGTCTGGATGAGATCAAAGAGATGATCGATCTTTTTTATGAAGACCGGACCGGCGTGAAACAGCTGGAACGGACAATTGCATATGGTGTGGAGAAGATCAAGCAGGTAGAAGAGCAGATCGAAGAATTAATGGCTTTAAGGGATGAGCTGCTCAGTTTCAAGGAGGACTTCGAAGCACGGTTGCGTCAATTAAAGCGAAAAGAAAACAAAGCATAACGGCTGTCTCTTAATATACAAGGAGTGTTCAAATGATGGAGAGGAATGAGTTGTTTAGCATTGGTCAGCAGGCCTTGGCAGCTCAATCTTTCAGCAGACTGCTCGGAACGAAGCTCGTGGTGTTTCAGCCCGGTGAGGCTGTGCTGGAGATCCCGGTGCAAGAAAACTTGTTGCAACAAAACGGATTCGTTCATGGCGGTGTTCTCAGTTATACGGCCGATAATGCACTGACCTTCGCTGGCGGATCTGTTCTGGGGACGAATGTCTTGACGTCCGAATACAAGATAAACTACCTAAGGCCCGCCATTGGGGAGAAACTTGTCGCCCGCGCTACGGTTGTCTACGCTGGCAAGCGCCAAGCCGTATGCCGCTGCGATGTCCTCGTTGTTAAGGACAGTGAAGAAGAAACACTTTGTGCCACCGCTCAGGGAACGATCGTCAAGATGTCATCTGAAATACCAGAGACTGGTCGCTAGGTGTCTCGGACCAGTGCCATGGGGAACAGGGGGGGTTCTTAACGATGAATCTTTCACAATTATTATCTATCAGTGCGCGTAAATATCCCAATAAAGAGGCTATGGTATTTAATCATCAACGATTGACCTATCGGGAGTGGAACGACAAAGTTGACTGTCTGGCCTGGTATTTACAAGAAAAAGGATTACAACCGGGACAGTGTATGGTCATCATGGCGCCCAATACGCCGGAATTTGCCTGTTTATATTATGCTGTGATACGAGCGGAAGGGATTGTGGTGCCGGTTAACCCGCGCTTATCTAAGGAAGAAGTGCTGTATATTATAAAAGACTGTGATGCTTATGGTATTTTTGTGCACGAAGTTTTGCTGCCCCAATTTCAAGATTTACCACAAGAGGCGATAGACGTTCATTGTTTTACTTCTGCTGGACCTTCAACAGAATTGCCGAAATCGTGGGAAAATATACACCACTGCTTAGAGCAAGTCACTGATATTAACCTGAAAGAGCCGGAGTTAAAGGAAGATAACACGGTCAGTATTCTATATACCTCTGGCACCACCGGACGACCGAAAGGGGTTATTTTTTCTCATCGGAACATTTTAACAGTTGCTCAAATGATTAATATTGAGCTGGGGCTTAACTTGGACAGCCGCGTGTTGCACCTCATGCCGTTCAGCCACTCGGCTCCGTTGCATCTCTTTTTCGTAGCTGCTACCAATGTGGGAGCCACGCACATTTTGGCACCCACATTTACACCAGAATTATTACTTCAATTGGTTCAACAAGAGAAAGTCACTCATTTCTTTGGTGCTCCTGTTGCCTATTTGCTCACTGCCAAACACCCTGATTTTTCGCAATATGATCTATCTTCAGTTAAATATTGGATTTATGGCGGAGCGCCTTTATCGGCGGACAAATGCCGCCTTCTGGAACAATTTTATGGCAGGGATAGATTGTGTTGCGTATATGGCTTGACGGAGGCAGGACCAAGCGGCACTTTGTTATTTCATGCCTCAGAAGGACACAAGGCAGGAAGCATAGGCAAGAGAGGAGCCTGGTCTGTTGAAGTGGAAATCGTTAATGACCAAGGTCAGAGAGTTGCTCCCGGCGAAGCAGGTGAAATTCGCATCAGGGGGGAGGGAAATATGCAAGGCTATCTGAACAACGAAGAGGCCACCCAAGAGACCTTGAAAGGCGGATGGATTTATACCGGGGACTTGGCCCGTTACGATGATGATGGATATATGTGGGTGATGGATCGCAAAAAAGATCTGATTATTAGCGGGGGTCAGAATATTTATCCTAAAGAAATAGAACAACATTTGGAGCAACACCCCAAAATCAAAGACGTTGCTGTGGTAGGGGTTGCCCATCCTGAGTGGGGAGAAACAGTTAAGGCCTTTATTGTACCACAAGGAAGCGGGGAAGATGAACCATCGGACTGGCTCTCTGAAATAAAATCATATTTGCAAGAAAAGATAGCGGAATATAAAATCCCCAGACTGTGTGAAGTGATTGATGAAATTCCCCGCAATCCCACTGGAAAAGTGCTGAAACATGTCTTGAAAAGCAGAGGTCAACAAAAGACACAAGTGTAAACTTTCAGTATTGGATTAGGCCAGTTTGGAGCAATATACCAATGTAGTTTAGGGAGGTTTCTATGATGAATGTGCAGAGCCATATTGACCGGCGGCTTTACAGTGACAATATTCCCCGTCCAGAAGAAAAACTCAAGAACTTTTACCTGGAAGATCACAACATTCAATATCTTATGCGCCGTTATTTGCCGGAACACATGCATGATTGGGCTCACCAGGAATTAACCCGTTTCGGGGAGCGGGTGGCCGGTCCTATTGATGAACGGGCCGCTTATACAGACCGGGAGGGAAAGCCGGTACTCAAAAAATATAACCGGTTGGGGGAAGATATTTCGGAAATTTGGAAGAATGAAGGGTATAAACAGACAGCGAGAGAAGTGTACGGTGACGGGATTGTCAGTTATCTGTATCATGCACCGGAAGAATTGGGAGAAAAGGTGCCCTATCTTTATTCCTACCTGATGGGCTATCTGCTGAGTGAGAGTGAGCCCGGCTTTTATTGCCCGGTGACGCTGACCATGTCCTGCGCCTATCTGGTAGACCGCTATGCTGACCCGGAACTGAAGCAACGTTATTTGCCCGGGTTAACCACAACGGATGGAGAAAAAGTGTATGAAGGGGCCACGTGGTTAACGGAGCGGCAGGGGGGATCGGATGTAGGAGCCAATCTGACCGTGGCCCGTTACGATGAACAAGCGGGCGTTTACCGTTTGACCGGTGAAAAGTTTTTTGCCAGCAACGCTGGGGCGATGGTAGCCACAGTGCTGGCCAGAGTGAATGACAAGCCGGGCACCAAAGGATTGGGATTGTTTCTGGTGCCTTGGATCAAGCCCAATGGAGAGCGAAACAGCATTTATGTCCGCCGCCTGAAGGATAAATTGGGCGTCAATGCGGTTCCTTCCGCAGAGGTGATCTTAGAAGAGGCGGAAGGGTACCTGATCGGTGAGGCGGAAAAGGGATTTAAATATATGGCTGAAGCCTTGAACATTTCCCGGATTTGCAATGCAGTGGCTTCAGTGGGCATTTTGAGACGGGCCTTTGCTGAGGCATTGTATTATACCACGCACCGCCAGGCTTTTGGCCAGCCTGTGATCCGTTACAGCATGGTCAAAGAAATGCTGGTGGATATGTTGGTTGATCTGGAAGTGACAACAGGAGCTATTTTTCAAATGATTAACTACTTTGATCAAGTGGTCACTTCTCAAGATGCTTCCAGGGAGGAGCAGGTGATGGCCCGGCTGCTGATTCCCTTGCTCAAATACAGAGCGGGTGAAGTGGCTGTCAAGGGATGCCATACCTCCATTGAACTCCATGGCGGCAATGGCTATATTGAAGAATATGTGACACCCAGGCTGCTCCGTGATGCCCAAGTGACGACGGTGTGGGAAGGGACCTCCAATATTTTGGCCCTTGATTTGCTGCGGGTGATTCAAAAAGAGAGGGGCCACGAGGTTTTCTTCCAAGTCGTGCAAGAGGAACTGGAGTTGCTCAGCCATTCAGCCAGTCAGCCGTTTAAGCCTGTGATCCAAAATGCCCTGAGTGATATCCAGACAGTATTGCAAAAATTAAATTCCCTTGACTATGACCGGCTCACTTACAAATTAAAACCGTTGGCCAATCTGATGATTGACGTTTATTTGCTGCTGCAAATAGTGAAGGAAGCAGAAGACCAAGCCGGAAATGAGGGCAGCCTGCGAAAGTTTATCGTGGCAGAGCTTTTTAAAGACAAAGCGTTCGGCACTCCTCGCAAGCGGAACCTCTGTACTGAGTACCATCTTGATCTCGACCATTTTGAGGCTCTGGTTCATTACGGCAAGGTGAGTCGGCTGGATTAGCAGGTAACAAATGTATAAAGTCTGCGACGTGTGATTTCCAAAAGAGGGGCTTCCCCCATAGTGATTAAGGGAAGCCCTTTTGAATTTTTCGTTGGAGTTTAAGGGAAATTGTAGACACCAGCCTGTTCAGCTAAGATAATAGAAACAAAAGCAATACATCATATGTTAATATCATTTAATTCCAGAAAGAACAGGTGCAAAATGCTCCGCAAAGCTAAACGCCGAATCAAATACTTTATCATTAAGTTGCTGAGAATCAAAGACAAAGCCCATAAAATTGCCTTGGGCTTTACCTTGGGACTATTGATTAACTTTGTGCCCACCTTTGGCTTTGGTCCCTTGGTCTCAGTTGCCTTCGCCCGGCTATTCAGGGGCAATGCCGTTGCCGGGTTATTGGGCGGTATCTCACTGATCTGGGTTTTTCCTCTGCTCATGTATTTTAATTTTGCTGTCGGCCATGCCCTGCTCCCCATCGAAGTAGATGAACTTGTGGAGGATATTGAAGGAGCAGGAGAGGCCCTGGAAGCGGGAGTGGAACTGGGACGGGCGTTTTTTGTGGGTATGCTCCTAAATATGTTAATGACAGGGATTATCCTCTATGCAACTCTCTATGTGCTGTTGACTCGTTTTCGGCGGGCCATGCTGCAACACATCAGACGGGTTTGGCTGGAAAAGGATAAGCATAGAAGCAGGTGATTCACAATAATGCGGGAAATGGAGGGAAACGACAGTGATCGTCTATGGTTTTGTTGGGGCGAGTGGAACCGGAAAAAGTGCTTTAGCGTTGTCCCTTTGTCATCGTCTTAATATTCATGACTTTATTGATGACGGACTGTATATACACAACGGAGTAAAGGTGGCAGGAAAGTCAGCCAAATACGAACAGAACCGTGTTGCTGCCGTTAAACGGGCGATATTCCTTGACCCTTGCCATCGGGATGAAGTCAGATCAGAGATTCAGAGAAAAAAACCTAAGAAAATCCTTATTATTGGTACGTCAAAAAAAATGGTCCGGCGGATTGCAGAAGCACTTAATCTTCCAGCTCCGACCCATTGGCTTTTTATTGAACAAATTTCTACACCAGAAGATATTCAAAAGGCTAAATTTGCACGAGAAATGTATGGACAGCATGTCATTCCCATTCCCCACATCCAGGTTGAAAACGATCGCTTTTTTCAGCTGATTGAAAAGGTAAAATCAGTATTTGACAACAATGCTAAACCTTTAGGAGAGAACACGATTGTCTATCCGCGCTTCCAGGGTGGAAAAATTCTGATCAGACGATCGTGTTTGAAAAAAATTATCCTGTATACCTTGAAAAGTAATGAACACATTGCATTAGTGAAGGCGATAAATGTTTCTCTTGACTTAAATGAACCGATTCAGCTTGAAGTAGGTTTGTATGACCGGAAACCCATTCCGGACGTTTGTCAAGAAATACAACAGCAGGTTCAGGAAATCATCACGCAAATGTTATGCCTCTCGATCCCCAGCCCTAGTATTTATGTGACACATTTAAAAGTCACAGGGAAGGAGAGGGGGTTTAAGGAGTAAGGAATTCATATTTCAAAACTGAAGATTCTCCAAATCTCGTCACTAGAACGCCTTTCATAAATATCAAACTCATTTAAAACTTTTTAATAATATTATAAGCTATAAACTTTGATAATTTAACAATTGACAAAGTTAGAAAATTGTAATAACATCATTGTATGAAAAATTCAATTTTCGACAATCGACTTTTGCCATAGTAGAACTATAAATAAAAAGAGTAGTAGATACGATCAATAGAGTAGTAGATAAAATCAGCTAAATATTAATTACTATAAAAAAGTGGTTAGGAATTCTTTGACCCATTAGGGGGGGGATGCTATACAAGATCAATAATGTAAGCGCAACCAAAAATACAAAACAGTCATGTGCTTTTTTATGATTAAATGCTAGAAAAAATAAAACGATAGCAGAAGGGGGAAAATTTATGAACAAAAAATTAGGATTATTAATGTTTGTAATGCTTGCTTTAGTCTTAATCGCTGCTGCATGTGGTAGTGAACCCTCTTCCTCCTCAGAGGAACCGAACAACCAGGAAGGGGAGACTGCACCGGAGTCGACATTAAGCCAGGAAGAAGTGTTAGCTGAGATTGAGCGTATTACAGACCAAATTAACAGCGGGGATTTGTCGGAAGAAGAAGGAATCGAGGAATTAAAGGCAGTTATACCAAAGCCTGAAGGTTATCCCTCCCGGAACATTGAATATGTTGTGGGGTGGGGTGAAGGCGGTGGATCTGACCGCTATGCCCGCCATATCGCCATGGAAGCGGAAAAAATCATGGACACCAAGATCATCATTAACAATATGCCGGGTGGCGCCGGTGAAGTGGCTTTAGCTTATATGTTGGATCAACCGGCCGATGGTTACACCATTTATGGTGCCATTACATCTCAAGTGATCAATGAAGCATTGGGTGAGCAACCGTATAGTTTTACAGAAGAAACCACATTCATTATTCGTAACCAGGGTGCTACTGAAGTGTTTTGGGTCAGAGAGGACAGCCCCTTTGAAACATGGGACGACCTTGTCGAACATGCTAAGCAAAATGAAGTGACGTTTACCGGAGCGGGGTCCCCCGGAGATGATGAGTTGCGTATTGCTGAACTTGTTCAGCAACTAGGCGATGTCAAATTCACCTATATTCCCAGCCAAGAATCAGGTGAGAGAGTGGCAAGTTTGCTTGGAGGACATATCGATGTGTTGCATGAAACAGCTGGTGCTGTTATTGATTTGTATCACGATGGGCAAATTCGTCCGATTCTCATTCCTAGTGATGTTCCGTTTGAAGGAATTGATGCGCCGACAACGGCCGATTATGGCTTGACTGTATCAGTGGGACGCTGGAGAGGAATTAATGCTCCTGGCGGACTTGATCCCGAGATTCAGCAATACTTACACAATGTGTTTTATGCTGCCTCGTTAATGCCTGGGTATAAACAATATGAAAAAGAATCCTACTTGGATATTGTTCCTGGTTATCTCAATTCAGAGGATTATGAAAAAGCTGCCAAAGAAGAAGTTGAAATAGTTCGGGAGATGTTAAGAGACTTAGGATATATAGAATAAAGTGTTAGCCAATCCAGCCATTCCACAAATAATTTATGGAATGGCTGGATGCCATATTTGTCTTAACAACACAGGAAGGGGACGGAAATCATGAAATTGATTTTTCATCGTTATGGGGAAATCATGGTAACCGGGTCCTTATTTATCGTCAGTTTGCTGCTCCTATTATTTACAGATCAGATTATTAAGGTATCAGCAGCACGGGTGGCGAGTGAACAGTTAGGACCCAAGTTTTGGCCCAAGCTCTTGTTGTTGGGGATTGTGATATTAACCTTGGTTCAACTAGTTAAAACTATTGTTGAGAGTCTCAGAAAAGACAGGGATGAGCAGGGGGAACAGGCGTATATCCGTCAACTTACCGATGTGCGGCTGGTCAGCATGATCGCTCTGATTTTTGTGTATATTGTTTTGCTCCCACAGCTGGGGTTTATTCTTTTGACACCTGTGCTTTTGTTGTTTATTAGCTGGCTTGTCGGTGTTCGCCCGTGGTGGAAAAATCTTCTCTCCACAGTAGTTATTACGGCAGCACTTATTTTTGTCTTTGGTCATTTTTTACAGATTCCTTTGCCCAGAGGAACAGGTTTGTTAAGGGAAATCAGCTTTTTCTTGTACTAGGGAGGGAAAACAGTGCTGGAATATTTACTGCTCGGCCTACAAATTGTCTTTGAACCACTGCATTTGTTTATGATCTTGCTCGGAGTTGTCATAGGGATTATGTTTGGTATGGTTCCGGGACTCTCCGGGGTGACAGCAGTCAGTTTGCTCATCCCTTTTACGTATGCGATGGACCCGATCAGTGGTTTTCTGGTCATGGTCGGCATATATGCGGCCTCCGTTTACGGAGGAGGGATTAGCGCCATTCTTTTCAATACCCCCGGTGATGCTCCTGCGGCGGTGACCACATTGGATGGATATCCATTGACGCAAAAGGGAGAAGCTTTTCGAGCCTTGGGGATGGCTGCCTTTGCCTCATTAGTAGGTGGTTTATTCAGTGCTGTAGTCCTTACTTTGCTGGCTCCTCAGGCTGCTAAAGTAGCCCTTTCATTTGGAGCTCCGGAATATTTTGCTTTGGGTATGTTGGCCCTGTTTGTGGTGGCTAGCATAGACTCAGAAAATCAAATTAAGGCGTTTATCTCTGTCTTGATCGGCTTATTTATCGCTACCATCGGTTTGGATACGGTCTCAGGGGTCAGCCGGTATACATTTAACATCAGTTTTTTGCAAGCAGGGGTGGACTTTATCCCAGTCATTATCGGTTTGTTTGCTGTTTCTGAAGTGTTGAGCCGCTTTCATCAGCGTTATTTTAATGTGAAGTATGATTTCACAGAGACCAATCAAAAACGATTTGCCCTGCCGGAAAAGAGGGATATTAGCAAAGTGAAATGGACCCTTGCCCGTTCCAGTGTGCTGGGAACAATTATCGGCATTTTACCCGGTGCTGGAGCCACGATCGCCTCTTTTCTAGGTTATGGAAGTGCCTTAAGGGCTTCCAAAGATAAACAATCGTTTGGTAAAGGGAATATCGAGGGGGTGGCTGCTCCAGAAGCAGCGAACAACGCTGCGGTTGGCGGGGCGCTCATTCCATTATTAACATTGGGAATCCCGGGAGGAGCTGTGACTGCTGTCATTCTAAGTGCGTTTTTGATTCATGGTCTGCGTCCAGGCCCTTTGCTGTTCCAATACAATCCAGACATTGCTTATTCCATTTTTATTGGGTTGTTCCTGGCCAATATCTTCATGGCCATTTTGGTCCTTCTCAGTATTCGCTACATTATCCGTATCTTAAACGTGCGCTACGAATACCTGGGTGTTCTCATTTTAATATTGTCCGTTGTGGGGACTTTCGCCATTAACAACCGGCTTGGTGACGTGTGGATCATGTTTGTTTGCGGAGTGGTGGGATTTTTCTTAAAAAAATACAAATTCTCACTCGCCTCGATCATCTTGGGATTGGTGCTCGGTGACATTATTGAGAATGGATTAAGACAAGGTCTGATGATGACAGGTGGCAATTTCTTTGCCTTTTTCACTCGTCCTGTCAGTGGTACCATTTTGGTGTTAACCATACTGGTCTTATTTGCCCCTGTTTTGAAGAAAATACTGGAAAACCGAGTGCTGGGATCGCAACAGAACATCTCAAAGGATACGTAATAACGGGCATAGCTGAAGCCGGGAGGTGAACAAGATAAATCATGAATTGATAAAACAATCGTTTAGCAAGCAAGCCTCTTCTTTTCCAGATAGTCCAGTGTTGGGGGACGTTCGGCAGATTGAAGCCATCGTTGACATGGCAGGGATTCAGGAAGGTGAGTGGGTGTTAGATCTCGGATGTGGCACTGGTCTCATCACTCGTGCCCTTGCTCGAAGGTCTTCACAAGTGGTTGGGTTAGATTTAACACTCCAAATGCTAGAGAAGGCAAAGGAGCAAGGTGATAAGCAGGGTCTAGCCCCGTTATATGTTCAAGGAGATGCTTGCCAGACACCGTTTATAAGCGAGATGTTCGATTGTGTCGTTACTCGGCTAACCCTGCATCATATGACGGAACCGGAACGTTTGATATGGGAAATCAAAAGGGTTTTGAAACCTTCGGGAAGATTGATTCTGGCGGATATCATCGCCGATGCTGATCCTGAGAAACAAAAACGTCATAACCAGTTAGAACAATTAAGAGATCCCTCGCATGTCAAGTTTCTAACAGAACAGGAAATAGAGGAATTGTTGCTCACAACTGGGTTCTCCTTGATAAGTACTAAGAGATGGGAGACAAATCGCACTCTTGCTGAATGGCTGGCTGTTACAGGTAGTGATAAGCAACACGACATCGTAAAAATGATGGAGGAAGGTATGGAAGAGGATGCCTTTGGTTTACAGATACGGTATGAAATGAATGACATTGTGTTTACCCATCACTGGTATAGTGTTCAGACAGTGAAATCTAAATGAACAATTGGACAGGGGTGGTCGAATGGAGGGGATTGACAACTCCTTGCCGCGTTTAATAGCTGAGAAAATTGCGACAGATATATTTAATGGCAAGTTGGAGCAGGGGGAGCGAATCATTGAAGACCGTTATGCCGAATTGTTTGGGTCTAGTCGGGCTCCCGTCCGGGAGGCGCTGTACTTATTGGCTATAGATGGACTGATTGAGCGCAAACCTCGCAAAGGTGCGTTTGTTAAACAATACACGCAACGGGATATCCGCGATTTATATGAAATCCGGCTGATGCTTGAAATGATGGCCATTGACCGGATTCAGTACCCGATTAGTGAACCTGACCGAAAAAAAATAGAACGCATCTTAAAGGAGATGGAAAATACGCTGGAAGAGGAAAGTTATGAACGTTATACCTCACTCAACAGTCAATTTCATTTTCAACTGATTGTACTTTCGAAGAGTGAGGTCTTTAAGATCCTTTACCGCCGTCTGGGTTCACCGCTGATTGTTTTGCAAAAATTATCGTTTTATACGGTTCAAAACATCAAGGAATCATTGGATGATCATAGGGTCATCTGGCAACTGCTGCAATCAGGAAAACGTACGGCGGCTCAAACCGTGCTTAAAGAACACCATGATGAGGCGTTAAACAGGTTAGATAAGATTTTGAAAGAGAAAAAGCATATCTTAAAATAAGCAACTCTTCGTATGGGGGAGATAATAGTGTCAGATTATCTCCCCATTTATTTGAAAAAAATCATAGGAACATTAAAGTTGAATGACAAGGTGAATTTTAGGAGAGAGGTGTACAAGATGGATAAAATCACACAGCTTAGTGTTCGCCAAATGGCAGAACACATTTCCAAAGGTGTACTTTCTCCTGTAGAGATTGTCAAAGCACATCTGGAACACATTGACCGGATGGAGGCTAAAATCAAGGCCTGGAAACTCATCGACAGAAGAAGGACCTTGGAGACTGCCAAGTTCCTTGCCAAAGAGGCGAGACAAGGAAGGATCAGAAGTCTTCTGCACGGCATTCCAATTGGAGTAAAGGATAATATTGATGTGGCCGGTTTACAGACACAAGTAGGGAGCAAGGTTGGGGCAACCTCCCAACAGATGGGGTTTTTCCTCTTGCTCCAACTTTTGATTCACTTGGTTTTTTTGGCCGGACTTGGGATGACGTGAGCTTAGCCTATGATGTCTTTCATCAACAAGATCATCGAGAAAATCGGGATCTGTCTCATCCTTCTGTACAAGCTCTAAAGATAGGGATTGTAGAAGACCCTCTTTATCAAAGAGAGGGTTCACCACATGCAATTAAAGTGGTTGAGCAAGTTGACAAATTATTGGAAGAAGCAGGACATGCTGTAGAACGGGTTAAACCTCCTCATCCGTTTGATGATTTTATTTCTCTACACAGACAAGCAGTTGCTTATGAAGCGGCAGCATATCATGGATCGACAGTTCAAACCAACAAAACTAACATCGGTGATCATTTTGTGGAATTGGTTGAAAGTGGCATGGCAATGACGAAAGAAAACTATGAAAAAGCACGTCGGTCATTAGAAGAGATGAAAGCAGAAACCTGGAAAGCCTTTCAACCTTATGATTTGCTGATGGCTCCCCCTGTTCCTTCATCCGTTCCAGAAGGGCTTGATACAACGGGTCCGCCGAATTTTACGACACCCTGGACAGTGTTGGGAGGTCCTCTTTCAGTTATTCCGGCGGCATTGGACTCTAATGGACTTCCGTTGGCCGTCATGCTCGCTGCGGCACCAGGAAACGATACGGAACTAATCCAAATAAGTAAATATGTAGAATGGATGAAGGGAGAGGATTATATTGGTTAAACGTATGGCGATTACTTGTCAATATTTTCAGAAAGGTACATGCAATTGACCTGAATTTAAACATCGCCAATTTACTGTTTTTGTCATTAGGGCTGTTAGTGCATAAAACGCTTATCGGTATGGAGCTTGTCGACAAGAAATAAAGAAAATAGCATTTAATTATCTCCTATTTGTTTGAAAAATATAATGAATATGCTTTATAATAAATAGTGAAATATTATAAAAAGTCGACAATTTAACTGGAAAAGGAGGGTCAACATATGCAAGTGTCAATAAAACGGGTGGAGCCCCAATCAAAAATTACACTTCAGGAGTCAGCTGGTTTAGCCATTATCACCATAAACCGCCCTCACCTTCGCAATGCACTAACGTCACGGATGTGGGATGAATTGACTCACTTAGGCAAACGCATACTGGATAACCCAAAAAATAGAGTGGTGATCATCCGGGGGAACGGACCGCATTTTACCGCTGGTTCAGATATTAAGGAGTTTTCACAAATGACGCTTGAAGAGGCAGAAGAAGCATTTGTGCGAATGGAGAAGGCGATTTCCACCTTTGAAAGATTGCCTCTGCCGACGATCGGGGTGGTTAATGGCCCAGCGATGGGGGCCGGATTTGTGTTCGCCCTTGCTTGTGATCTCCGCATTGGCTCGAACAACACTCAGATGGGAATTCCGGTGGGACGCCTAGGCATTACGTTAAACGATAAATTTGTCAAACGGATTGTGGATTTAATCGGTCCAAGCCGTGCCAAAGATCTGGTGTATACTGGGCGCTTGTTCAACGCGGAAGAATGTTATCAGCTTGGTTTGATCAACTATCTAGTGGAAACTGAACGTCTGGATCGCTTTGCTTTCGAACTGGGTAAAAAGATTAGTTCTCAGTCACCGGCCTCCGTTTATGCCGTTAAGAGATCAGTGGCTTCAAGTATTCCGGGAATCAATGTTCCCTGGGGAGATCCGCGCCAGGTGTTTGTGGATCCTTATGATTTTCCGGAAGGGATTCGTGCCTTTGTTGAGAAACGTTCCCCTCAATTTAAGGATAGGAGAGGCCAACATTGAACAGATGGAGATCAGAGCAGATTAAGGTTGGTGATCTGTTTGAGGGGATGGAGCTTTTTTTTGAAAAGGGCTGGACAGATGGGTTGCCCATAGTACCGCCAACGCCTCATAAGGTGGAGGAAATGCTCTCGTCCCTCTCGCTAACGGGTCAAGAAGTGATCGGATCAATCCCGGAACGTAACTTACAAATAACTGCGGAAAAAGCCGCTATTAATGCAGTGATGGCGGGGTGTTTACCGGCTCACTTCCCTGTTGTGATTGCTGGACTTGAAGCTGTCTTAGATCCACGTTTTGGAGTACATGGTCCCACTGCGAGCACCGGAGGGGCTTCTCTTTTGCTTATCGTAAGTGGCCCGATCGTGTCTCAACTGGGCTTCAATACAGGGCATAATCTGCTTGGTCCGGGACATCGGACAAATCTCGTGATTGGCCGTGCTGTGCAATTGGCCCTAATTAATGCTGGGGGAACTAAAGAGTTTGATCAAACGACTCTCGGGCACCCCGGAAAGATTGGTTTCTGTCTAGCTGAGCGTGAACAAGAGGAGTGGGAAACACTCAATGTTGAACAAGGTTTCAGGAAAGAAGAAAGTACTGTCACTGTCATAGCAACGGAAGGGCCAAATCAGATTTACCAACCGGCGGCCAAAACCCCAGAAGTCCTATTAAGGACGATCGCTGATCGAATGGTATCAGCGGGGACGTTTAATATTCAACGCAACACCCCATGTGTAGTGGTCATCGGCGACGAACATTGGCAGCTGCTTGTACAGGAAAAATGGTCAAAACAGGAAGTCAAAGATTATTTATTTGAACACGCTAAAAGACCCAAAACTGATCTGTTGGATTTTGGCTTTAGTTCTGATTATCTGGCAGGAATTGATGGGGAGTGGGTTCGTGCTGTTCCGTCCCCGGAAGCTCTTTATCTCATCGCTGGGGGAGGAAAGGGAGGCCCGTTTTCAGCCTTTATCCCTGGCTGGGGAAGCCTGAATCAAAGCCAGCCGGTGACTAAACTTATTACTCACTCAGGGTTTGTTTGACAGGGGTGCTAGACGGAAAACTGTAGGTTTTCCAATAGTGTTGTTAGGATCAGCGGTAGTATGGACGGAGTCTGAGCAATGAGAGGGGGGAGATAAAGTTGTCCATTATCGTATTAAATCCAACGGAAAAACCTCTAGCAACAGCCAAACCGCTTGCAGAACGACTGAAGACATTGGATGGAAAAGTGTTGGGTGTCATTAATAATAATAAAACAAATGCACCTGTATTCCTCCATTATCTAGCAGAGCAGATGAAGAAGCGTCAGAACATTAAGGATGTCATATGGATAAATAAAAAGAACCACTCACTGCCGATTAATGCTGAAGAACTTGAAAAAGTACAACAATGTGATGCTGTCATTTCAGGTGTAGGGGACTGAGGGTCATGCAGCTCAAGCAGTTTGCTTGATGGGATTTATGCAGAAGAACATAAGGTTCCAGCTGTGGTGATTTGCACCGAAGCATTTTCGATTCAGTGTCAGAATATGGCTCGAGTACATGGTTATAGCCATCTGCCACTAGTAGAGATCAATCATCCTCTGTCCACAGCCGCAGAGGAAACAATGCTACAAGAAGCAATGCGAATTTTACCTGATGTGCTTAAAGCAATCATAGAAAAAAATTAACCTCACGTCATTCGTGAGGTATTTTTTAATAGGACAGATACGACTTGATTTTGGACGGATATTGGGATTTCAATTAAATGGCATGTGGAATCTGATCATTTAGGAAGAGATCTGCCCGGTTTGATTCGTTCGTGATTTGAACAACGATTTGAAAATTGGCAGTGCGATCACTAAAATGGCGATGATTAGCAATGTAGCACTGATTGGACGAGTGAAAAAGACAGAATAATCCCCCCCGGCCATTTGTAACCCCCGGCGAAATTCTGACTCGGCGATCGGGCCTAATACTACGCCCAAGATAACAGTGGCAATCGGAAAACGATATTTTTCCAGCAAGAACCCGATGATCCCGAACAGTAACATGACCCATACATCAAACAGGGAGTTGCGTACTGCATAAGTTCCAATCATACACAGGATGATAATAATCGGTCCTAATACAGTGTAAGGAATTCGCATAATCTTTGTAAATAAGGCGATAAAAGGTTTAGAAAAGACAATAATCATAATGTTGACAAGTAATAAACCTACAAAAATGGCATAAACTAAACTGCTTTCTTTAATCAATAAATTGGGACCAGGCTGAAGACCGTGCAAGATGAAAGCTCCTAATATGACGGCTGTTGTAGCACTGCCTGGTATTCCTAAGGCTAACAATGGCACAAGAGCTCCCATGGCAGCAGAATTGTTGGCTGATTCGGGAGCGGCGATTCCCTCCGGAACCCCCGTACCAAATTTTTGAGGATGTTTGGACCAACGGACAGCTTCGCTGTAACTGAGCATGGAGGCTGTGGTAGCTCCTACCCCTGGAAGGATGCCAATAAAGGTACCCAGCAGTGAGGAACGACCAATGGTGGTTGAAATCTTTTTAATAATAGCGGAATTGAAAATGCGAGTTTTAATCTTACCTGTTGTTTCTTCGAGATTTTGATCTTCACGTGTTCTGCGCAAGATTTCAGATATGGCAAAAAGGCCTATAAGCACAGAAAGAAGTTCAACCCCTGTCATCAGATTTGATGTGCCAAAATGAAATCGCGGTGTTCCTGATAAAGTATCCATGCCAATGGTGGCAATAAATAAACCAAAGCAAACCCCAATAAAACCTTTAATAATATCTCCTCCGCTTAAAGAGGCGACAACTGTCAGCCCTAAGATGGCCAATGCAAAATACTCCGGTGAGGAAAAACTAAGGGCAAATCTGCTCAGAACTGGTGTCAGGAAGATCAAAATGAGTGTTCCGATCATTCCTCCCGCAGCTGAGCTGAAGATGGCGATGCCTAGAGCTTCTCCTGCTTTCCCTTTTTTGGCCATCGGGTAGCCGTCAAAAACTGTAGCGACCGCTTCCGGTGTTCCAGGTGTACGAAACATGATAGCGCTAATCATACCTGAAAAAACAGTAGCGGCGTAGATCGCTGTTAGCATAAGAAAAGCGCTAATCGTATCCATGCCATAGGTAACGGGTAACAGGATAATAACGAGCATCGTCCCGCTAATCCCTGGTAAGGCTCCTCCGAGAAAACCAATGAACACAGCGGAAAGAAGAACCAAAAGGTGTATGGGTTCTATAACGGAGAGGAACCCGCCTAATAGATTTTCCCACATAATGTTGATCCCCCTTGACAACCTAGTGTCATTAATATAGTAAGAAGCTTATTTCTCTTAATATTCCAATTCCTCTGGGTAGGGGTACGCCGAGCAGATTTCCGAACAAAAGGACGATAACTGCTGTACTAACTGCACCGTTCAAAACAAGTAAATACCATTTCCGCATACCGAACACCCATGCTGCTGCAATCACAAATAAAAATGAAGCGAGAGTAAAGCCAATATAACCCATGATGAGAGCATAAAGGATAATTAGGGTATAAATGATCCAGTGGCGGTGTGGATGAGCGATTTGTGGTTTCTTTACTTGTGTATCAATATCGTCTGGAACGATGTCTTTCAGGACGTCATTTGATGACTGCTGATTTTCTTTGTCTTTACGCAATTGAATAATCGCTTTAATTAAGAGCAAAGCACCCATCACCCACATGATGGTTAAGATCACCGTAGGCCAGGCAGAAGGACCTAAAGTTGTGGCACCCGGTCTTCCAGGAGGTAACTGTTGAGCGATAATAAGAAATACAGTGGCAAAGATGAGTGTGATGCATGAAAGTATGAGATTGGGGACTGCCATTGAAGTTTCCCTCCCAATGAATGAATGGAGAGGGGCAAATAATTTGCCCCCTTGTTTGATTCGGTTATATTTATTGAGATTCTAATTGTTGTATAACTTCACGGTAAATGGCGATGTCCTGCTCCAATTTTTCCCTGTATTCTTGAGAACCTAGCCATCCTTCGCGCAAATGGAGATAGCGTTGCTTCTCATGTTCTTTATAGGCTTCAGTTTCGTAGGCTTGTCGTATAGCATCTTCTAGCAGATCAATAATTTCTTGCGGTGTATCTATATGGATGGCGAAACCTCTCTCAACCCCTTGAGTAAGATCCCAACCATTTTCTACAGTGGTCGGCACATCCGGGAACTCGTCCAAACGCTCTTCTGCAAAGACAATAATGGGCTTTATTTCACCTGAATCCACATAATCAATAACGGGTCCAAGCTCTTCAAGGATCGCTTCAACATGGCCGCCAAGTAAAGCTGCTTGCATGTCACCTGAACCATCAAAGGGAACGTAAGCCATATCAAGGCCAGTAGCATCTATAAACCTTGCTGCATTAATTTCATCCATGCTTCCGGTACTTACACCGCCAATTCGAACTTGGCCCGGGTTTTCTTCGGCGTACTTCAGGAACTCATCCAAGTCTTCAAACTGATCAGATCTTACCATAATGGTGTACGTATCAGCTTGTACACGAGCGATAGGAGTGAGTACATCCAATCCTGCTGGGTTGGTCCCTAGAGCTGTACTGACAGGGAAGGAGGAGATGGCTGCAATGGTATATCCGTCTGCCGGTTGATTAGCCACATGTTCTTTGGCTATAACTCCACCTGCACCTTCAAGATTAACGACATTAATATTAACACCTAAGATATCTTCTAGCAGTTCACCAATCGTGCGGGCAAAAATATCTGTTCCTCCCCCTGCTCCATGTCCAACATAGATTTCAATTGTGCGGCTAGGATAATCACTAGCATTATTGGCAGACTCGTTAGCTTGTCCATTTTCCTGTCCATTTCCCGCTTCGTCTGTTGATTGGGTCGTGCTGTCGGAACTACAGGCCATAAGAGCTAAGCTGAAAACTACAAGAATACTGATTAGGAGGTACAATTTTTTACTCATGATTAAACTCATCCTTTCGTTAGAATATTGGAATATTAAAATATAGTAAATATTGAATAATAAACGACTAACAATGATGCATTAATTTAAATTTTGTGAGAGACGGACACCTAATTTCATTGCTACCTTCATGGGTTGAGGATCAGCTATCCCCTGTCCGGCAATATCAAAGGCAGTACCATGAGCCGGTGTGGTTAAGACGACGGGTAAACCTCCGCTGATCGTTACGCCGCGGTTAAATCCAAGTAATTTCATACCAATTTGAGCCTGGTCATGATACATCCCGACCAAACAGTCAAATGGATCTGTGTCACGACGTAAAAGAATCGTATCAGCAGGAAAGGGACCGTTCACCTCAATGCCTTTATCCTTGGCTTCTTCCACAGCAGGAATAATTTCTTCTATTTCTTCAGTTCCAAGCAGCCCGCCATCGCCTGCATGAGGATTCAAGGCTGCAACGCAAATTTTTGGTTTTTGGTATCCGGCTTTTCTTAGGTTTTCATCTGCAAATTGAATCGTCTTTAAAACATTTTCCTTGGTGACTAAAGCACTCACCTCTTTTAAGGGAACATGAGAAGTGACGCGAGTGACCCATAAAGTATCCATGACGTTAATTTCGCCAAATCCTTCCTGACAGTTTAGCAGGTCGGCAAAAAAATGGATTTCGTCCTGAAAATGAAATCCTCCCTTGTGCAATGCCTCTTTATTAAGCGGTGCATAAACCACTCCATCCAGCTTTTGCGTTTTGGCTAATTCAAGGGCAAAAATCAAGGTTTCTCCAGTTATTTTTCCGGAGTGGATAGAGAGGACACCTAATTCATAAGATTGAGGATCAAGATTTCCTAAATCGATTAGCCATACCGGATGGGAATCGTTAACCTCATCAATAGATGAAGCTTTTTGGTATGGTAATGACAGCTTGGCAATGGCCTCTCCCTGATGCAGTACACGTTCATCTCCAATGATCACCCATGTTGCTAAAGCTTTGATTTCATCATCTTGTAAGGCCTTGACCACAAGTTCAGGGCCAATTCCTGGTGCTTCACCAAGGGTTAGCCCCATAGTTGGCTTATTGTGTCTAGACATTAAGATGACCCCTTTCTTTTCTATGTTGTGTTGTAATGAAATGATAAACATGTGAATATAGCGCTTACATATCCCGCCCCAGCAAAAAATAGTGAGTCGGCTAAATGTGGGGTTAACCAGAAATCAAAAACAAAAACTATGTTTTATAATATCGTATACTTTGTAAAATTTAAGAATATTATATAATAACAAATGTGTGATGTAAAGAATTTTTCAGAAAAAAGCTCTCAGTGTAAACATTTTGTAAGTAATAATCCAGTTTAGTTTTGCTAGAGGTAGGTCAGCTTTGTAATAGGTTTTAATAAGTTGAGTAAAATAAAACACTATATGATAAAACCAAACTGTAAAAAGAGACTGGTAATATGAAGAATCTGGATTGTCTTTCTGTCAAAGGAGACGTGACCTTACAAAATAAAATGGACTGGGAAATTTGTTTCTAATTATCTTAACATTATGTTGAAAGCGAAAGATTAAAATGTTTATAATTAAAAACAACAGATTATGATTTTCGACAGATTCTAGATCAAAGGAGGGGAACAGTTGAAAGCGTTACACAAGATGAAGATTGTCGACGTAACTCAGGTCATGGCTGGGCCCTATTGCACAATGGTACTTGGTGATCTGGGTGCAGAAGTGATCAAAGTAGAAAAATATCCAAAAGGTGACGATACCCGGGACATGGGCCCCTATGTCAACGGAGAAAGTTATTGTTATATGATGATTAACCGGAACAAAAAAGGAATCCGGCTTAATTTAAAAAAAGAACAAGGGAAAGAAATTTTACTCAAATTGGTAGAGACAGCTGATGTGTTTGTCGAAAATTTTCGGCCAGGCGTGACAAAAAAGCTGGGTATTGATTATGACACTCTTAGGAAAATTAATCCGGGACTGATCTATTGCTCCATATCCGGTTACGGACAAACAGGTCCTTACAGCCATAAGGGCGGATTTGACATCATGGCGCAGGGGATGTCAGGTATTATGAGCATGACCGGTGAAAAGGATGGAGGGCCTTGTAAGGTGGGGATTGCCATACATGATATCGCTGCGTCCATGACGGCGGTATACAATATTTTGGCCGCATATATCCATAAGCTGGAGACAGGCCAGGGACAATATATTGATGTCTCATTGGTTGAATCTGGCCTGGCCTGGACCATCTGGGAAGCTGCAGCTTATTTCGGAGCTGGAGAAGTGCCCCAGCGCACCGGGACACGTCATCGGGTCAGCGCACCTTATCAAGGAATCAAAACGAAAGACGGGTATGTATTGGTAGGAGCAGCCAATCAGAGAACATGGGAAAATTTTTGCAAGCTTGTGGTGAATAAGCCGGAATGGATTGAGGATCCGCGCTTTGTCACGAATCAGGACCGCCAAAAACATGTGGACGAATTAGAGAAATTAATTGAAGAGATCTTCGTGAATGAGACCACTGAGTATTGGGTCACTAAAATGGAGCAAGCCGGAGTACCTGGCGGACCAATTCTCACCTATGATCAAACCTTAAATAATGAGCATATCCTGTCCCGCAATATGGTAGAAGAGGTGGAACATCCGGTGGCAGGGACCATTAAAATGCTTGGCATTCCGGCTAAACTGTCCGGAACCCCAGGAACGATTCACCGTCCTGCCCCTACCCTTGGACAACATACCGAAGAAGTGCTTAAAGAATTGAATTTTTCAGGGGAAGAAATTGCACGTTTGAAAAAGGATGAGGTGATCTAATCCTATTTAGGACATGATTATCAATTTTTTAGTTTTTATTATATATAGAACATTAGTCTAAAGGAGGAAATAGAATGCCAAAAGTAGAGTCAAAGCCCGATGTTTTCTATGAAAAAAAAGAAGGAATTGCCACTCTTTATTTTAATCGTCCAGAAAAGCGCAATGCGTTCTATCTAGGGATGTGGAACATGATTGGGGACGCATTGGAAGAATTGCAAGAAGATAGGGAAGTAAAAGTTTTGATCATTCGCGGTGTTGATGAAACCGCCTTTGCAGCCGGAGCAGATATCAGTGAGTTTAAAACTGTACGTTATACGGCTGAAGGGGCCAAAACCTATAATGACAGTGTGCTTGCTGTTGAAGAAAAACTGATCCATTTTCCAAAGCCTACGATCGCAATGATCCAGAAATATTGTGTTGGTGGAGGGTTGGAACTGGCGCTCGCTTGCGATATGCGTTTCAGCTCAGAAACGGGGCTGTTTGGAATTACACCGGCCAAGTTGGGAATTGTCTACAATTTATCTCCAACGAAAAATCTGGTCGACCTTGTTGGGCCGGCACGTGCCAAGGACATCTTGTTCTCCGGACGTCTGCTGGATGCCAAAGAAGCGTATGAGTATGGTTTAGTCGAACGGGTTTATGCCGATGATGAGATTGTGGAAAAAACGTATGAGTATGCCAAGACGTTAACAGAAAGGGCCCAGCGCTCCATTAAAGGATCCAAACGTATTATCCATGAAATTTTAAACGGGGCTCAGGATGAATCACCTGAGATTGCCCAGATGATTTTAGACTCGTTCGAGTCGGATGATTACAAAGAAGGCGTCCGTGCCTTCTTGGAGAAAAGAAAACCTAACTTTAAAGAAGTATAGAAAGGGAGTTGGCATATGCTTTACTCATTTAAAGGAAAAACCCCTCAGTTACATCCGTCCGCTTACATTGCGCCAGGAGCAAAACTGATCGGAGACATCACCGTAGGGGAGGATTCAACTATTTGGTTTAATGCGGTCCTCCGCGGAGATAATGCTCCTATTATCATTGGAAAAGGATCCAATATCCAGGACGGGACCATCGTTCACGTAGATCCAGGCTATCCGGTGAAGGTAGGAGATAACGTGACAGTGGGGCATAATGTAATCTTACATGGCTGTACCGTTGAAGATGGGGCTTTGATCGGGATGGGAGCGACCATTTTAAATGGGGCGGTCATCGGAAAAGGAGCCCTTATTGCTGCGGGCGCAGTTGTACCCGAGGGGAAGGTGATTGAGCCGGGAATGCTTGTTGCAGGAGTTCCTGCCAAGCCATTACGCAAACTGTCGGAGGAAAATATGAAGAGAGTACAAGAAGGTGCTTCTCATTATATCGAAAGAGGCAAGTTATACACCGAGGAACAGATAAAAGAGTGAGGAGTGAACAACCATGAGACCCTTGGATGGAATTAGAGTTATTGATTTATCCCGAATATTGAGCGGCCCTTATTGCACGATGACCCTTGCTGATCTGGGAGCAGAAGTGATTAAGGTTGAGCCCCCAAACGGTGATGATACCCGCGGGTGGGGGCCGCCATTTGTCGTTGAGGAAAGCGCTTATTTTCTGAGTGTTAACCGAAATAAAAAAAGCATCGTGCTCAATCTGAAAACAGAAGAAGGGCGGGAGATATTTCTAAAAATGGTAAAAGAAGCAGATGTTGTTGTCGAAAACTTCCGCCCTGGTACCCTTGATCGTTTGAAGATTGGCTATGATGTACTGAAGGAAGTTAATCCCCGCATCATCCTGGCTTCCATTTCAGGATATGGGCAAACAGGTCCCTACCGGAACAAACCAGGTTATGATGTCATCGCTCAAGGCGTGGGCGGACTAACGAGCGTCACTGGAGAGCCTGGACGCCCTCCCGTTAAAGCCGGTTTTTCAATCGCTGATATTGGCACAGGAATGTGGGCTGTAATCGGGATTCAGAGTGCCTTAATTGCCCGTGAGAAAACAGGTCAGGGGCAATGGATTGATGTTTCCTTACTCGATACAATGATTTCCTGGCAAACCTATCTCGCTGGGAATTATTTTGCCAGCGGCAAGGATCCTGAGCCTCAAGGAGGGGCGCATCCCAATATCGTCCCTTATCAATTATTTGAATCGGCTGATGGATATTTTAACGTGGCTGTTGGCAATGACTCCTTATGGGCCAAGTTCTGCCAAGTGATCGGGGAAGAGGAGTTAATTGATCACCCCAAGTATAAAACCAATGCTGACCGGGTGCGCCACCGGGAGGAACTCATTCCATATCTGCAGAACATCTTCCTGAAAAGAACAAGCAAGGAATGGGTGGAGGCGTTTGAGGAAGCGGGTATTCCTGCTGGACCTGTTCTCAAATTAAGCGAAATATTTACCGATCCCCATGTCCTTGCCCGTGAACAACTGGTTGAAGTTGAACACCCAACTGCCGGGAAAGTCAAAATGACAGGCATACCAGTTAAATTGTCTGACACACCGGGTGAGATTAAAGATCATCCACCGCTCCTTGGCCAGCATACGGAAGAGATTTTGACTAAATATGTTGGTTTGGAAGAAAAGAAAATTAAGGAACTGGCTGAAAAAAATATCGTCAAGGTCTACAATGGTCAGAAGGTTAATAACTAAATGAAGAGTGATTGATGTGAAGGGGGCCAAACAAGCATGATAGTGAATCATCCGGACGCTGTGGCTCGTTTGTCCCCCTATTTTGTCGACTATCGATAAATCTTTTAAGAGGGATCATCTTTTTTAAATTTATAGAAAATATAGTGGATTCTAAAACAGTAGATTGTTATCATTTTTGGTAAGATTAACGCCCATATCCTCAAGGCAGAGGAAAACTGAAAGGAGGGATGTCCGCAGGGAGAAAGGGGATGGTTTGAATGACATGTTTGACGCAACCCATCAAAAATCTCTCACAAGGGGGAAAGAAAAGATGCTCAAAAAGCAATGGATCCTATTACTCATTCTGACGCTGGCGGTAAGTGTGGTGTTGTATGGCTGTGGTGGAACTGAAACCGGACAGTCAGTGGAGCAGGAAGGAGATCAAGAAGCTGAAGGGCCACAAGACACTGCTGCAGTCGATTATCCTACACGCCCAATTGAGATGGTCGTTGGCTGGGGAGCAGGAGGAGGAACTGACAACTTTGCCAGGGCCATCGCGGCTGAATTGGAGGATCTTCTCGGTGTGACGATCAATGTGGTAAACATGGAAGGATCTTCAGAGGCGGTGGCCGGGATGTATGTACAAGAACAACCAGCAGATGGCTATACGTTGTATCCCACTTCAAACTATACGATAGCCCATGCTAACGGGCTGAATCCCTATGGCCTGGACTCCTACACTCCGGTAGCCCGTATTCAAGCTGATACGGCAACCATCCAGGTTAAGGCAGGAGGTTCCTTTGCAACGATTGAAGAGTTAATTGATTATGCTAAGGAAAACCCTGGCCAAGTCAGCATTGGCGGAACAGGTGCCGGAGCTTTTGATGAGCTTACTGTTCGTCGCTTTGAACAAGAAGCTGGAATTGAGCTGAATTATGTTCCTTTTGAGGGCGCAGGGGAAATGCATGCGGCGCTCCTGGGAGGACATATTGATGCCCAGTTTGAAGAGTTCGGGCCCACCATTGACTATATCAGAACTGAAGAAATCATCCCCCTGGTTGTATTTGCTGAAGAACGAGTGGATGAGTTCCCAGATATTCCGACTACTGTTGAAATAGGAATCAATTTAACAGACGGGCTTTCCCGCGGTATTATGGTTCATGGTGATACCCCTCAAGAAATTGTTGAAATTTTGGAAAAAGCTTTAGAAGAAGCAAAGGACCGCCCTGGCTATAAGGAATATGAACAAAATTCATTTTTACATCTAAGAGAGGGATGGTTAAATGCTGAAGATTACCGGGCGCTGTTAGCTGAACAGATTGAAACCTATACCGAGATTATCAAAAGCCTGGAAGAGTAGGAAAAAGAGGACCTTCCTCTTTTTCCTTTTGCTTCTAAGCTTTAAGAACTTGAACAGGGAGGTAGACGTATGAAATCCAACTTGGTCATCGCCATTGTGACCATCGTGTTTTCATTCTTTTTCCTGATTCAGGCCATTCAGATTCCTGATTCGCGTGCTCAAACGGCTGTTCCACCAAACTTTTGGCCCACGTTTATCTTGAGTCTGATGTTAGTGCTGGGCATCATTCTATTGGCCAAAACATTGATAGAAGCCCGCATGCAAAAACGGGAATCTGGTCAAACTGAGACCGAGCAAACAGTAGAGGAAGAAGAACATGTATCCGTATATGAACCAGAACTGAAGTATCCTTTTCGGTTATGGGCGATCATATTGTCCTTAACGGTGTTTATTATCACCCTTCCTTACCTAGGCTTTATTCTCGCCTCTTTATTGTTCATTCTCGTCGTCTCTTGGGTGATGGGTGTGAAAAAATGGATTCCGTTGTTGGGAGCCTCTGTTATCAGCACCGCTGTTTTTGTGTTTATTTTTACCAAGCTCCTTCATTTACCTTTGCCCAGAGGGGTTGGCTTCTTCAGGGAACTCAGCCTGTTTTTCTACTAACTATTAAGAGAGATTAGTGAAAAAAGGAGGATGGGTGCATGTTTGCCGAGCTCTTGGCGGGTTTGCTTAATGTACTACACCCAATCTATCTGATTGCCTTGTTTTTCGGTGTCCTGATTGGTTTTTTTGGCGGTGCTACTCCGGGGATCAGCGGCACCATGCTTGTTATTATTCTTATTCCGATCACATATGGGATGGATACCACTTCTGCCTTTCTCATCCTGACAGCCATCTATGCCACTGCTGTGTTTTCCGGTTCAATCAGTGCCATTTTGTTCCGCACACCTGGGGCACCGGAGGCGGTCGCTACTGTCTTTGACGGGTACCCGATGGCTCGCAGGGGAGAAGCGGGAAAAGCATTGGGGATTGCCATTTTCAGTTCCGCCTCAGGCGGCTTGATCGGAACGTTGATCTTAATTTTCCTCACGCCGTATTTAGCCAAAGTGGCTTTGGAATTTGCAGCACCTGAATACTTTGCTTTGGCCTTTTTGGGATTAACCGTTGTTGCCGCCTTGAGTAACAAGCAGGTAATCAAAGGACTAATCGGTGTTCTGTTTGGCCTGTTTATCGCCACTATAGGGATTGACTCCATGTCCGGCGTTCAACGTTTCACGTTTGACATGCCCAAGCTGACAGGCGGGATTAATTTTATTCCGATCTTGATCGGATTATTTGCCGTATCGGAAGTCTTGCGCCGGGCCCAACAAGATCACGCCATTAAAGAACAAATCAAAAAGGTGACCTCTAAGATTCCAGGGCTAAATCTGATTAAAAGTTTAACCGCCACGATTGGCCGGTCCTCTATTATCGGTACAATGATAGGTATACTGCCTGGCGCGGGTGCAACCACCGCAGCGATGATGTGTTACAGTGAGGCCGTTCGCTGGTCTAAACACCCCAAAAAATTTGGCACAGGTGTTCCGGAAGGGATTGCAGCACCTGAGTCGGGAAATAATGCGGCGGCCATGGGCGCAATGGTCCCCCTGCTTGCTTTAGGCATACCGGGAAGTGCCACCACTGCTGTCATCCTGGGAGCCTTCATCTTACACGGCATACAGCCCGGTCCTCTCCTGATCACCAATAATTCACAGTTGGTTTACAGTATTTTTATCGGTCTGTTGCTCTCTATTATTTTTATTTTGGTGTTAGCCAAGCCGTTCATCATGCTCTTTGCCCAGGTGCTCAAAATCCCATATTACTATTTAGGTCCTGTGATTTTGATGTTCTGCATCATAGGCACATTTGCCATCCGCAACAATGTATTTGATCTGTGGGTGATGTTTGCTTTTGGGGTTTTAGGCTACTTCTTGGAAAAGGCCAAATTCCCCATTGCCCCCATTGTCCTTGGGGTGGTATTGGGTCCCTTGGCTGAAGACCAATTCCGTCGGGCAGTTCAAATGGCGGGTGGTGATTTTCTGGTCTTTTTCAACCGTCCCATCAGTGCCACTTTGATCGTATTAGCCTTGTTGTCGCTCTTTTATCCTTTAATCAAGAGTTTGTTAAGCAGAAGAAAACGGGAAAATCAAACCTTTGGGGCTTAGCTGGAGGATATGTGCCGCCCCCCTTGGTTTATTGAGGCTATCGGTCTAGCCAATGTAAGAAAAAAAGTTTAAAATTGAAACAAAACATTTAATTTGCTGTTCAATTATGAAACATATCAAAAAAAGAATTGTTTCAACTCCAAGTTGAGAGGAAGTGAATCACTTATTGTGACAGGGTTTTGAACGCCATCAAAATTTGGCATGGATCTTGCAATAAAATTTTTCGAAGAACCTGAGTTAAAAACGAGTGACAAGGAAAAGGAGAGTGATAGCATGTTTGGTGAAAAGATGGATTTACGCTTACCCGGTCCCGTTCAAGTGCCGCGGGAAATACAGAGAACAATATTGCGTTCGTTTGATCACCCTATGATGGATTATCGGAATGAGGAATTCCAGGAAGTGCTGAAAGAGGCCTCCGAAGCTTCCAAAATGGTGTTTCAAACGGAAAACGATGTCTATTTGCTGTGTGGAAGCGGGGCTTCAGCCCTTGAGACGGCCATGGTCAATTTGGTGGGTCCTGCAGATACAATTGTCATTTGTGTCATCGGCTACTTTGGCGAGTATCTGGTGGGGATCGCCGAGCATATTGGGGCCAAGGTGATTCGCATCGATGCTCCATGGGGCCAGATCATAGACCCAGAAGATGTGCGGCGCACTCTTGATGCTAACCCTGAAGTGAAAGCAGTCTTTGTCACTCATTGTGAAACTTCTACAGGAGCGATCAATGACATTCAATCGATTGGGGCTATCGTGAAAAATTACGATGCTGTGCTGGTTGTGGATGCGGTCAGTTCGATCGTCGGGACCCCTCTGTATATGGATGATTGGCATTTGGATGTGGTGGCAACAGGAGGGCAAAAAGCCTTGATGCTCCCCCCAGGTATTGCTCTCGTCACTGTGAGCGAAAAAGCCTGGCGAGTCATGGATCAACATCAATGTCCATCATTTTATCTTGATTTGAAAAAGTACCGGGACTTGTTGCCAGGAGGACACACCCCCTATACCCCTAATATCGCTCTGGTCAATGGATTGCTCCAATCTTGCAAGATGATTGCTGAGGAAGGGATCGAAAACGCCTATAAACGTCATGCTTGTTTGCGCGAAATGACCCGTGCCGGAGTACGCGCTCTGGGACTTCCTCTTCTAGTGGAAGACCATGCAGCCAGTCCTACACTCACTTCTGTCATTTTTGACCGGTACGATGCAAATGAATTCCGCAAAATGCTGAGACAGACCTTTCATGTAGCAGTAGGCGGAGGATTGGGTCAATTAAAAGGCAAGTTACTCCGGCTTGGACATATGGGCTATACAGATACCGCCGATGTACTCAAAATGCTCAGCACGTTGGAGCTGGGATTACATGTTATTGGTTATGATGTGAAATTTGGTACAGCTGTCGAGGCAGCCCAACGCTACTGGGCTGATCATCACTATGAAAAGGTAGAAAATCCTTTTGCTCAAGTTTAATTGGTGAAAATGGGGGAATGGTATGGCTTCCATCGTCATCATCGCACCATTCGAAGAGCTGGCTCAAACTGCGAACAAAGCGTGTGAAACATTAGGGAAAGAGATTCCTATTATAACCTGTTCGGTCGATGAGGCGGTCACGAGAGCGAAAGAAGCAGAAAGAAATGGGGCAGAAGTGATTATCAGCCGGGGCACTGCGGCATGGAAGATCAGTGAAGCTAACCTCTCTATCCCAGTTGTCTCTATTCCCATTTCAGGATATGACTTGCTTCGTGCCTATGTGCAAGCAACTGCTTTGGGTGGACGGATTGGAATTGCGGATACTGAAGAGGTTTTGCGCGGAGTTGAAAGTTTAGAGGCTATTTTTAATTGCAAGATTAAAAAATACACTATTTACTCATTGGAGGATGTAGAATCAGCCGTTGAGGCTCTTCTGCAGGAAGGGATCGATGTATTAATCGGCAAATCCGTTTATGTAAACAGAGTAAAAAGTGTGAAAGGGCGACCCATTTCCACAGTGATTTTGTCCAGTGGGATCGAATCGATTATCCAGGCCATCTGCGAAGCGGAGCAGCTTATTTCAGTTCGGCGCAAAGAGGTTGCTCAAACAGAGCAATTGCAGACGGTATTGGATTTTATTACAGAAGGGGTGATCGCCATCGATCAACAGGGGGCGGTCACCGTATTCAACCCAGCGGCTGAGAGGCTGCTCAATCTTTCCGCTCAGTCGGTTAAGGGCCGGCCGATTGACAAAGTACTTCCTTCCTTCAAGATGACTGAGGTGCTTCAAAGCGGTGAAGAGAGACTGAACCAAATTATCGATATGCATCCTCTGAAACTGATTGGTCATTTGGTCCCAATCCATTTCAATATGAATGTGATTGGTGTGTTGTGCACGTTTAATGAATTAAGCCAATTTCAAAAACAAGAACAGGAAATCCGTCAAAAGTTATACCACAAAGGACATGTCACCCGTTATCAATTAAGGGATGTGGTCGGTCAAAGCCCAGTTTTCCAACAAACCCTGAATAAAGTAAAGAAGTATGCCGGCGTGGACTCTACCGTTCTTGTGACAGGAGAGACGGGGGTGGGCAAGGAAGTGTTGGCTCACCTTATTCACAGTTTAAGTCCTCGCTCCCGTGGGCCGTTTGTGGCTGTGAATTGTGCAGCGATTCCTGAACAGCTTTTGGAAAGTGAATTGTTCGGCTATGTGGAGGGGGCGTTTACAGGCGCCAGAAAAAAGGGAAAAGCAGGCTACTTTGAATTGGCCCACCGAGGTACCATTTTTCTAGATGAAATTGGAGAGCTGGACGAAACCTTGCAGGTACGGCTATTAAGAGTATTGCAGGAGAGACAGGTCATGCGTTTGGGGGATGAGCGGGTTGTCCCGGTCGATGTACGGGTGATCGCTGCTTCTAATCGGAATCTCGAAGACATGGTGGCAGAGGGGAGGTTTCGAGCTGATCTCTTTTATCGCATCAATGTATTACGGATCGATGTTCCCCCGCTAAGGGAAAGGAAAGAAGATTTTCCTCTGCTCTGTGAACATCTGATCAAAGAATTGCGTCCATATGTCCGGCGCCAAATCAAAGGCATTGAGAAAAAGGCAATGGACTTGATGAAACAGTACGAGTGGCCTGGTAACATTCGGGAATTACGCAATTTTATTGAGCGGGCTATGATCTTGTCTCAGCATGACTGGATTGATCTTGAAACAGTGTTGGAAGCAGGCGGTGCCCCGTTTCAAACACTGTACAAAAAAGAAACGGAAAAAAACGTTCCTCCAGTTGATGAAAATACCGTTCATAAACCAAGCGGACAAAAGCAGTTATCCCCCGGCCGTTTAAGAGATCATGAATACGATCAAATTTTTCGCGTTCTCAAGGAAACTCATTATAATCAGACCAAAGCGGCTCAAATCCTTGGCATCAGCAGGACGACGTTATGGCGTAAGTTAAAGGAAGCAAAACGAAATAAGCTGTAGTGGTTGCCATATGCAAAACTTCAACAGATGCGAGTAAGGGAGGTTCAGTGATGATTGAAAAAATAATTTCGGAATTGCAACGTGTAATCGATAAAGAGAGGGTATTATGGCGCAAAACGGATATGATGACTTATGCCTACGATGCTTCTTTTGCCACCCAACTGGAACCCAAAGAGCCGGAAGCGGTCGTCATACCCCTCTCTACTGACGAGGTGCAGGCTTGTGTACAGCTCGCCAATAAATATCAAGTTCCTCTCTACCCCCGCGGAGCAGCCACGGGTCAAACCGGAGGAGCGGTCCCAATCAAGGGGGGCATCGTGCTGGATATGTCCAAAATGGACCGCATTATCGAAGTGGATGACGAAAATTTCCAAGTGATTGTAGAGCCAGGTATCATTCAGGCCAATTTAAATGCGGCACTCAAAAAGTACGGTCTTTTTTTTCCTCCTGATCCCGGCAGTTCAAAAATGTGTACAGTAGGTGGTATGATCTCTAATAATTCCAGCGGATTGCGAGCAGTCAAATACGGTGTTACCCGTCAATATGTGCTTGGACTGGAAATTGTGCTTCCCACCGGGGAAGTGATTGTGACCGGCGGGGAAAAATCGAGAGCGCTAAAGTCGGTTTCTGGCTATGATCTGGCCCATTTGATGATCGGCTCGGAAGGCACACTAGGCATTGTGACCCGGATCAGGTTAAAACTTCTCCCTCTGCCGCCTGCACGAGGGATTGTCCTCTGTTCATTTCCAAAGATCGAGCAGGCCATTGAAGGCGTAAGGGCAGTCTATCATTCCGGAATTATTCCGTCAGCGATCGAAATTATGGACATTTATGCTACCCGGGCAGCTAACAAGATGCGTCCAGACCTGAATTTACCGGAAACTGAAGCCCTGCTTTTGTTCGAAGTGGATGGAAACAAAGATATCGTTGCCTTGCAGGTCAAAACCATTTCGGAAGCGCTCAAATCTCATACCGATTATGTCAAGTTTAGTGACGATCCAGAACAATGCGAGAATTTATGGCAATCAAGAAAAATTGTAGGAGCCGCAGTGGGTAATCTGAAACCAGGAGGGATCCGTGTTTACGGAGGGGAAGACATATGTGTGCCATTCTCCAGGTTGCCGGAGGCGATACGTCGCATTCACGAGATTACCAACTCTTATAATATTGTTTGCGGAATCTATGGTCATGTTGGCGATGGCAACCTGCATACAGCCCCGATTATTGATATCAATAATCAGCAAGAAGTGGAAAAGGCTAAGCAAATGATTGAGGAGATTCACCATCTGGCCATTGAACTGGGTGGAACCACAACAGCCGAACACGGTGTGGGCATTGTTCGGGCTCCGTACATGGAGATTGAGCATGGGCAGGCTTTAGATGTGATGCGGCGGCTGAAAAAAACTTTAGATCCCAATAATATCCTTAATCCTGGAAAAATGGCGTTACCAACTTAAGAAGGAGGCGAAGCATGTGAAACCATTAACCCCGGAACAGTCCATGTACACCTGCGTGCGGTGCGGTGCTTGCCGAGACGCCTGCCCTACTCTGGATATCACCGGCAGAGAAGCCGACGGGCCCAGAGGACGGGTGCTGATGGCACGGAGCCTGTTAGAAGACAGGATTCCAGTCAATGCTGAAATTGAGGAGCAGATGAGCCGCTGCTTGCTGTGTTCAGCTTGTGTGGATGCTTGTCCGGTCAATGTGCAAGTGCCTGAAATTGTGATGTTAGCCAAAGAAAAGATAGCGGAGCATAAAAAATCGCCGTTTCTTGTACGTACATTGAAGCGTTTTTTCTTCAACCATCTCCTGCCACACCCCCGACGGCTGCAGTTCTTGGGACATCTGCTTTGGCTGTATCAGCAGAGCGGGTTGAGGTGGCTGGTGCACAAACTGGGAATCTTAAAGCTCTTTCCCGATTCTGCCCAGCAGATGGAAGCAGTGCTTCCCGATTTGCTCCCTCCATCTGAGCGTAAACCTCTTCCCAGTTTTACACCTGGCTGCTCCGAACAAAACAAGCGAGCCGGCAAAGTTGCCCTTTTTCGGGGCTGTATCATGGATGTCATGTTTAGAGAAACAAATCGCCATTCTATTGAGCTTTTGGCACGTTCAGGGTTTGATGTGGTGGTACCAGATGACCAAGTCTGCTGCGGTGCACTCATGTATCATAATGGCCAAAAAGATACCACCTTGGAACTGGCCAAGAAAAACATTGAAGTGTTTGAAAAGCTGGACGTGGATTACATCATTTCCAACGCCGGAGGATGCGGCGCCATGTTAAAAGAATATGAAGAATTGTTTCGTCATGAACCGGAATGGTTGGAGCGGGCAAGAGCGTTTTGCCATAAAATTCGTGATATTAGCGAAGTCATTGTTGAACAGGGGACCCTTCCCAAAGCCGTTGGAAACGGAGAAACGGTGACTTATCAGCCCTCTTGTCATTTGCAATATGTGATGCAGGTTAAACGTGCTCCTGAACAGCTTCTTTCGAGAGTGGCCAACCTCCATTATCGCCCCTTACCAGAATCAAACCTGTGTTGCGGGTCAGCTGGGATCTATAACTTACTTCAACCCAAAATGGCGGGCGACATTCTTCATAAAAAGATGGGGTATGTCAAGGAGACAAGTGCCCATGTGATTATCACAGCCAACCCGGGATGCCTGTTGCAAATGAAGGCGGGCGTGCACAGTGAAGGGTTACAGAACTCGGTAAAAGTGGTGCATATTGTTGATCTTTTGGCCGAATCAGTTGAACGGGCTGAAAAACAAGCTTCAACAGGATAATGTCTCTGATAAAAGGCACCTTCCTTTCACCAATGATAAAGTGATTAAGAACTATGAAGAGCGGAAGGTGTCTTTTTTGTTTATAATTAAATTATCAAAAGTGACTTTAATTTGGGTATTTGGAGTGATATGAGTGATTTCAGTTTTTTTGTCCTTAATGCTATTAGGTCTTACGGCGGCCACTATTGGCAGTTTGGTCGGCCTGGGCGGAGGGGTGATACTGGTTCCCGTCCTTTTGTATCTGGGATTAATTGGCTGGCTTGATGTCAGCCACCAGGTTGCGGTAGGCACCTCTTTGATCGTTATTATTGTCACCGCCCTCTCATCTACCTTATCCTATCTCAAGCAAAAACGAGTGGAGGTGCAGTGCGGACTGCTTTTTTTCCTGGCCAGCGGACCAGGCGCCATTGCGGGAGCTATGATTAATCAAAGGATGGAAGTCGATCGTTTTGCAATTGTTTGCGGCCTTTTTATGATTTTTATGTCATTTATGCTGATGCTCAGGGGTAGATTAAAAAAGAAGAAGGAAATTTCTTGGAGTGTGACGAAGCGTTACATAGATCCAAGAACGGGTGAGGAGTATCGCTATGGATATCACCGCGGCATCGGGCTGATCGTCTCTTTTTTAGTCGGGATCTTAACCGGTTTATTTGGTCTTGGAGGCGGTGCTTTTATTATAAGTATGATGATTTTATTGTTTCATTTTCCGCCCCATGTCGCTACAGCGACCTCTATGTTCATTATTTTACTCTCTTCGATCATAGGCAGCTTCACACATCTTTACTATGGCAATATTAACTGGTGGTATGTTCTGGCCTTAGCCCCAGGGGCCTGGGTTGGCGGACGGCTGGGTCCCTGGATTTCAACTAAACTTCATGCCAATTGGATTGTCTTGATTTTAAGGATTCTGCTGATAGTGATCGGTATCCGCTTGATCTGGCAAGGGATTGTGGGATAAGGGGGGAATGGGGATCGAACGCTTTGTGTTTGAAGTGATTTTTACCCATGATTTACATAGTCATTTTGAAAACTGGCCTAAAGTAGCGTCAAAAATAAAACAGCTAACCGAAGCACGACGCCTGAACAAGGAGCCGTATCTATTGGTTGACATCGGTGATCATCTGGACCGGTCCCATTTTATTACCGAAGGGACCTGTGGCAAAGCGAATGTTGCCTTATTGAATCAATTAGCCTATGATTATGTTACCATTGGTAATAATGAAGGTATCACGTTCGATTATGAGCAATTATCTTCCTTGTACCAGGATGCCCGGTTTAAAGTGTTGATTAACAATCTGTTTGAATCTGAGGGCAGCCGTCCGTCTTGGTGCTTACCTTACGATGTGGCCACACTTGGTTGTTTTAATGTGGGGGTGATTGGAACGACTGTTAACTTCACCCGTTTCTACGAGCAACTGGGCTGGCAGATTAAGGACCCATTTAAGGCCGTGGCCCAATCGGTAACGCAACTAAAGGAACAGGTTGATTTCGTTCTTGTGCTGTCCCATTTGGGTTTCCCACGGGATAAGAAGCTGGCTGAACAGGTACAGGGCATCGATCTTATTCTTGGAGCCCATACTCATCATTTTTTGCCCAACGGACTGAAGATTGGCCGGACCTGGATACATCAAGTGGGTAAATTTGGTCAGTATGTAGGTTGTGTCAAGGTTTACTATGACACGTCCCTTAACCGGTTCAGCTGTTATCCACAGGCTGAGACCGTCCAAGAGATGAAGGAGGATGCGGAGGCAGTACAAGTTTTGGCCAGTTGGGCAGCACAGGCTGAGCAGCACTTGGCGCAGCCGGTGACCGTTCTTGATCAACCGCTGGATATTAGTTGGCATGAGGAGACAACATTGGGCAATTTGCTGGCCGAAGCGATTAATGACTGGTGCCAAACAGAACTGTCCATGGTCAACACCGGGTTAATCCTTGACCACCTGCCCCAAGGGGATGTCACCTTCAGGGATATACACCGGATTTGTCCCCACCCCATTAATGCCTGCCGTGTGCATTTAACGGGAGAGGAGATCTGGGCTATTTTGGAGCGTTCCCTGGATCATGAGCTGCAGACATTGGAAATCAAAGGCTTTGGTTTCCGAGGGAAAAAGCTGGGGATGATGGCTATAAACGGTTTAAAGGTGGAATACCACGAGCAGCACAGCGGTGCTGCAGTCATTACCAACATATATACGGCACACGGTCCGCTAGACAGGCAGAAAATCTATACCGTGGCTACGGTGGATATGTTTACGTTCGGTGGTATCTTTCCGGAAATTCATGAAAAAGAAAACATTGACTATTTCCTCCCCGAATTTTTGAGGGATTTGTTGGTTGAACGATTGAAGCAAGGAAAGTTGGAGCGTGCCGCAGAAAAACGCTGGATCAAGGACACCTGGTCAAGCAGAAGGAGGCGTGACACATGAAATTTATTGACGATTTATATGAATTTTACAAGGAAAAGTTAACAGGGGATGAAGAAGATGCCGTTGCTCTCGTCCTGTACACGCTCCAGGAACATAGCCGTGAGGATTTAATGAGGCTGATCACAGAAATGAGTGATGAGGAAGTATATCAAATGGTGGGCCAGTTCCTGATTGACCAGCTCAAAGAAAAAATGGCACGGGAAGGAGTGGGGCAGCACCGTTCGCCAGAGGACAAAGAGAGACTACACTGAGGATGGATCTTTAACTAAGGGCTGGAGCCGATCTCTTTTCCCTCACCTTTTTACTTAACGGGTCATAGGTTACTAGTGAAAAGTGAGGAGCAGAGGTGATCGATGATGATGTCCTTAACACCAATAGAAGTAGAAGGCCGGCAAGTGCTTGCTATCGAGGTCAAACTGCCCAAAACCAACTTGCTGGTGGTAACCACGGCCAAAGGGTATATTATGTGCGGGGCCCTGGATGTGCAGTTGTTAAACGACAAGGTGGCTGACCGGGGAATTATTGCTGGCAGGGCTGTTGGGGTGCGCAACATCGAGCAATTACTGGAAGCCCCGTTGGAATCAGTGACCCTTGCCGCTGAAAAATTGGGTATCAAGGCAGGAATGAAAGGGAAGGACGCTATTCTAAAAATGCTTTAAAGGGGCGGCTACGATGCCGTTTTTTCCTTTAGTGGTCGTATATTGCCCGCAGACTGTGGGTTTGCATTCATCAGTCATTGTTTTATAATAAGCTATGGTATTGGATAATCTGAAGGAGAGGATGCGGTTTGGATAAACAAGTGGTGGATAAGCAGCACAAAATCGACGTCTTGGACAAGGGGTATGTGCGCCTGGTTGATGTAATGGGTGATGACTTGCGTGTGGTTAACGCAGCACGCGTCTCTTATGCGAAAGAATCAAAACAATTGGATGAAAAAGATATTCGCTTAATTAAATTTTTAGCCAGGGAAGGCCATACCTCTCCCTTTCGGCATGCCATGCTCTCTTTTGAAATTTATGCACCATTGATGATTGCCCGTCAATGGTGGAAATATGTGGTTGGTTCAGATCATGTGATGGATGCCTGGAACGAAGCGTCCAGACGATATATCACCATGGAGCCAGAGTGGTATGTACCTGCTGAGAATGCCTGGCGGAGCAAACCGGCCCATTCCAAACAGGGGTCCGCAGAGCCAGTGGATCCCAATACCGGCCGGGAAGCCACACAGCGCTTGCTGAAACAGCTGGAAGAGGGCTTAAAAGATTATGAATGGGCGCTTGAACAAGGCATTGCGCCTGAACAAGCCCGTTTGTTACTTCCCTCAGCCTATGGCATGTATACGCCTTGGTACTGGACAGCCAGTTTGCAAAGTGTGGCCCACATGTTAAACCAGCGTCTGGCCCATGATGCGCAAGCTGAATTTCAAGCCTATGCCCAGGCTGTGTATGAGTTGGTGAAGCCTTATTTTGAGCACAGCCTCTCCGAACTGTTGAAGAATGAAGAGATTTAAATGAAAGCGCTCCTTTTCGGCAAGAAAAGGAGCGCTTGTTGCTTATTGTTTTTTCTTTGCTAAACCCGGTCTGCTAAGGCGTTAATCCTTCCGCAAAGACCGTTACGTTGTGCTTCATCAGGTCAATGTAGGTCTCGGCTCCGCTGCCAGCAGGCCCAACGGCATCAGTGTACACCTCTCCAGCAATATCGACCCCAGTCTCCTGGGCTACCCGTTGCATATAACGTTGATCAACGGTTGTTTCCACAAACACGGCAGGTATACCTTGTGCTTTAACCAGATCAACGACCCTTGCAATTTGCTGGGGCGTTCCTTCTTCGTGCGAATTAAGTTCCCAGATCCCTTCTGTTTGCAAGCCATAGCGTTCCCCAAAATATTTGAATGCATTTTCACTAATGACAATAACGCGATGATCCTCAGGGATCGCTGCCACTTGTTCCTCAATCCAGGCATCCAGCTCTTTCAGCTGGGCAATGTACTGTTCTGAATTTTGACGGTAAATCTCCTCACCTGCAGGATCACGGGCAATTAAATCCTCTGTTATAATTTCCACATAAGTGATCACATGTTTGGGGTTTAACCAGGCATGTGGGTCTGTGCCATCTTCCCCAACCAGGGAAATGGTGGTGACGCCCTCAGACACAGACACCATTTCCGTATCTGTCACATTGGACACAACTTTCTCCAGCCATTGTTCCAGATCAAGACCGTTCACATAAAAGACGTCGGCATCACTAATGGTTTTAAAATCACTGGGTACAGGCTCATATTCATGAGGTTCTTCGCCAATGGGAACGACATATTCCACTTGGCCCCGTTCACCAATAATGTTTTGGACGATGTCAGCTAAGATGGAGAAGCTGGTGGCGATATGTAAGCCTTCACCAGCATTAGAGACACCTTCATCCTCCTTCCGGTTCTCCTGCTGCCCCTGCTCCGTTTCTGTTTCACTGGTCTGGTCCTGAGACGCGGGTTCCTCTGTTGTGCAGCCCAATAAGCCAACACTTAGAATAAGCACCATGCTCAGGGCCAAAAGGAAAATTTTCTTGTTAACTAACATGGTTTCTCCTCCTATCAAGTATCATTGTGTCACTTACAGTTCTGACACCGCTGTCTGCTTTTTGGTTTTCCAGCGTTTGTAGCCACGGGTAATCAACCCTTGCTTAGGGGATAGCAAGAATGCCATCCCAAACAAGACGGATGCAACTAGCACAATAGATGCTCCAGTGGCTACATCATAGATAAAGGAGTAATACACACCAACAATGGCAGAGATTACACCAAACACAGCTGAGAGGACCAGCATCACCGGCAAACGGTCTGTTAACAAATAGGCCGTTGCGCCAGGCGTGATCAGCATCGCCACCACTAAAATGATGCCCACACTTTTCAGTGAAGCGACAGTGACCAGGGCCAGAGCAAACATAAGCGCATAATGGATAAGCTTAGTCGAATAGCCGATTGCTTTGGCCATCGTGGGATCAAATGTGCTGAGCAGCAGGGGACGGTAAAAGAGTATGATGCCGCTGATCACAACCAGTCCTATAATGACTGTGAGCCACAAGTCTGCACGGGAGACAGCCAGCACATTGCCAAATAAAATGTGCCACAAGTCGACTCCTGTCCCCCTGTTTAAGGTAATCAGTACAACTCCCAAAGCAAAGGCAGCGGTAAACATGATGCCAATGGAGGAATCTTCTTTGATGCGGCTGTTTTGGGAAACATAGCCGATGGCCAAGGCCGTTAACACCCCGGTGATTACCGCACCGATAAAATAGCTGGCTCCCAGCATATAGGCGACGACGACACCGGGCAATACGGCATGGGAAATGGCGTCACCCATTAAGGCCATGCCCCGTAAAATAATGAAACAACCTACCACCCCACAGATGATACCAACCAGAATCCCGGCTAGCAAGGCATGTTGCAAGTAGGTATACTGCCCTACAGCTGACAGGAAGAAGGACAAGTTATCCATTATCCGCTCACCACCAGTGCACTGTCACGCTTACCCACCAAAGCGACTTGCCCGTTATAGGCTTTGCTGATTAAATCAAGCTGAAAGACCTCTTCTTTGGCACCGTAACCAATCAGCTGTTTATTTAACAACACAATCTGGTCAAAGTACTCTTCCACTTTACTCAAGTCATGGTGAACCACAAACAATGTTTTACCCTTCTCACGCAGTGTCCGCAGCAAATTAATGATAATCTGTTCACTGGTGATATCGATTCCGGCAAATGGTTCATCAAGGAAGAATAAGTCTGCCTCCTGAGCCAGTGCACGGGCTAAAAAAACACGTTGCTGCTGCCCGCCGGAAAGCTCACCAATTTGGCGTTTGCGCAGGTTCAGCATCCCAACTTGCTCAAGGCATTGCTCAGCAATCTGCCTGTCTTTGGCTGTCGGGCGTTGCCACCATTTCAGGTGGGGATAACGCCCCATCAAGACCACATCTTCCACTAGAACTGGAAAATCCTGATCGATGGTATTGCGCTGAGGCACATAAGCAATACGTTTGCGTACTTTTGAGACCGGCTGGTTAAAGATAGTGACTTTTCCTGTTAAGGAAGGAACCAGTCCCATGATCGCTTTGATCAAGGTGGATTTTCCCGCACCGTTAGGGCCGATGATCCCCACCAGTGTTTGATTAGTCACCGTAAACGAAACCTGTTGCAAGGCCATTTCATCATGATAGGCCACTGATAAATTTTGCACTTCAACGACCGTGTGAGACATGTGTGATTCCCCCTACTGTTTTGTCACTGCTTACTTGTAAAATCATGGACACCTTTGTTTGTCTTTGCCAATAAAGTTGCCCCAGGGCAACATTTAGAGTGAAAGAAAAATCGCTAACGCGAAGGTGTATTGCTGCAAAGTATATAGTTAAGTTATGCAGGTACTGAAAAGCATGACACCTGGTGCTTATAATTATTGCCCAGTTTTAGTTTACAACGAATCAAAAGTTTAGTCAATATAAAAAAGTTGCCTTAGTTCAACTTTTGATTCCAAAAAATTTGTCCAGATAGACAAGCCAATATGCATACACATAGATGCAGGGGGGTGGGGATATGGCACGCCGGTTTAAAGTCAAAAAAGGAGGCCCCTTAAAGAAAAAATACCTTTTTCTGATCATATTGCTCCTGTTCACGTTCATGTCAGTGCTAGGCTTTGTTTTTGTGGAGCGCAATTTGGAACCGGCTTTGATTGAAATCGCCAATACCTATGTGAAGCAAATGGCCACTTTGGCGATCAACGAAGCCATTTCCAAAAAAATCAGTGAAGAATTTGATGATGGCGGTGTGTTGAACATTGAAAGGTCCAATGATGGGAAAACCCAGCTGATTTCATTTAACTCAAGAAATCAGGCTAGGATTTTAAACCAAGTGATTGAACGGGCCAATTTTGAGTTGCTCCAGCTGGAGAAGGAACCCCTTCAAATTCCCCTTGGCCAGGCGCTGGACAGTAATATTTTGGCCCAGTTTGGTCCTAGAGTGCCTGTCAGCCTGTTTCCCATTGGCTTCGCCAAAGCAGATATCACCGTTGAGTTGGAAGAAGCGGGGATCAATATGGTCATGGTGACAGCCTATATCGAAATTGAAGCAGATGTGCGCATTGTGATCCCCTTTTCCTCCGATGAGGCTGTGGTGAGCACAAGATATCCCATTGAATGGCATTTATTACAGGGTGAGGTGCCCAATGTCTATTTTCAGGGGAGTGACGGCCAAGTGACTCAACCTCCCATTTCCATTCCCGTGGACGATATGACGGAAGAAAGGTAAGATTTTTAACGCCGTCCTTTCTGGCGTCTTTTCCGCTCGGCCAGCTCCCAGCGCCGCAGCAAGGGGTAGGGGTCAAAGGACCATTCTGTCCGGCCGTTATCCTTGTAAATGCCGTAGTGGAGATGGGGAGGGAATTTTCCGCTGGTTCCAGGCTTTCCGTACCCACTGCTACCCACGTAGCCGATGACGGTGCCCGGTTCAACTAAGTCGCCTTCCTTGATCTCTTTGTTAAAACTGGATAAGTGAGCGAAATAATGGTAGTTGTTGTAAATGTCTCGGATACCTACTCGCCAGCCACCATACTTGTTCCAGCCCATTACTTCGACTTTTCCGTAGGTGGTGGACCGCACAGGGGTACCGTATCCGGCAAATATGTCCGTACCTTCGTGGATCCGCCGCCCACCCCAGCCGCGGCGGTCACCCCAGGTGCTGCGGTAACTGTAGTTATATTGCAATGGAATGGGGAACATTTTTTGATCCAGATCCAAGCGTCCATAATGTTTAAATATCTGGGCAATGGTCAGGATGATGTTCACTGATTGTTCCCGCTTGTAATAATCCCACAGGGCAATGCGAAAATCTTCTTCAGCCGGGCCATACTGGGCCAGATGAACGCTCATGGTATATAACACGTCTTCATCATCTGAGCGGTTTGCTTTGCCATCTCCATTTCCGTCCAATCCTTTTCCACCAAAAAACTGAATCGTTTCCGGCTCATCATCATCAGGATTGGGGTTAAGCGGTCCTGCCCAGTCGTCTGAGCTGAAATAGATGGCAATTAAGGAGTCCCGTTCAGGTATATCCTTGCGGACACGGGCAATATTACGCTCAAACTGATCAACCGCAGCCAAATAATACCAAGGCACTCCTGTCAGCGCTTCATATTTTAGATACAGAGCCATCCGCTCTGTAGGCAAGTCCTCTTCATTGAGCCCTTGGTTTGATTTCATGTTAGCCAAACCTTGAGCAGGGAATAAAGAAAATAACAGCACAATGATCGCCAGCAAGTACAGGATGCTGCGTTTCACGGGGACAACCTCCATTTTCTTCATTCAAACTTTATGCCTTCTGTTTCACATGTTTTAGTTTGGTTTGGAACGGAAAGATTCATAATGCCACTTCATGGCAAGTCATGTACCATTGCTGCCTCCTATTTGGTCTGAGACGCAAAAAAGGGTATAATAGAGATGTTATCGTAGCATGATAAGCCTTATGAATAAAGGAGTGTCTACTTATGTCCGGATGCAAGCCAGAATCCAAGTTTGAGCGCAAGCCTGAGTGGCTGAAGATAAAATTAAATACCAATGAGAACTATCATGAATTGAAGCGCATGATGCGTTCCAAGAGTTTACATACCGTTTGTGAAGAGGCTCGTTGCCCTAACATCTATGAGTGTTGGGCTGTTCATAAAACCGCTACCTTTATGATTCTTGGGGATATTTGTACCCGCGCCTGCCGCTTTTGTGCAGTTAAAACCGGCCTGCCGACAGAATTGGATTGGGCTGAACCGGAGCGGGTGGCCCAAGCGGCTGAACAAATGAATCTGAAGCACTGCGTTGTCACTTCTGTGGCTAGGGATGACTTGAAGGACGGGGGGGCTACCATTTTTGCCGAGACCATTAAGGCCATCCGCAAACGGCTCCCTTTATGTAGTGTAGAAGTGCTCATTCCAGATTTCATGGGCAGTGATGAAGCATTGCAAATTGTCATGGACGCCAAACCGGATATTTTAAACCACAATATTGAGACAGTCCGCCGCTTATCCGACCGTGTTCGGGCCCGGGCCAAGTATGACCGTTCATTGCGCTTGTTAAAGCGGGCTAAGGAAATGCAACCGTCCATTCCCACCAAATCCAGTATCATGATTGGCGTTGGAGAAACATACGAGGAAATTTTGGAAGCGATGGATGATCTGCGTGCCCATGATGTGGATATTCTCACGATCGGCCAATATTTGCAGCCCACCAAAGGCCATTTGAAAGTGGTCAAGTACTGGCACCCTGATGATTTTGACCGCTTGAGGGAAGAAGGCTACAAACGGGGCTTTAAACATGTGGAATCAGGTCCCCTTGTCCGTTCCTCTTACCATGCACACGAACAGGTGCAATCAGCGGAAGCAAACACATACAATTAAGCGTATTTTGTAGAAAGAAGAATGGCGACCTGTAGGGGTCGCCAAAAAATTTTAGATCTACTTTACCCTATTGCTGGTTAATGTTTCCCTTGCGGTTTAGGTTGCCAAACCTCTGGTTACGCTCGGTGGGATTTTCTTTGTCTATTTCTTCCGGTCTCATACGGGTCTTGTTATTTTCCCTCAGTTTTTGTTCCTGCTCTGTGGCCGTTTGAGGACCTCCCAGTTGTTCCACAAGAGCATTAACTTCATTATTCAAGTTTTCAGGGTCAAAATTTCGTGTATACTCGTTGGCAATTTGACGGATATGATCGGTTAAGCGGGGATCATCAGTAGCATATACTTTGTACCATCTTGGAGCTGCACTCAAGGCTGACATTTCCACTTGCTGCTCGATCTCTTCTCCCTGTCTGTTGGCAGTGTAACCAATGAGACATTCTTCATCGGTGACCAGTACAGTGGCGGTCTCCACGTCAGGAAGGCCTACTAGCACTTGGGCAATCGTATCGGCCAAGAGCTGGCGGTCAATATAGGTTTGAGCACCGAAGCCCCGGTAATTGGCTTCAGCATCATTAGCCGTATATTCCCTAAAGCCAAGGGGCTGGCTAAATCCTGGCCGTTCTTCCTGTAAACGCCGGGAACCGAGAGGCCCGTCATCATCTAACAGATGGTCTCTTAATCCTGAGTCACGGTCAAAGCCAAAGAAACGGTTGCCAAAACGATCAGCTTCTCTCCGCTCTCCACCATCGCGGTACAAAGAGCGGTATTGTCTTCCTTTAGGGCCCTCGTGGGCACCTCCTCTGTGACCAGTAGCGTCTTGGTCTTGAGCCATGAAATATTTTGTATCATAAGGCGCTGTTTCATCAACATCGCGGCAGGCCGAGAGACTGATCCCCACTCCCAGTGCCAAGGCCGCAATCAGTCCCTTTTTAACCATGATCATTCACCTCCTAACTTTAACATGCCCACAAGGAGAGAAGAATTTTTGTATCAATTATTTCCTTTACTTTCGTCCCTAAAGCCGTTATAGTAAGAAACAAAGCAAGCGGGCAAGGTTAAGTGAGGTGAGTGAAGTGGCTGACATTGTGATTAAAGGTCAAGCATACGAAGTGGTTAAAGATGTGCGGCAGGGCTGGAATCCGGAGGCTTTTCGCCAGCGTTACAGTGAGGTATTAACCAAGTATGACTATATTGTGGGGGATTGGGGTTATTCCCAGTTGAGGCTGAGAGGTTTTTATGATGACCATAACAAGAAAGTAAAGCCGGCTTTTGATGCTAAGATCAGCACTTTGGATGAATATATTTATGAATACTGCAACTTTGGCTGTGCTTATTTTGTCTTAAAAAAGATCAAAAAGCGCGAGGCGTAAAGAAGGTTACCTTCTTTGCACACCTCGCGCTTTAGACTGTGATCTTAATGTTATGTACTGTGTCCAGTACCAAGGTTATCAGTGGCACAGGCCAAAGATTTGGTATCCGTTTCTAAAAGATAATCTGGGATAACAGTTCATGCAACTCCGCCGCTTGATCCTCGGTTAATTCAAAGGCATGGGCCAAATAACCTTCCTCCTCCAGATCGTCCGGTCCAATGATGGCAGAGCGGCCTGACTGGATGTCAATAACCAGCATTTTGCCATAAAACCGGTCTGTTTGGGTTACAGCCAGGTCATAACGTTTATGTTCACCAAAAAAGCCTATGTACCGTGTTTTGGTTTCTTCCGTTTCATCATAGATGAGCATGTCGCCGTTCATCAGTGCGCCTCCTTTTACTTGCTTACCCCTATAGTATAAAATAGATGTGTTAATAAAACAAAAAAGGAGTCAGACTTCATGGAAGAATTGGGCATTGCCATGATCATTTTACTGGCCATTATTCTCACTTTCGGTATCACGATCTGGGTGGGCAAACGAAACAGAACAACGGACCGTCAAGATGATGAGGTATAAGGGGGAGAGCCATGTATTTCGTTGATTTGAACCTTTTACATCAACGTTTGGACTATATTGAAAGGCAAATCGGAGTATTAAACTGTTTGGAGGCTTGTCCACAAGCCGAGCTGGAGCGTCTGGCTTTTGAACGGGGCCTGCACATGTCCATTGAGGCCGTGGTGGATGTGGGCAATCAGATGATTGACGGGTTTATGATGAGGGATCCGGGCAGTTATGAGGATGTGGTGGAGATCTTAACCGGGGAGAAAGTCCTGCCCAATAGCGAGGCGGAAAGCTTAAAAAAGCTGGTTGCCTGTCGTAAAATGCTGGTTCAACACTATGTGGATGTGAATCATGAAGAGCTGTGGCAGTTGTACCAAGAGACTAAAGGGGCACTGGCCTGTTATCCTGAACGGATCCGTCACTATCTAGAACATCATTTGGGACCTGTTCACGCCTTTCGTCAAACCAATACTTGAGGAGTAAACGTGGGAGAGAGAAAGGATGACTACCCGATGCGAAACTATAAACTGTTTGTACTTGACCTGGATGGAACCATGTACCGGGGAGAAGAAAAAATTGCAGAAGCCCCAGTTTTTATCAAAGAATTGAATAAGAGGGGGCAAGATTATGTGTTTTTGACCAATAATGCAACCAAAACTCCCCAAGATGTCGTAAACCATCTGGCCAAGTTTGATATTCTTACCCAGCCGGAGAAAGTGTACACGACAAGCGTGGCGGCTGCCCGTTTCTTGACCAAAATGAAAAAGAGTCCAACAGTTTATGTTGTTGGTGAAGCAGCCCTGGCCAACTCCCTTAGGGAAGCGGGATGTCAGTTAGTTTCAGAGGAGAAGGATCTGGGGCGTTGTGATTTTGTGGTGATGGGCTTGGACCGCCAAATCACCTACGATAAACTGGCTAAAGCAGCACTGGCTGTCAGGGCTGGGGCCACTTTTATCTCTACCAATGCGGATAAAGCCCTGCCCACAGAACGGGGCCTGTTGCCGGGTAACGGTTCCCTGACAGCCGTGGTGCGTACGGCTACTGGAATCGAACCGACCTATATCGGCAAGCCTGAGCCGTTTATGTTGGAGATGATCATGGAGGAAAAGGGCTTGGCCCAAGAAGACATTCTGATGATTGGGGATAACTATGAGACTGATATTTTGGCGGGGATCCGGGCTGGGGTGGATACGGCCATCGTTTTTACCGGCTTTACCACTCAAGGTGACCTAGAACATGTACACGAGCAACCGACTTATCAATGGGAGTCACTGTTAGATGCCTTTTGCTAATGATTTGCCTTGTGGGCCAGCGCATGGGCCAGACGGCTGGAGGCAGCGGCTGCAATGGCGCCGATAATATCATCCAGAAACGTATGGCACCCTTCTCTTTTATCATCCAGCCGGGCTAAAAGCCCCGGTTTCACCTTGTCGATATAACCGTAATTGGTAAAACCTATACTGCCGTAGATATTAACGATAGCCAGGGCAACCACTTCATCGATGCCATATAAACCTTCGTCATTGTAAATCATGGACTGCAGCGGCTCTTCAAGCTGCTTGTTTTCAGCCAGTTTATCCAGCGTAATACCGGTAATAATTGCGTTTTGCACCTCTCGTTTACTCAACACATGATGAACCTGTTCAATACAGGTGGCAAGATCAAGGTTGGGGATATATTTTTCCTGTAAAAAAAAGACTAACTCCCCAATTTCATCAATGCTTACACCGCGCTCCTCAAGCAATTGCAACGCATATGTCTCAATGTGGTTGATTGGCATCGCGCTACTCCTCTTCCTTCTGAACAACTCGTTACCGTAAGCTATAGCATGTTCAGGACCTGAACCCTTTATACATAAAGAACCCCCTTCTGCATTAGAGAAGGGGGTACACTGATCGTGTTATAAAACCTGTTCCACTTCTTTAACTTCAGGGATTTCTTCCATCAACGCCCGTTCAATCCCGGCCTTTAATGTCATGGTTGAAGCAGGGCAGCTGCCGCAGGCTCCTAACAGTCTCAATTTGACAACGCCGTCCTCCACGCCAACAAGCTCACAGTCTCCGCCGTCGCGCTGGAGGAAAGGACGCAGTTTGTCCAACACTTCTTGTACTCTGGCTTCAAGTTCCATGATCATCACTCCTCCTTCTTTCCTTATTATATATTGAACAGCACAAAAAATCTAACCAAACATTTGGATGAAGTGTTGCTATATGTTCATTATAACATTAATGAACACTAAAAGGAGTTTTGCATTGCAAACAGGGCGCTTTTTGCATATCATTGAAGTGTTAAGAACAATAGAGAACGCATAAGGGTGAACACTAATGAAGCATGTATATAAAAACGTGAAAGATTTGGTCGGTAACACGCCTATTGTGGAGCTGACCCAGTTTCAATTGCCGGAAGGAGTGCGGTTGTTTGCCAAGCTGGAGTATTTCAACCCGGGAGGAAGTGTGAAGGACCGTCTCGGTTTAGCCTTAATCCGTGATGCGGAAGCAAGCGGGAAGTTGAAACCAGGCGGAACGATCATTGAACCGACAGCAGGTAATACCGGTATTGGTCTGGCCCTTGCTGCTGTGCAGACCGATTACCAAGTGATTTTTGTTGTTCCGGAGAAGTTTAGTGTGGAAAAACAGCAACTTATGCGGGCCTTGGGAGCCCAAGTGGTTAACACACCTACGGAAGAAGGGATGCGCGGGGCCATCAAGAAGGCCAAAGAGCTGGAGCAGGAAGTTGAAAACGCTTTCTGTCCGCAACAATTTGCCAATCCTGCCAATCCACTGGCCCATTATCAGACGACGGGCCCTGAAATTTGGGAACAGATGGAGGGACAGGTGCACATTTTTGTGGCCGGTGCCGGAACGGGTGGCACTTTTATGGGCGTGGCCCGTTATTTGAAAGAACACAACCGGGAGATTAAAACAGTCATTGTGGAACCGGAAGGATCGATTTTAAACGGCGGGGAGCCGGGCCCCCACAAAACGGAGGGGATCGGGATGGAATTTTTGCCTGAGTATATGGACCCCGGTTACTTCGATGCGATTCATACTATTACAGATGAAGAAGCCTTTTTCTATGTGCGGGAGCTGGCCAAAAGAGAGGGTCTGTTGGTGGCCAGTTCCTCCGGAGCAGCCATGGCGGCTTGTTTGAAAGAGGCTAAACAAGCTCAGCCCGGCACCAATATCGTCACCATTTTTCCAGACAGCAGTGAGCGTTATCTCAGTCAAAACATTTATCAGGGAGGCCATTACGTATGAAGTTAAATACTAAACTTATTCACGGCGGGATTGATGGAGATCCCCATACAGGTGCGGTTACAGTACCCATTTACCAGGTGAGCACCTACCGTCAGGAAGGGGTTGGGGAGCATAAGGGATACGAATACTCCCGTACAGGCAATCCCACCCGCTTTGCCTGCGAGGAGCTGATCAAAGATATTGAGGGAGGTCAGAGAGGGTTTGCTTTTTCATCGGGGATGGCAGCCATCAGCGCTGTAGTTATGCTTTTTGAGCAAGGGGATCACTTTATTGTTGGGGATGATGTCTACGGTGGCACTTACCGCGTCTTAAGCACCGTGTTTAACAGGTTTGGTATTGATGTCAGCTTTGTAGACACCAGCAGGATTAATCAGGTGGAAGACGCCATTAATGACAAAACCAAAGCTGTTTTCTTGGAGACCCCAAGCAATCCCTTGCTCAAGGTGTCAGATATCCCGGCGGTGGCCGATTTGTGCCGGGCCCATGGATTAAAGTTAATCGTAGACAATACATTTATGACCCCGTACTGGCAAAATCCGTTGCAACTGGGCGCTGATATTGTGGTGCACAGCGCTACCAAGTATCTGGGGGGCCATAGCGATGTGGTAGCCGGTCTGGTGGTTGTCAAGGATGATGAATCGGCTGAGCGGTTGCACCATATTCAAAATTCCACAGGCGGGATTTTGGGTCCCCAAGACGCCTGGTTGTTGATTCGTGGCATTAAAACCCTGGGGGTACGGATGAAAGCTCATGAAGAGAACACCCGGGAGATTGTGAATTATTTGGTGTCCCGCACAGATATTCAGGCTGTTTTTTATCCGGGATTGTCTGATCACCCTGGTCATCAGGTGCAACAAAGGCAAGCACGCGGCTTTGGGGGCATGCTTTCCTTTGATGTGGGCAGCGCTGAACGGGCGGAGCAGGTACTACGGAAGGTAAAATACTTTACTTTGGCTGAGAGCTTGGGTGCAGTGGAAAGCCTAATCTCTGTTCCGGCCAAAATGACCCATGCTTCTATTCCGCCGGAGCGCAGGGCAGAACTGGGGATTAGTGACGGCCTGATCCGTATCTCTGTTGGCTTGGAAGATAGCGAAGATTTGATCGCAGATCTGGAGCAAGCCTTGGCTTAAGCATGGGGCAGGAGGATGCAAAGGGGGAAACTGAATATGAAGCGGGTAACCTTGGCCGTTGTGGGGCTGCTACTTTTTGCTGCGGGCTGTTCTGCAGATGGGCCGACACCTGAAGAGACATTTGACCAATATGTCTCTTTCTGGGAAAAAGGAGATTATTCAGCCATGTACGAACTGTTGAGTTCGGAGGCTAAAGCACAGTACGACCTTGATTATATGGTGGAGCGCTATGAAAACATTTACGCTGGTATCGGGGCAGCCGGCCTAGAGGTCACACCCTCCTACCCTGAGGAGGCAGAAGCAGACGAGGAGGGACAAATTCATTTTCCCTTTGCCGTCACCTTGGAGACGGTTGTCGGGGAAGTCAGTTTTGAGCACACCGTCACCCTCGTTCAGGAAGAGGATGAAGAAACGGGTGTGCCAAGGTGGGGAATCAACTGGGGCCCCCATATGATTTTTCCCCAGCTGGAGGGTGAAGATAAAGTCAGAGTGGAGTTCTTGGAAGCTGAAAGGGGAGAAATAACCGACCGCAAGGGTGAAGGACTGGCCATTAACGGCACACTTGGTTCAGTGGGCGTCGTTCCGGCCAGATTGGAAGAAGCAGAGGATCCTGAACAAGCCCTGGAACAATTGGCAGAAGAACTGGGCCTGTCTGTCGAAAGGATCGAACAAGAACTGAATGCGTCATGGGTCCAACCTGACTGGTTTGTGCCGCTAGCCACCATTGCTAAGGATGATGAGGACAAAAAAGCAAGATTGCTATCTATCGACGGGGTGATGATCCAGGACAGACCAGGGCGCGTTTATCCGTACAAAGAGATGGCAGCCCATTTAACCGGATATATACAGCCTCTGTCAGAAGAGGAATGGAATGAGCTGAGGGAAGAGGGATACCGCCAAACAGACGTTATTGGTAAAACGGGATTGGAGCAGTTGTTTGAGGAACGTTTGCGTGGCGTGCATGGGGCGACCATTTATACCACGGACGAAAACAACAACAGAAAGGAGATCATCGCTCATCAAGATCCGGTGCACGGCGAGGATATTCGCTTGACGATCGATATGACCTTGCAGCAGGAGCTGTACCGGCAGCTGGAAGGGGATCAGGGAACAGCAGTCGCTATTCATCCCCAGACAGGGGAAATCCTGGCTTTGGTCAATCAGCCTGCCTATGACCCCAATTTGTTTATTGTTGGCCTCTCAGCCGAACAATGGCAGGCATGGTCTGAAGATCCGGCTAAGCCCTTGTTTAACCGTTTTAATCAGACCTATCCCCCTGGATCCGCATTTAAACCTGTGACAGCAGCCATTGCTTTGGAACAAGGTGCCCTTTCACCAGATGAAACTATGGATGTTTCCGGTTTAAGATGGCAGCCAGATTCATCATGGGGTCAATACCATGTCACCCGTGTCACTGATCCGGGTCAGCCTGTGGACTTGACAGCAGCCATGGTTTTTTCAGACAATGTTTATTTTGCCCAGGCTGCTTTGAAATTGGGGGAAGAGGCATTTAAACGGGGAGCAGAAGCTTTCGGTTTTAACGAACCACTCCCCTTGGACTTGCCTGTTGTCACCTCAAAGCTAAGCTCTGGGGACCAGCAATGGGATGACGTTCAATTAGCTGTCAGCGGGTTTGGGCAGGGGGAAGTGTTGATGAGTCCGCTTCATCTGGCGCTGGCCTACACCCCGTTTTTAAATCAGGGTCATCTGACTGCCCCGCAGTTGGAGCTTAATAGCGGGCAGGAGATATGGAAAGAACAGATCATCTCCCCAGCCACCGCTGATCTCATCCGGCAAACGTTGATTGAGGTTGTGGAGCATCCCCAGGGAACGGGGCGCGATGCCCGTCTTCCTGACTGGACCATTGGCGGAAAAACAGGTACGGCAGAGCTGAAAACAGCTCAGGGTGAACAAGGGGAGGAATATGGCTGGTTTGTCGCTTTTGAAGCGGAACAGGCACAGGTGTTGGTGGCCATGATGATTGAAGGAGTTGAGGAAAAAGGGGGAAGTGGCTACGTTGTTCCCAAAGTAAGACAGGCGATTGAAGCTTATCTTCGGTCACAAGGTGGGCAATAATCGGCTGCTATGACCAGTACAACCTGGTGTACATGCCAAAAACCCCTCCTGTATGATAGGAGGGGTTGTCTGTTACATAAAAAAACTAACCCAAATGGTACTTATACATCCACAATACGCCTGATTTAAGCACCCGGGGAACCCGGCCAAGTAAAGTTGTGTCGCCCATCACACCAAACCCGTGTTTCTTGCCGAGGGAGCCCAGCACCCCTTTAAGCTTGATTTTGGGCAATTGGGGCAGAGGTTCACCATGTAACATGTTCAACAACACTTGGGCAATTTGATCCCCTTGTGCTTCGGCCAGCTGTGCGCTGGGCGCATGGGGCAGGCTGGCGCAATCACCAACCACAAAGACATGGGGATAATCTTCCAGGTAATGATGAGGACTGAGTGCCACACGGCCCATACTGTCTTTTTCTACAGGTAGGGCTTGTACGATCCGGCTGGCTTGAATGCCAGCGGTCCAGACGATTTCATCCACCTCAATAGGCTGGTCATGATTAAAAAGAATCTGCGGTTCTACTTTGGTTATATTGGCTTTATGAACGAGGTCCACATCATTTTCATGAAACCATTGGCTTACATAGCGCTTAAGTTTTTCGGGAAACGGATTTAAGATAGACTCCCCGCGGTCGTAAATCGTAATGTTTAAGTCGGGGCGGCTCTCTCTCAGTTCCGATGCCAATTCAACACCGCTCAAGCCTCCGCCGACGATGGCCACCTGACCATAAGGCTTAATGTTATTTAAAGCTTGATACGTTTCCCGTGTTTGAGGCATGGTTTGTATACTGTGAGTATATTGATCGGCACCAGGCACACCGTGATATTTGTCTTCACAGCCCAGAGCGATGATGAGGTAATCGTAGGGAATGGGGTCCCCATCTAGCAAATGGACCATATTTTGCTCCAAGTCAATGGAGGTCACTTCACCTAATTGCACTTTAAGGCGGGGATCTTCAGGAAAAGCCACTCTCAACTTGGCTTCTGACTCAGTGCCTGCCGCCAGTGCATAATACTCTGTTTTCAGCCCATGATAAGGCATACGGTCAATTAAGGTTAGTTGCGTATACCGGGGCAAGTTGGCTGCCAGCAAGCGCTGGATAATGCGCAACCCGCCATAACCGCCACCCAAGATAAGGATGTGTTTGTCCATCGCCGACTTCCTTTCCTGCATAATCACAACATTACATTGTAAAGAAGTGTCGAAAAAAAAGCAATAACCATGTGACAAATTGGTGAACGTCTCCTTAAAAAGTGGCCAAAGATTGACTTCAAGAGGCAGAATAAGTAGCATAGGCAGTAGAAAGGCAGGGATGATGATGAGACCAATTGTTGAATTTTGTCAGACGAATCTTGCTTCCGGAACACAACGGGTCAAAGAAGAATTGGAGAAAGATCCAAACATAGATGTTGTTGAATATGATTGTCTTGGGTATTGTGTGGATTGTGCTTCTTATCCCTATGCCTTGGTCAACGGTACAATGGTGACGGGGAAATCCACCAAGGATTTGCTGAATAAGATCCGTGCCGAGATTGAACGGCAGGAGGAAGAGCTATTGTCTTAACCCCTGCCGTTTTTATCATCTAGCTCAAACAGGCTTAAAACAAATGCTTTTAAATCCACAATCCGTGAATGTTCAGGCCTTTTGTCCGTTCCGGCCACAACCATGGCAGCTAACACATCATGTTTGTGGGCGCCTCCGTGCTCACCTCCACCGGCGTGAACTGAGATGCCCTCTGCTTTAAACGAATAACCGGGTTTGGCCGTCAAAACCACTGTGGATGAAGCGCTGGCTTTAAGCGCTGTATAAAGATGATTGAGAATATCAGGAAAATCGGTAAAGGCGATTTGCCATTTATTTTGATCCAGTTTAAGCCCCAAGATCTGCTCGTCACCATGGATTGTCCACCGCCCGCCATATATGTCGGTCAGCGGACCAATGGGCTTAAAACGCAGTGTTTGTTTTGATCCGGGTGCTTGTGCAACACCCCACTCCCCTTCCAACCAGGCGGCAAAAGCTACCCGCTCATCTTCCAGGGCTTGACTGGCCAGATGTGCAAGGGAGTCTTTGGTCTCAATCGCGTAGACATAACTCATTCGTCCGTTTACCCCAAAGGCAATGTCACTGCCCATCGTTTGTTCTCCTAAACGGTGAAAGTTATAGTCGGCGTAAATCGTCTCCAAATTAATTCCAGCCTGCTCCTTATCCTCCACCAATTGATCCTGGCCGTGATCCCCTAATACAATAAAAATATTTTTCTCCAATGCCTGTTCCCAGCTGTCATAGCTGTTCAATATCTCCTGCAAGAAACGGTCCGTTTTTTCCAGTCCTTTTCGGTAATGGGGGCCGTGGCGGTGAGCGATATTGTCAAAGTCAGGAAAGAAAGCAAGCAAAAAGTCCGGTTGTTCTCCTTGTTCAATCACATGGCTCACAACACGGGCCGAATATTCATCGTTTAGTCCCAAACGCTGTGTTAAACCATCTGGCAGTGATCCTTGGATAGTAACAGGGCGATTAAAGCGGCCAAAAGCCAATGCATGAGGTCCTTTCGTCTCGATGGTGTCCGGTAAGCCGAACAATTTATGAGACCAGGCTGGCAACTGCAACCGATGCTGTGCGGGCCCACGATAAACGATAAGATTGACACTGCCACTTGTTTTGCCACGCTTGGCCAATTCTTCAAAAATGGTGGGGATCGCAGGGTTTAAATGCTGGTTATTCAGGTTAAACAGGGTATCACCAATTCCTTGGCGGAAGCCGTTTTTCATCCAAAACAGGAATGTGGTGCCGTAGTTGATTAAGCGGCCTTCGTCAGGGGAATACCAGGACAGGCCGGGAATGTGGTGTTTATCTGGCATTTTTCCGGTAAGCAAGGTGCTCTCAATGGTGACCGACATAGTAGGAAAGGGGGAAACCAGCTCTGGATAAAAATGACCGTGGTCCATCAAAAATTTAAGGGCCGGCATGGTCCCTTTTTCCACAGCGCTATTGACCAGAGGAGCTGACATGGAATCCATGATAATCATAATAACCTTTTTATGGCCGTCTTGTATCTGATCATCTTTTTGTTCTTGAGCCGTAAGCTTTCCGGGTCCGGAAGGCAATAAAGATGATTCCCCCGTCTGCTCAAGAAGGGAGGTGCCGAAATAGATAAAACTTATGGTTGTACAGATCAACAGGACAACGCCAAGAATCCACCACTTTTTCAAGGATATTTCCTCCCTCACATTCTGGGTGTATAACTTTAGTTTGCCCGGGGAAACAGGATTATTGCATAAAACTGATTACAACAGGGGATTCATCAAAAATCGGCAAGGATACTCCCACTTCTATAGAAACATCACTTCAATCCAATGATGAGCATTGCAGCCATTTCGCCGGGCGAAAGCATGTAATGAGCGGGCTGCTTCCATGTGGTCCACCATCAGCGTCAGACGGGCCTGCTCGTTAAGCCGTACTGCACGAGTGAACTGGTCTTCACCTACAATGGGAAAAGCGATTAATAGATCTAACTTTCCAAGCGGCTGTGTGCCCGTTGATGGGTCTGTTTCCCAGGCGGAAATGAGTGCTTCCGCTTCGCTTAATGAGGCCACTGTCACACCTGTAGCCCCATATTCTAATTGCATGCGGACGATTTCAAGTGTCTTGTGGGTTTTAAAATGGGGCCGCAGGGCCAAGTTGTGCCGGCGGGCAAAGCCATTCATCTCTGCAATATTATTGAGCAAGGTGGCATAGTGGACCATCACCCGGGGGGGTGGAGAGGGGCAGAAATGGTTCAAGGTTCCAAGGTTTTGGCCGGTTGTGGATTTGCATAAAACTTCCTCCTTAAAATCTTGTTCAAAGGGGGTTGATTCCGTTTATGTTTTATGATAAATTATTCATTGTCTGATTCACAACACATTTTCTGCACATGATCGGGACGTGGCGCAGCCCGGTAGCGCGCACCCTTGGGGTGGGTGAGGTCGCGGGTTCAAATCCCGCCGTTCCGACCATTACATACGACCATGAAGTCCCTTGTCTATCAAGGGATTTTTTATTTATCTTCCAGCTCACCTTCTAACATGTCTTGCAGCGTTTCGGCAAACAGATCTTTTGAGGGCAGATTGGTTTGAATGTGGTTGCTGTTTGGATTGTTGCCCAGCTGTGGGTTGGCTGCCTGAATGGTTTTGGTTATCGGATATGTTCGTGATCGTCATCATTTGTCACTTCATCACGGTCTGATGTCATCTGGTTCACTTCTTCTGTGACAAGCCATTCGTTGATTTGATTGATGATATCAGGACCTAACCGTTTGCGGAAATGGGTCATCATGGTATGGTAAAAGGGCTCTTCTTGTTTGAATTCAGTTAGACCGATAAAGTACCGCAGATAGGGATTTTCTTTGATCTGCTCCACTGTTTCACGATCGCTAGTGCCTAAACGCTCTTTAATGATAAGCGCACCCAAAGCCATGCGCACAGAAAAGGCCTGACGGCCTTCACTTGTTGATTTGAGCTGCCCGATATACACAGATCTTCCACTTTGCCCCAGGGAATCCTTTGAGCGAGTAACACCCAGCGATTGTTGGGGTCCAGTTGACCACCAAAAGGCAAGAAGAATTCATGCGGCATGATGAGTTGATCCTGGTTTATGGCGATACACAACAATACCTCCAAGTGCAAGGTTTTTGTGGGGGATTTTTGAAAAACCATTGCACTTTTTTCGACAAAAACACGTCTTTTCCTTTTTATATCAACATTTTTTGGTTTTTAAGCAACCCCTACGTATATGGTGTTTCAAGAAGCAGCCATTGAATCGATTGCTTCGCGGACAAGTGGATGGCCCCGTTTGGTGAATAACCTGGCTACACATTGTCTGCTTTATGGTTATCATGTATCACTCCATTTCTTTAATATCCACTAGACATTATTTTTCACATCACGTTCCAAAATTTTGCAAGGGGGTTATTAGATGGATACTAGAACCAACAAGGAACAAAGTGTAGCCGTTCAGCATGACATGGAAAGATGCTGACAACGGCTTTAAATTCCTGATGTCCGTCAATGGAAAATCCATTGAGGATGTTGAGAAAGAGATCAGGGTTTTGGCCCATAAACCGGAGTAGATTGCGGCAGCCATGTCCATTCCCAAAGATCGTCCCTTTGAGATGACCTGGCAGGAGAAACATGGTTTCCGGTTCCTCCAGTCCGTTCGTGAAGTGACGAAAAAAAGCGGTGATACGCTATGATCACCGCCACACTCAAGGATGGGAAGGCACTGATTTGTTGTATCCCGTCCAAGACAAAAAATGGGGTTTATCTGGTCAGAGTGGAGCCGGAAGGCCCCTTTCTTGTTGTCTCTCACTTCTGCCCGGCATACCGTTTCAGGAACCAATGCAGCCATGTGGAAGAAGCGGTGCAATGCTACCGCAACTGGCGGTATTGGGAGCCGAAGCGAGAGGTTATTGAACGCCGCCAGCGCATCATCCTCCAGCCCCATTGGGAACAAATTCCTGTTCCCGCCAGTATGGAGGAAGTAATTGAGGCGGCGATGGGGGTAGAAAGTCGTGCTTCCTGAAATCCTCCCTAATGCCGAACAACACGGTTTGATCATCAATGAACGTACACGGGAGAAACGGGAAGTGCTGGCCAAGTGCCCCTTCTGTGAAGAGGACAGCAAGCCGGGGAAGGAGAAGAAATTTTATCTCTCCTTGAACACCCAGGATCAGGTGTTCAAATGCTGGTTTTGTGGTGAGGCCGGAGGTGTCTTTCGTTTCATCTCACTCTTGGAAAACATCCCGGAGAGTGAGGTAATAGAAAGATACCGTGGAAAAAAGGGCAAATACAAGCCACATCCAGCAGAACGTCTGACGCTGTCCCAGCTTCGGCTGCTTGGGTACAAGTTAAAAACCCCAGTGGGCGGAAGTGAGAAAGCTGTACTACGACTACTATCTGGATTTCCGTTCTCGCCTGTGGAAAGAGTGGAAAGCGTTTGTGGCAAATGAAAAATATTTTGCTTTCCAACAGCTTGTCCTGGGCATACGGAACGGTAAATACCAGAAAGTGGTCAGTATGATAAAAAACGGGAGCAGGAGATTGGCGAACCGCTGTTGGAACCCATTTTGAACGTTTACTCCATGAGTGAACGTCCGAAATGGGCCGAGGAAGCGGAGCAAAATGTTCTTCTGCTCTTTTCAGGAGGTGAAAAAAGTGCGAATGGTGCAGCGGAAAGCGTCCGGCGGTTGGGTGGACGTTCCGCCAAACAAGGTTAAAGTCGGTGACATCATCCGATTGTTCGAACCGGAGGAAAGATTTGATGATGATGAAAAAATGTAAGCATAAAAAACAAAAAGTATAAAGTCTTGGTGGGCTATTGGAGTTGCATATACAGAAATGATTGTTTGCGTGGATTGTGGATTTATCCTAGATTCAAAAGATTATGTTAAATAGATTAAAATCGCCGCCTGCCGGGCGATTAAAAGTACGGCAGATTTAACAAGGAGGTTAAAAATGTTGAACAGAGTGGTTTTGATTGGTCGTTTGACCCGTGACCCTGAACTGCGTTACACCCCAAACGGGACGGCAGTGGCCACCTTTACCCTGGCTGTTGACCGCCCGTTTGTGAACCAGCAGGGGGAGCGGGAGGCGGACTTCATTAACATTGTGACTTGGCGAAAGTTAGCCGAAAATTGCGCCGAGTATCTGAAAAAAGGCAGTCTGACCGCTGTGGAAGGCCGTTTGCAAATCCGCAATTATGAGAATAACGAAGGCCGACGGGTGTATGTCACCGAAGTGGTGGCAGAAAACGTCCGTTTCCTCAGCGGAACGAAAGGAAGGCCGGAAGAAGAATCGGTCGAAGATCCGTTTGTGGCTGATTCTGAAGAAGTTGATATTGACGAAGATGAATTGCCTTTTTAAAAAATGGTGTCCCACTCGTAATTTAAGTACGCCCTTGCTTATGGTATAATAACGCAGATTCCTACCCACACCTAAAGATAGGGGTCTCTTCGGAATTATGGTGGAGCAAAGGGGGATGCCATCGGTGATCCAGTGGGATGACATTTATAAAAAGTTGGATGCCATAGACCGAAAAGAAAGAGACGAAATAAGCCTGGCCGTCAAAATAGCTTCTGCTGTCATTGATCGGAGAGCCGAACTGGGCTGGAGCCGGGCCGAATTAGCCAGACATGCTGGATTAAAAGAATCAGAAATTGCGAAAATAGAAAGTGGGTCTATCCCAAATGAGGAAACGCTGCAAAAAATCCTCAATACCCTTGGGATAGAGTAAAAATAGAGGGATATGCTTGCTGTATGCAGGTATATCCCTCTTTTTAGTTTAAGGGGGTGAAAATCTCTGTGATATACTCCTATTCACGCCTGTCCCTATATGAGCAGTGCCCATTAAGATTCTACCTGAAATACGTGGACGGTCGGGAGGAGCCGGTGACAAAGCCGCTGGCACTCGGAAAGGCTGTCCACAAAGGCATTGAAATGCTCATACAGGGATACACCTTGGAAGAAGCGGTTTGCGAAGGCTTTATTGAAGCAGACTTCCACCCCCAGGTTGAACGTTCGGAGGTGGAAAGTCTAGTAAAAAAATCCCCAGTACACGCGGGAATGGGGGAGACAGAAGTACATTTCCAACTCCCCTCTCCCATTCTCCTTCAGCCCCACAGTTACAGGGCTACATTGATCTGGTTGTCGAAAACGAATCTGGTGTATGGTTTGTCGATTGGAAAACCAATTGGCAACCGTACAACGTTTTCGACAACATGCAGCTTGCCCTGTATGCGTGGGTGTTGATGGAGATGAAGGGGCTGGGCGAAGTATATGGAAAACTGTACTTCCTGCGCTATGGAAAGGAGAGCGGATACAGCTTCACAAGAGTTGAAGCAGAAGCGGCCCGTCAATAGGCATATGATCTGGCGATGGAGATAGAGGAAAAGTTGTTTCTTCTTGATTTGGAGCCGGATGCCCGTGATAGGCTGTTTCCAGCCAAACCATCTTCTCAGTGCAGTCATTGTCCATTTGCAATTGAGTGTTATCAGCGGTCTTTTTAGGCCGCTTTTTTGCTATAATAATTACAAAGAAAATAGTGGTGGGTGTGAAAGGTGTGATCATGATGTCTCTTGATAAAAACATTGAATATCGGCTCCAGTTAATCAAACCCATTCTCCAGGAAAAGTACAATGTAAGAAAAATTGGTGTTTTTGGATCATTTGCACGTGGAGAACAAACGGGGAAGAGTGATATTGACATACTGGTTGAATTTTCAAAACCGATTGGCCTGGATTTTGTTGAGCTTAAAAACTTTCTGGAAAAAACATTAGGCAAGAAAGTAGATCTTGTAACAGTTAATGCACTAAAACCACAATTAAAGGAAGTGATTTTAAGCGAGGTCATTTATCAATGACAAAGAAATATATCATGTTTTTAGAAGACATTCTGAAATGTATAGATAAAATTGAGGAATATACAAAAGGAATGGATTTCGAAAAGTTTAGAAATAATCAGCTCGTCATTGATGCGGTTATTCGCAATTTGGAAGTTATCGGTGAAGCAAGCAAATACGTGCCTGATGAGATTCGTGAAAGTTATCCAAGTGTGCCTTGGAAAAGCATGATTGGCTTAAGGAATATTCTCATACACGAGTACTTCGGGATTGATGAAGAAATTGTTTGGGAGATCGTATCGAGTGATTTAAAAAAGATAAAGCCCGTAATAGAAGAAATTATAAGAAATTCTTGAACATCTAAACCAGCGATCATTGGTGTTAGTATAGTTTCATGGACACATTTTAGTTAAGTCCCTTACAATAAAAATTGGGAGAGGATGTGTCCAATATGAACCGTAAGAAATTCAATGACGACTTTAAAAAAATGATTGTGGATTTCTACCACTCAGGAACTTCTGTTAAAGATCTGTCCGGCGAATATGGCGTATCTGAAGTGACGGTTTACAGATGGATTAAGCAGTTGACTCCAGTGGGTTCTGGAGATGAGTCCATCACCCAGAAAGAGATGGTTGAGATGAAGAAGGAAATGCTCCGTCTCCAACAAGAGAATGAGATCTTAAAAAAGGCTATGGCCATATTCGCCAAAAAGTAAAGGATACTGAGTTAGCAGAATTCATTG